>CBIHRR010000036.1:0-16842 GCA_966212495.1 uncultured Gammaproteobacteria bacterium
GCGCGGCTGCGCCCGGCGAGGGTGGCGAGCACGGTGCCGGCGGCGACGCGGTCGCCTTCCGCGACGCGCCAGTCGATACGCACGCCCGGATCGAGCGCGCGCTGGCAGGCGTCGAACCACGGCCGCCCGCAGACGACGGCGTCTTCCTTGCACAGCAGGTAGGCGACGTCGGCGGTGTCGGGCAGGAGCGAGGCGGTGACGTCGCCGCTGCCGACGTCCTCGGCCAGGGCACGGGCGACATCGGCTTCGACCTGCTCGAGCGGTGGCGGCGCAAGCGGCGGCAGCGCGGCGAGCGCGGCATCCGTCGACGCGTTCGCCGGCATTGCGTCAGGCACCGGGGAATCCCGGGACCTGGGCGGTTCCGATCGCCTCGTCGGCGAGCAGGACCGGGATGCCATCGTCCACGCGGTAGACGAGCTTGCGGTCGCGGGTCACCAGCGCCTCGTCGAGTGCGGAGGACTGGGGGGCGTCGTCGCGCCGGCGCACGCCGCCGGTCGCGATGGCCCGGTTGAGGGCGTCGAGCCCGTCGCGCTCGAGCAGCGCCAGCGGCTGGCGCGTCGCGGGGCAGGCGAGGATGTCGAGCAGCTTGCGGTCCATGGCGGTGGCGGCGTGGGGATTGGCCGCTAGAATACCGTTTTGCACGGCAGGTACCGGAGCCGCCATGGCCACCACCCCGCACGCCGCTGGCCCACGCGCCGCGGGCAACCCGCTCGTCGGCATCGTGATGGGCTCGCGCTCGGACTGGGAGACGATGCAGCACGCCGCCGTCCGCCTGGAACAGCTCGGCGTTCCGCACGAGGTGCGCGTGGTGTCGGCGCACCGCACGCCGGACGTCCTGTTCGAATACGCGGCCGGCGCGCAGGCGCGCGGCCTGCGCGCGATCATCGCGGGCGCCGGCGGCGCCGCGCACCTGCCCGGCATGCTCGCGGCGAAGACCGCGGTGCCCGTGCTCGGCGTGCCCGTGCAGTCGAAGGCGCTCAACGGCATGGATTCGCTGCTGTCCATCGTGCAGATGCCGGCCGGGATTCCGGTCGCGACCTTCGCGATCGGCAATGCCGGCGCCGCCAACGCGGCCCTGTTCGCCGCCGCGATGCTTGGCGCCGACCATCCGGCGGTCGCCGCGGCGCTGGCGGAGTTCCGCCGGCGCCAGACCGACGATGTCGCGTCGAACGACGATCCGCGGCGCGGAGCGGATGCGATGACCTTTCCCGCAGGCGCAGCCGCATGACCACGGTCGGCATCCTCGGCGGCGGACAGCTCGCCCGCATGCTCGCGCTGTCCGGCGCGCCGCTGGGCCTGCGCTTCCTGGTGTTGGACAGCTCGCCCGAAGCCTGCGCGGCGCAGTTCGCGCCGATGGTGGTGGGCGACTACCGCGACGAGTCGGCGCTGGCCGAATTCGCGTCGCGCATCGACGTGGCCACCTTCGATTTCGAGAACGTGCCCGCCGAATCGGCGCGCTGGCTGTCCGAGCGCGTGCCGGTGTTCCCCAGCCCGCGCGCGCTGGCCACCGCGCAGGACCGGCTGGCGGAGAAGACGCAGTTCGTCGAGCTCGGCATCCCCGTTCCCGATTTCGCGCCGGTCTCCACGCGGGCCGAGCTGGACGCGGCGGCCGCGCGCATCGGCACGCCCTGCGTCCTGAAGACACGGCGGCTCGGTTACGACGGCAAGGGCCAGTTCCGCCTGCGCGGCGCCGGCGACGTCGAGGCCGCCTGGGACGCGCTCGGCGCGCAGGCGCCCAAGGTCGGCCTGATCCTGGAAGCGTTCGTGCCCTTCGAGCGCGAGCTGTCGGTGGTCGCCGTGCGCGGGCGCGACGGCGACTTCCGCACCTGGCCGCTCACCGAGAACTGGCACGTGGACGGCGTGCTGTCCGCGAGCCTGGCGCCCGCGGCGGTGGGCACGGCGCTGGAAGCGAAGGCGACCGCCCATGCCCGCGCGCTCGCCGAGGCGCTGGACTACGTCGGCGTGTTCGCGCTGGAACTGTTCTGCCTCGACGGCGAGCTGCTCGCGAACGAGCTCGCGCCGCGCGTGCACAACTCGGGGCACTGGACGATCGAAGGCAGCGAGACGTCGCAGTTCCAGAACCACCTGCGCGCCGTGCTCGGCCTGCCGCTGGGCGACACGCGCATGGTCGGGCGCGCGTGCATGCTGAACTGGATCGGGGCGATGCCGGATCCGGCGCCGATCCTGCGCGAAGCCGGCGGCCACTGGCACGACTACGGCAAGGCGCCGCGCGCGGGCCGCAAGGTCGGCCACGCGACCTTGCGCGCCGATGCGGACGGCGAACTCGCCGACGCGCTGCGGCGCGCCGGCGAGGCGCTGGGTCGGCAGGCGCAGGTCGCGCCCGTCGTCGCGCGGCTGGAGCCGTAGGGCCGACCCATGGTCGGCTCCGTGACCATCAGCCGGCCATGGGCCGGCTCTACCGCAGGTTCGCGGCGACGAAGTCCCAGTTGACCAGGTTCCAGAATGCCTCGACGTACTTCGGGCGGGCATTGCGGTAGTCGATGTAGTACGCGTGTTCCCACACGTCGCAGGTCAGCAGCGCGGTGTCCTCGCCGGTCAGCGGCGTGGCCGCGTTCGGCGTGCTCACCAGCGCCAGCGAACCATCCGGGCGCTGCACCAGCCAGGCCCAGCCCGAACCGAAGGTCTTCACCGCCAGGTCGCTGAACTGCTCCTTGAACTTGTCGAAGCCGCCGAAGGCCTTGGCGATCGCGTCGCCGGCCTTGCCGGTCGGCTCGCCGCCGCCGTTCGGGGAGAGGCAGTTCCAGTAGAAGGTGTGGTTCCACACCTGCGCGGCGTTGTTGAACATCGCGCCCTGCGCCTTGCGGACGATCTGCTCCAGCGGCATCGCCTCGAACTCGGTGCCCGCGATCATCTTGTTGAGGTTGTCCACGTAGGCCTTGTGGTGCTTGCCGTAGTGGTAATCGATGGTCTCGCCGGAGATGTGCGGCTCGAGGGCGGCGCGATCGTAGGGCAGGGCGGGGAGTTCGATGGCCATGGCTGGCTCCTTGGCATGGGGGAGGGGCTTACAATGGCGGGATTCTACCCCCACGCCCGTTGCCGGCCCGCGAACCCTGCGGGAACCAGCGGCGCGGCGGCCTCAAAGGGAGCCGTGACATGCAGGTATCCGAACGCATCCAGGCCGAGATCGAAGGCCATCCCGTCGTGCTTTTCATGAAGGGCACGCCGCAATTCCCGATGTGCGGGTTTTCCAGTCGCACGGTGCAGGCGCTGAAGCAGGCCGGCGCGGGCGCGCTGCACACGGTCAACGTGCTCGAGGAGCCGGAGATCCGCGCCAACCTGCCGCGCTATTCCAACTGGCCGACCTTCCCGCAGCTGTTCATCAACGGCGAGCTGATCGGCGGTTGCGACATCACGCTCGAGCTCTTCGAATCCGGCGAACTGGCCCGGATGCTGAAGGAAGTGCAGCTGGCGGAGACGCAGAAGGCGTGAGCGCGGCCGCGCCGGGACAACCTGCCGCCCCGCAGGCCGGGGGCGCGCTCGCCGGGCGCACGGTGCTGGTCGCCGGCGCGCATGGCGGGCTCGGCAGCGCCGCATCGCTGGCCTGCGCGCGCGCGGGCGCGACGGTCGTGCTGCTCGGCCGCAAGGTGCCCAAGCTCAACCGGCTCTACGACGCACTCGCCGCGGAAGGGCCGGAGCCGCTGCTGTATCCGCTCGACCTGGAGGGCGCCGCGCCCGACGACTACGCCGAGCTCGCCACCCGCGTCGAGGGCGAACTCGGCCGCCTCGACGGCCTGCTGCATTGCGCCGCGGAATTCCGCGGCCTGACGCCGCTGGCGCACACCGACCCCGCCGATTTCGCGCGCGCGCTGCACATCGGCCTGACCGCGCGCTGGTGGCTCACGCAGGCCTGCCTGCCGCTGCTGGCGAAGTCGGAGGGCGCGTCGGTGGTCTTCGCCATCGACGACCTGGCCCTGGCCGGCAAGGCGTTCTGGGGCGGGTACGGGATCGCGCAGCACGGACTGGCGACGCTGATCGGCATGCTCCAGGCCGAGCTCGGGGAGGAGGGCCCGCGCATCAGCGGCCTGCAGCCGGGCCCGATGCGTACCACGCTGCGAGGTCGCGCCTTCGTCGCCGACCAGGACCACGACGCCCGCGACCCATCGGCCTATGCGGCCGCCTGCGTCGAGCTGCTGTCGCCCGCCGGTGCCCCGTACCGCGGCCGCATCTTCGACGCATCCGCCGCCTCCCGTCCCCCGCCTCCCGTCTCCCCGCCCCAGTGACCATCGCCTCCGCCGCGCTGCTGCTGTTCCTGATCCTGGATCCGCTCGGGAACATCCCGGTGTTCCTGAGCCTGCTGCGCGGCATGCCGGCGCACCGCCAGCGCTTCGTGCTGGTGCGCGAGATGCTGATCGCGCTGGCCGTGCTGATGCTGTTCCTGCACTTCGGCCGCTACGCGCTCGAGGTGATGCACCTGCGCCAGGAATCGGTCTCGATCGCCGGCGGCATCGTCCTGTTCCTGATCGGCCTGCGGATGATCTTCCCGCCGCCGGAAGGCCTGCTGGGCGAACTCCCCGGCGGCGAGCCCTTCATCGTGCCGATGGCCATTCCGCTGGTGGCCGGCCCGTCGGGCATGGCCGCCGTCATGCTGATGGGCAGCCAGGAGCCGGACCGGATGGGCGCGTGGAGCCTGGCGCTGTTCATCGCCTGGGTCGCGACCGCCGCGATCCTGTTCTCCGCGACCTACCTGTACAAGATCCTGGGGGCCCGGGTGCTGACCGCGATCGAGCGGCTGATGGGCATGGTGATCGTGGCGATCTCGGTGCAGATGTTGCTGGACGGGCTCGCGGTGTACCTGCACCTCGGGCAGGGCGCGGCCGGGTCACCGGTTACAGCGTGCGGCCGGCCGCGGGATGCCCGAGGTGCCCGACGGAGTGCGCCGCCGGGGTGCGCCGGGCCGTCTTTTTCCTGTCATGCGCCGCCGGTAGCGTGTTAAACTCACGTTAACCCGCGAAGCCCCCGAGCACGGGTTGGGGATTTCCAGAACACCACCGCCGTCGAGGCAGCGTTCACGACGGTCGGCGTCGCTATTCGCGTCACGCATCCGCCCAAGTATTCCGTCCACGCAAAACTGCATTTCGAGGATCACGAGATGACTCATCGCAATCGCGTCCGGCTGTCCAAGCTGTCGCTGGCCCTTGTCGCGGCGTTCGCCGCCGCTCCCCTGTTCGCGCAGAGCACGTCCTCCGGCGTCATCGGCCATGTCGTGGGAGCCGATGGGCAGCCCGTGGCCGGCGCGGAAGTGACGATCACGCACACCGAGTCCGGCACGGTCAGCCGCGCGGTCACCGACGCCAACGGCAACTACAGCTCGCGCGGCCTGCGCGTGGGCGGCCCGTACACGATCGTGGTGAACAAGGCGGGGGCGGGCATGTCGACCCGCGAGAACGTGTACCTGCAGCTGAACCAGGTCGCCGACATCGACGCGACCCTCAATACCGACGTCACCAACCTGGGCGCGGTGCAAGTCGTGGGCGCGCCGGTCTCCGACACCTTCAGTTCCGAGAACAAGGGCGTGGGCACCTCGATCAGCGGCCGCCAGCTCGAGACCGCCATCAGCGGCAACCGTTCGCTCGACGACATCGCGCGCCTCGATCCGCGCATCACGATCACCGACCAGAACGACGGCTCGATCTCGGTCGCCGGCCTCAACAACCGCTACAACAACATCAGCGTCGACGGCCTGTCCGTGAGCGATCCGTTCGGCCTGAACGCCAACGGCCTGGGCTTCACCGGTTCGCCGATCTCGCCCGACACCATCGCCGCGTACGACATCAAGGTCACCGAGTTCGACGTGGGCTCCGATTCGGTCGGCGCCAACATCAACGCCGTCACCAAGTCGGGCACCAACGAGTTCCATGGCTCGGTCTACGGCGCGCTGACGGACGCCGGCAACATGGTCGGCCGCCTGGGCGGCGACGAGTATTCGGGCTTCGACAAGAACAAGACCGTGGGCGCCACCTTCGGCGGCCCGCTGCTGAAGGACAAGCTGTTCTTCTTCGTGTCGTACGAAGACCAGAAGATCACCGGCATCTCCGGCGTCGGCACCGATGCCGTCGGCAGCGGCAAGCTGACCGCGCAGCAGGTGGCCGACGTCGCCGGCGCGTTCCAGTCCATCGGCATCGACACCGGCACCTACGGCGCCGGCGGCGGCGTGACGCTGCAGGACAAGCGCTCCCTCGCCAAGCTCGACTGGAACATCAGCGACAGCCAGCGCGCGACCCTGACCTTCCAGCGCACCGAGGAGAGCAAGCCCACCCCGTACTCCTCGTACGTCAAGGACATCAGCGTCATCCTGCCGAGCAACTGGTACACGTCGACCAACAAGACCGACAACTACTCCCTGCAGCTGTTCAGCGACTGGTCGGACAACTTCAGCACGGAGCTGAAGGTCGGCTACCAGAAGTACGACAACGTCAACGGCGCCGCGCTCGACCAGCCCGAAGTCTTCGCCTGCTTCACCGCGGTGGCCTCGCAGTGCGCGAACTTCGCGAGCAACGCGACCGCGCCGTGGGTCATCGCCGGCGAGGACCGCTATCGCCACGAGAACTCGATCGGCAGCAAGCGCTTCTCCGGCACCTTCTCCGGCACGTACTACGCCGGCGACCACACCATCAAGGCCGGCTTCGACTACCTCAGCAACGAGACCGTCGACGTGTTCGGCCAGCTGCTGCACGGCTCGTACAGCTTCTACGACAAGAACGGCAACGGCACCCCGGTCGACGAGATCAAGGCCGGCAACTACAGCACCTTCGTCAAGAACTACCTGCCCGACGGCGTCAGCCTGGGCGACAGCGGCGGCACCTGGAAGTACAGCCAGTTCAGCCCCTTCATCCAGGACACCTGGCAGGTCAACGACAACCTGTCGCTCGTGTTCGGCGTCCGCGTCGCCATCCCGAACTCCGACCATGCGCCGCCGGTCGCCACGGAGAGCGCCACCAACACTGCCCCGGGCGCCGTCCCGGGCCAGCCGGTGTGGGAGAGCCGGTTCGGCTACGGCAGCGACACGTCGCTCGGCTCCAAGAACAAGGTGATCGAGCCGCGCTTCGCCTTCAATTACAGCTTCGACACCGAGCGCCGGATGCAGCTGCGCGGCGGCATCGGCCTGTTCCAGACCATCCCGCCGTACGTGTGGCTGTCCAACCCGTACATCAACAACGGCGTGGTGTCGGCGAAGCAGTATTCGGGTTCCAACCCGGCCGCCGATCCGTTCAGCTCCGATCCGTACAACCAGCCGGGCCCGACTTCCGTCGCCGCCGGCGTGTGCGCGACCAACGCCACCTGCCAGATCGACGTGCTGGATCCTGACTTCAAGCTGCCGACGGCCTGGAAGTTCGCCCTGGGCTTCGACACCGAGCTGCCGTGGGGCCTGACCGGCACGGTCGAATTCCAGCGCATCGCCGCCAAGGATGCGATCAACTACATCCTGCCGAACATCGGCACGCCGAACGGCAAGCTGCCCGATGGCCGCGATTCGTACTGGAAGACCTACCCGACGCCGGGCGCCGGCATCGGCAGCGGCTCGAACAACGGCTCGTTCGCCGAGATCAACGTCCGTTCCAGCCTGCTGACCAACACGGACAAGGGCCATTCCGACTCGCTGACCCTGATGCTGACGAAGGCGCTGTCGCACGGCTTCAGCGGCAACTTCAGCATCACCAAGACCATCGCCACCGAGGTCAACCCGGGCACCAGCTCGCAGGCGTACTCGAACTACAACTACGTCACGCGCATCAACCCGAACGGCGAGATCGAAGCGCCCTCGCGCTACGACATCCCGCTGACCGTCAAGTCCTCGATGAGCTGGGACCACGCGTTCTTCGGCGACTACAAGACCACGGTCTCGGTGTTCTACAACGGCCACACCGGCCAGCCCTACAGCTGGACCTTCGGCACGGACGTGAACGGCGACAGCATCTCCAACGTGGACCTGGCGTACATCCCGCTGCGCGACGACCCGCTGGTGACCTACAAGGCCGGCACGACCGCGGCCCAGATCGCCGCGTTCCAGGACTTCATCGACTCCGACCTGTACCTGAGCACGCATCGCGGCGAGATCGCTTCGCGCAACGAGACGCACCAGCCGTGGATCAACCAGCTCGACGTCGGCTTCCAGCAGGAGCTGCCGGCCTTCTTCAAGGGCCACAAGTTCGTCGTCCGCCTGGACATCTACAATTTCCTGAACATGCTCGACAAGGATTGGGGCACGCAGGAAGGCGTGGGCTTCTTCGGCACCCGTCGCCTGGCCTACGTCTCCGACGTGACGAGCGGCAAGTACGTGTACGACATCGGCACCGAGTCCAAGCCGTCGTGGCAGAACTTCGGCGTCTATGACACCTACGCCAACCCGTCCCGCGTGATCTCGCGCTGGCAGGCGCTGGTCACCCTCAAGTACCAGTTCTGATCCATCGCGGCATCGCGAAAGCGAAAGGCGGCCCGGAGCGATCCGGGCCGTTTTTTTTTGGCCCTCCGGCCCGATGCGGGCGCCGGCCTGTGGAGTAGACTCACCCGCCTATGAACGAAGACAGCCAAGCGCCACGGGGCGCCTCCACCCCCACCACTCCCAAGCTTCCCACCGTCGACGCCAGCATCTTCCCGCGCGGCGGCCTCGACGTGCTCTCCCGCGAGGAAGTGCAGCGCCTGCGCGACGCCTCCGCCGGCGGCATGCACGAACTGCTGCGCCGCTGCGCGCTCGCCGTTCTGACGACGGGCAGCACCTCCGACGACCCGCGCGCCGCGCGCGAGCTCTATCCCGACTTCGACATCCAGGTGCACCAGCTCGACCGCGGCTTGCGGCTGGACCTGCTCCGCGCGCCGGCGATGGCCTTCGTCGACGGCCAGATCATCCGCGGCGTCGCCGAGCTGCTCGCCGCGGTGGTGCGCGACCTGGTGTACACCGCGATCGAGCTGGCCCCCGAATACGAAGACGAGCTGGATACCTCGGCCGGCATCACCGACGCGGTGTTCCGCCTGCTGCGCAACGCGCACGTGCTGCGCCCGGCGGATCCGAACCTCGTCGTGTGCTGGGGCGGCCATTCGATCAACCGCGACGAGTACATGTACACGAAGGACGTGGGCTACCAGCTGGGCCTGCGCGGGCTCGACATCTGCACCGGCTGCGGGCCGGGCGCGATGAAGGGGCCGATGAAGGGCGCGACGATCGCGCACGCGAAGCAGCGCCGGCGCAACAGCCGCTACATCGGCATCACCGAGCCGGGGATCATCGCGGCGGAATCGCCGAACCCGATCGTGAACCACCTCGTGATCATGCCGGACATCGAGAAGCGCCTCGAGTCGTTCGTGCGCCTCGGGCACGGCATCATCGTGTTCGCCGGCGGCGTCGGCACGGCGGAGGAAATCCTGTACCTGCTCGGCATCCTGCTGCGCGAGGAGAACGCGAAGGTGCCGTTCCCGCTCGTGCTGACCGGCCCGACCGCGGCGGCCCCGTACTTCGAGCAGATCGACCAGTTCATCCGCCTGACCCTGGGCGATGCGGCCGCGGCGCGCTACCGCATCATCATCGGCGATCCGGCCGACGTCGCGCGCACGATGGCCGACGGCATCGACAAGGTGCGCCAGTACCGCATCGCGCAGAAGGACTCGTTCTTCTTCAACTGGTCGCTCGACATCCCGCTGGCGTTCCAGCAGCCCGTCATCCCCACGCACGAAGCGATGGCCGCGCTCGACCTGCACCATGGCCGCAAGCCGCACGAGCTGGCGGCCGACCTGCGCCGCGCGTTCTCCGGCATCGTCGCCGGCAACGTCAAGGAAGACGGCATGCGCCGCGTCGAGGAGCAGGGCCCGTACCAGATCCACGGCGACACGGACATGATGCAGGCGCTCGACGCCCTGCTGCGCGGCTTCGTCGAGCAGCGGCGCATGAAGATCGCGGGCGAGTACAAGCCCTGCTACGAGATCGTGGCCTGAGTCGGCCCACGGGGTAGGCGCGCGCGAGTGCCCGGGGGGCCGGGCGCCGGCGTGATCCCCGTCACATCGCGGGCGCGCTCGTCCCCCCGTCTGCACCGCCCGTCCGCCGCGGGCTTGCCTGCCGCCCGTTTCCCGCCGAGAGTACGCCGGGGAAGTCGAGGGGTTCGGCATGCAGCGGAAGGCGCGCGGATTCACGGTGGTCGAGCTGATGGTGACGCTTGCGGTGATGGCGATCGTCCTGGCGTTCGCCGTGCCCGGCTTCCAGTCGGTGATCAACGAAAACCGTCTCTCCAGCGCCTCCAACGAGCTGATCGCCAACCTGCAAACCGCGCGGATGGAGGCGATCCGTCGCGGGCGGCGCGTGGTGGTCTGCGCCAGCGCGAATCCCAACGCCGGCAGCGGGGCGAACTGCGACACCGCCGGCATCCAGGGCTGGATCACGTTCGTGGACGACGATACCGACGGTGATTTCGGCGCGGGCGACACGCTGCTGCGCAACGCGACCTTCGATCCGATGGTGGAAATCACCGGGAACACCGTGTTCGACTTCCGGGGCGATGGCCTCGCGCGCGATGGCAGCGGCACCCTGATCACCGGCGACCATCTCCGGCTTCGCATCGACACCACCCAGCCCGCCCGGAACGTCCGCTGCGTCGACGTCACCGTGGCCGGCGCTTCCGTCAGCAAGCCCGCCACCCACGACGCCGCCTGCACCTGAGGCCGCCCATGCACGCCCCTCCAGCCATGCTCCGCACCTGCCAGGATCCGCGCCGCCGCATGGCGGGCGTCGGCCTGATCGAAGTCCTGATCGCCGTCACCATCCTCGCCTTCGGCCTGCTCGGCATCGCCGCCCTGCAGGCCACCACGTTGCGCAACAGCCAGAGCGCCGCCGAGCGCAGCGAAGCGGCGATCGCCACCAATTCGATCCTCGAGCGCATGCGCGCCAACTACAACGAAGCCGCGAACGGCAGCTACGACCTCGCGTCGATGACGTGCAACGCCCCCACCGGCACCAACCTGATCACCAACGACCAGAAGGCCTGGATCGACTCGATCCATGCCAGCCTCGGGGCGACCGCCTGCGGGCAGATCGTCGGTTGCGGCGACGACACCTGCGAGATCATCGTGCAATGGGACGATTCGCGCGGCACCCAGGTCGGCGCCGGCGTCGAGGCGAGCAAGACCCAGAAGCTGGTCACGGAGACGCGGCTGTGAGCCCGGTGCGCCGGGTGCGGCCGATCGCGCGACGCGCCATGCAGGGCGTCACCCTCGTCGAGTTGATGGTGGCGCTGGTGCTGGGGCTGATCGTCGCCGGTTCCGCGATGGCCGTGTTCATCTCGAATCGCCAGACCTACGTCGCCACCGCGAGCATGGGACGTTTGCAGGAAGGCGCGCGGATCGCGTTCGAACTGATGTCGCGCGACGTCCGCAGCGCCGGCACCATTCCCTGTTCCAACGAAACCCTGCTCAACAACATCGTCGACACCACCGACTGGTGGGCGGGCAAGGGCACCGGGGCCTCGTCGACCGAGCAGTGGGAGAACGCCAGCTTCGCCGGTTACAGCACTGCCGACGGGGACGCGCTGCAGCTCATCTCGGCGGCGTCGGCCGAGGCCGATCCGACGGTGGTCGCGTCCGAACCCGCTAGCGGGCTGCCGATGGACCTGGCCGTCAACAGCGTCGACGGCATCTCGGCCGGCGACCTGCTGATGGTCTGCGATTACGGGTACTACGATTCGACCACGGGCGCCAAGCGCAGCCCCGAAGGCGCGATCTTCCAGGCCACCGCGGTGTCGCCCGGCAAGATCACGATCGCCGAAACAGGCACGCCCGGGAACAGCACGTCCGATCCCACGCTCTTCGTCCCCGACGCGCCGCTCATGCCCCAGGCCAACGGACTCGTCGCCGTCCTGCGGCCCGTGCGCTGGTACATCGGCGACAACACCCATGGCGGCAAGTCCCTGTTCCGAACGCGGCTCGTGAACGACGGCGGTGCGCTCTCGCTGGCGGAGGACGAGATCGTCCCCGGCGCCGACGACATGGACCTCTCCTACCTCGTCGAGGACGGAACCAGCTACGTGCCCGCCGCGTCGGTGGCGGACTGGACCAAGGTCCTGGCCGTGCAGGTCGACCTGCACCTGACCGGGACCGACACGGTCGACGGCGTCGCGATCGAACGCGACCTGCAGCATGTCATCGCAGTGAGGAACCGGAACCTATGAACGGGATCCGCCATGGCCGTCGCGCGCAGGAGGGCATCGCCCTTGCCGTCGTGCTGGTCCTGCTCGTGGTCATCACCCTGCTGGCGCTGGCGGCGATGCGCGGCACGCTCCTGCAGGAGCGCATGAGCAGCAACGTGATCGATCGGGGCAAGGGCTTCCAGGTCGCCGAGGCCGCGTTGCGCCAGGGCGAGGAACAGGCCGCGGAGAACCCGCGGCTCAAGGCCGGGTTCCCGACCGCCGGTTGCGGTACCGATGAGTGGCAGGGGTATTGCGCGCAGCCCGATCCGACCTCGGCCGCCGACAACGCGCGCTGGGACGATGCGAACTGGGAGGCCAACTCGCGGCCCTCCACGGTCGAGGTCGGGAGCGCGGGAACGGCGCCGCGATACATGGTCGAGCTGCTGCAGACCGGCTTGCCGGCGACCGGCAGTTGCACGACCGACCTCGACGTGTCGCCCGACGCAAGCTGCACCGGCGACGAAACGATCTACCGAATCACCGCGCGCAGCGCAGCCGATGGCCGCGCCGACGTGACCCTGCAATCGACCTACGTCGTTCCCTGACGGGGAGGCGCCATGAAACGCAAGACCACGAACCGACCCACGCCGCGCTGGCTGCAACGGCTGCTGCCCCCGTCGATCACGCTGCTGGCGACGCTGGCCGCGGTGCCCGTGCAGGCGGTGACCATCCCGAACCTGCCGCTGCAGACGGGTACGGCGTATCCGCCGGCGAACGTGCGCTTCATCCTCGACGACTCGGGCTCGATGACGTATTCGGCGATGCCGAACGACGTCTCGTCCTACGGGGACCTGGCCGACAGCATTACCGACAAGTCGTACGTGTACAACACGATCTACTACGATCCCTCCGTCGATTACCTGCCCTGGAGCCAGGCCGACGGTACCCGGTACACCGGCGGAACCTCGTACTACTCGGCGTACAGCAGCAACAACTACGTGGGATCGAGCAGTTACACCACCAATCTTTCCAACTCCACCCAGACCTATTTCGTGCCGAAGACGGGCACCACCGACCTCAGCAACCAGGCCAATTACTACCGCTACCAGATCCGCGACGTCAGCGGCGACGGCCTGTCGACGCCACGCGTCGTACGGAGCGAGTACAACGCGCCGTTCAGCGACGGCGTCTCGTGGAGCGATCGGGACATCGACAAGAGCAGTTCATGGTCGGGTTCCTTCGTGGTGCCTTCGGGCATGAATTCGCTGGTCGTGTCGATCGCCAATGGCAGCCAGGGCAACGCCGACCTGTACCTTCGCTTCGGTTCGGCGCCGACGACGTCGACTTCGGACAAGTCCAGCGCAGGTTCCAGCAACAACGAATCCGTGTCGGTCACCAACCCCTCGGCGGGAACCTGGTACATCCTCGTCTACAACTCGTCCAGCTCGAAGGGCGTCAAGAACGAGGATGTCTCGGCGACCTGGGCGCAGACGGTTTCCGAAGGCGTGACCGGCGCCGGTTGCTCCTCGAGCTCCTCCGGCTCCCAATGGCGCAACTGCACCTATGCAAGGCCGACGAGTCGCAGCGAGTCCGCAGAGTTGACGAACTTCGCCACCTGGTATTCGTACCACCGCACCCGCATCAAGGTGGCCAAGTACGGCGCGAGCGAGGCATTCAGCCAGCTCGGTTCCGGGGTGCGCGTCGGCTTCGACTCGATCTGGCACCGCAACTACTATGACATCCCGGTGTCGAACGACAACGGCTTGTTCCGCGGCACCAACCGCACCAACTGGTTCAGCCACCTGCAGGATGCCGCCGGCAGCAACGGAACGCCATTGCATGGCGCCTTGCAACGGGCGGGCAAGTCCTTCGAAGACACGTCCGCTACCGGTCCGTGGGGCCCCGAGACGGGAGACTCGCAGCTCAGCTGCCGCCAGAGCTTCGCGATCCTGACGACCGACGGCTACTGGAACGACTTCTCCGGATACACGAGCACCAGCATCGGGGACGCGGACTCCAAGGAAGGCAGCCTGATCGTGTCGGAGGACGGCAAGACCTCGCTGCAATACAAGCCGGTGTCGCCTTACGCGGACAACTTCAAGTCCGGCTCTTCGCTGGTCTCGAAGGCCAATACCCTCGCCGACGTCGCCAACTACTACTGGAAGCGCGACCTCGTCTCGACGTTGGCCAACGATGTCCCCACCTCGACCGCCGACAAGGCCTTCTGGCAGCACATGGTCACCTTCGGTGTCTCCATCGGCCTGAAGGGACGACTGGATCCCACCCAGGATTTGCAGGCCATCACCAACGGCAGCAAGAACTGGGGCGATCCGACCGACCGCGAAGACCTCGACCGCATCGACGACCTCTGGCATGCGTCGGTGAACGGCCACGGCAACTTCGTGTCGGCAGGCAACCCGACGGAATTCGTGCAGGGCCTGATCGACGCGCTCGCGACGGTCGCCCAGCGCCTGGGTTCCGCATCGAACGTCACCGCGAACTCGACGTCGTTCCAGACCGACACGCGCGTGTACCAGGCGAGCTACGTGTCGGGCAAGTGGACCGGTGAACTCGCGGCGTACGAAGTGAGCTCGGCCGGCATCTCGACCAAGGACGAGAACGGCGACGGCGTGCCCGACGCGGCGTGGGAGGCTTCGAAGGCATTGCCGGCCTATGGCAGCCGCAACATCCTCACCTGGTCCGGAAGCGCGGGCACGACGTTCCCGACGGGTTCGCAGACCAGCGCGCTGGCGCAGACGACGCGCGCGGACGTCAACGGCGGCCCGACCACCGGCGCCCAGAACGCGGCGTACATCGCGGGCTCGCAGGCGAGCGAGATCCAGCACGGAGGCAAGCTGCGCGACCGCGATTCCCTGCTGGGCGACATCGCCAATTCCTCGCCGATGTACGTGAAGGAGAGCGACACCATCTACGTCGGCGCCAACGACGGCATGCTCCATGGCTTCGATGCGCAGACCGGCGTCGAACTCTTCGCCTACGTGCCAAACGGCATCAGCTTCACCCAGCTCGGCAACCTGAGCGACCCGCAGTACAGCCCGAACCACCAGTATTTCGTGGACGGGCCGGTCGTCGTGTCGAGCACGGGGCAGACGCCGGGCAAGAACTACCTGGTCGCCACCCTCGGCCGTGGCGGTCGCGGCATCTTCGGGCTCGACGTGACCGACCCGGAGCACTTCGACGCGACCGACGTGCTTTGGGACAAGACCGGCACTGCCCTGGGCAACGACATGGGCCAGGTCCTCGGCGAGCCGCTGGTCGTGACGCTCAACTCCCTGGACGGTGGCGGCGACAAGCGCCATGCCGCGATCGTGAGCAACGGCATCAACAGCCCGAACGGCCACGCGGTGCTGTTCGTCCTGGACCTGGACGACGGCAGCGTGATCGCCCAGATCGACACCGGCATCGGCAGCGACAACGGCCTGTCGGCGCCTCGCGGCGCCGACATCGACGGCGATGGCGACGTGGACTACGTCTACGCAGGCGACCTGAAGGGCAACATCTGGAAATTCGACCTCCACGATTCGAATTCCAGCAACTGGGACGTCGCGTTCGACGGCGTGCCGCTGTTCACGGCCAGGGACGCGGACGGGACGCCGCAACCGATCACCGCGGGACTGGCCATCGCGCGCGACCCGGCCACGAGCAAGGTCTGGGTCTTCGCCGGCACGGGCAGCTTCATGACGTCCTCCGACGTTACCAACACCGATACGCAGACGATGTACGGATTGATCGACGACAAGCCGGCAGACGCGATCACCGGCCGCGACGAGTTGATGGACCGGAACATCATCGTGGCCACCACGCAGGACGGGCGCGACGTGCGCGGCTTCGAGGCCGCGGGGAACATGACGTCGGGCAAGCGCGGCTGGTACGTGGACCTGGACTTGCCGGCCGGCAGCGGCGAACGCATCGTCAGCAACCCGCGCGTCCGCGGCGCCGTGCTGTTGTTCGCGAGCATGATCCCGCCGCAGGAGAACACCTGCGACGCCGGCGGCACCGGCTACGTGAACGCGATCGATCCGTTCACCGGCACGAGCCTGGACCAGCCGTATTTCGACAGCAACAACGACGGCAAGGTCGACGACAGCGACAAGGTCACCACCAGCGGCGGCGTCACCGTCACGGTGGGTTCGGTGGACCTCGGCGTGGGCATGCCGACGCTGCCGACGCTGATCGACAAGTTGCTGGTGGTGGGTGGATCCAAGGGTACGCTGGGATCGGTCGTGATGAACCCGCAAGGCGGGTCGGCACGCCGCATCTCCTGGCGCGAGATCATCAGGGACTGACTACGTGGAGACGGCCATGCGCAACATCCCCGCGCGCCGCGCGAAGAATGCGGGCTTCACCCTGATCGAACTGATGATCGCGGTGGCGATCGTGGCGATCATCGTGGCCGTGGCGGTCGGCAGCTACGACTTCGCCACGGTCAAGACGCGCCGTGGCGCGGCCAAGGCCTGCCTGATGAACGACGCCCAATACATGGAGCGGTATTACACCCTCAACTTCAAGTACGAGGACGCCGTCCTTCCGGCATGCCAGGACGACGTGTCCGATTACTACACCGTCGGCTTCACGAGCGGTTCGCCGACCACGGACGCTTTCACGATCCTGGCCGTCCCGACGTCGAAGCAGAAGGATTCGACCTGCGGGACGCTGTCCATCGACAGCACCGGCGTCAAGGGCGCGAACAACGTCG
>CBIHRR010000037.1:0-16155 GCA_966212495.1 uncultured Gammaproteobacteria bacterium
GCGGCGGGCCCGGGGGCGTCCGCGGAACGGGCGCATCCGGCAATGGCGACCAGCAGCAACGGGACCATGATTTTCGCCTGCATGGCGGCTCCTCCTTGGCGTCGCGCGACGATAGGCGCGGCGGCGTCAGGATGCGGTGAGCGCCGCGGCCTCGAGCCCGGCCAGCTCCTCGGCGTCGAAGCCGGCCGCCAGCCGTGCCTCCCGGTTGAACGGGCCGTGCAGCACGCCGCCCGCGTATTCGCGCAACAGGGCGTGGAAGCGCGCCGCCGGCGCCACGCCGGCGCGTTCGCAATGCCAGCGGTACCAGCGCGAGCCGGCGGCGACGTGCGCGACTTCCTCGCGCAGGATGCGCTCCAGGATCGCGACGGTCGGCTCGTCGCCGAGCTGCCGCAGCTTCGCGATCATGCCCGGCGTCACGTCGAGGCCGCGCGCCTCGAGCACGCGCGGCACCAGCGCCATCCGCGCCAGGCCGTCGTGCGCCGTCTTTTCCGCCATCTCCCACAGGCCGTTGTGCGCGTCGAAATCGCCGTAGTCGTGGCCGAGTTCCCGCAACCGCGCGCGCAGCAGCGCGAAGTGCCGCGCCTCGTCGGCGGCGACGCCGATCCAGTCCGCGTAGTAGGCCGTCGGCATGCCGCGAAAGCGGTACACCGCATCCCAGGCCAGGTCGATCGCGTTGAACTCGATGTGCGCGACGGCGTGGATGAAGGCCGCGCGCCCTTCCGCGCTGCCGAAGCCGCGTCGCGGCAATTCGCGCGGCGCGACCAGGCGCGGCCGCTGCGGGCGGCCCGGCATCGCGATCGGCTCGGGCGGCGGTGCGTCGGCGGGCACGTCGAGCGCGCCGCGCGCGAACGCATCGGCCGCGGCGAAGGTGGCGTCGAGCTTGGCCTCGGGCGCCGCGGCGCCGAGGCAGGCGCGCGCTGCGTCGAACAGGGACCCCATGGACTCAGGACGCGCGGCGCGATTTCTTCGCGTCGTCCGAGCGCAACTGGCGGATGCGCTCGAAATAGCCCGGCTCGACGCCGGTGACGTAGTCGCCGTCGAAGCAGGACGAGTCGAAGTCCGTCACCTTGCCCTTGGGCCCGGTCACCGCTTCCTCGAGGTCGGCGAGGTCCTGGTAGATGAGCCAGTCGACGCCGAGCAGCGCCTGCACCTCGTCCTCGCTGCGGCCGTGCGCGACCAGCTCCTCCGCCGACGGCATGTCGATGCCGTAGATGTTCGGATGCCGCACCGGCGGCGCCGCCGAGGCCAGGTAGACCTTGCGCGCGCCCGCGTCCCGGGCCATCTGCACGATCTGCTTCGAGGTGGTGCCGCGCACGATCGAATCGTCCACCAGCAGCACCACCCGGTCCTTGAACTCGAGCGGGATGGTGTTGAGCTTGCGGCGCACCGACTTCGCGCGCTCGCCCTGCCCCGGCATGATGAAGGTGCGGCCGACGTAGCGGTTCTTGACGAATCCCTCGCGGTACTTCAGCCCGAGCACGTTCGCGATCTCCATCGCCGAATCGCGCGACGTGTCGGGGATCGGGATCACCACGTCGATGTCGTGGTCCGGGCGCAGCCGCTGGATCTTCTCGCCGAGCTTCACGCCCATGCGCATCCGCGCCTTGTGCACCGAGATGTCGTCCATCATCGAGTCGGGGCGCGCGAAGTACACGAACTCGAAGATGCAGGGCGCATGCTTCTGCGGCGCCGCGCACTGGCGCGCATGCAGTTCGCCGCGCGCGGTGATGACCACGGCCTCGCCCGGCGCGACGTCGCGCAGCCGCTCGAAGCCGAGGATGTCCAGCGCCACCGACTCGGACGCGACCGCGTATTCGTCGCCGCCGCTGCCCTTGCGCACGCCCAGCACCAGCGGCCGGATCCCGTTCGGGTCGCGGAACGCGACCAGGCCCAGGCCCAGGACCATGGTCACCACCGCGTAGCCGCCGCGCGCGCGGCGGTTCACGCCCTCGACCGCGCGGAACGCGGCCTCGGGCGTCAGCGCCTTCTGCGTGTCCAGCTCGTGCGCGAACACGTTCAGCAGCACTTCCGAATCCGACTCGGTGTTGACGTTGCGGCGGTCCTGCTCGAACACCTCGCGGCGCAGCGCGTCGGTGTTGACCAGGTTGCCGTTGTGCGCCAGCGCGATGCCGTAGGGCGAGTTCACGTAGAACGGCTGGGCTTCGTCGTTGCCCTCGCTGCCGGCGGTCGGATAGCGGCAATGGGCGATGCCGAAGCGGCCTTCGAGCAGCCGCATCGACGTCGTGTCGAACACGTCGCGGACCAGGCCATTGCCCTTGTGCACGCGCAGGTGCGCGCCGTCGGCGGTGGCGATGCCGGCCGCGTCCTGCCCGCGATGCTGCAGCACGGTCAGGCCGTCGTAGAGCTGGGCCGCGACGTCCTGGTTGGCGACGATGCCGATGATGCCGCACATGCGTGGAACTCCGTGGGCCCGTCAGGCGCCCGGTTGCGGCAACGCGAGCGCGTCGCCGGGAACGAGTGGATGGTTGCGCGAAGGCCCGAAATCAACCTGCCGCGCCGCCCAGGACGGCAACAGGCCGCCCAGCAGCCGCGCCCCGGGCAGCAGCACCGGCACGACCTGCGAATCGCGCCAGCCCGGCTCGCGCGGCATCGCCGTGAATCCCATCAGCAGCACCAGCAGGCAGGCGACGAACCCCCCGCGCACCGCGCCGAGCGCGAGCCCGAGCGCGCGGTCCACGCCCGACAGGCCGACCGCATGCACCAGCTTGCGCACGATCCAGCCGACGATGCCGACCACCAGCAGCACGCACAGGAAGCTCAACCCGTAGCCGGCGAACAGCTGGCCCGGGCTCGGCGTGCCGTGGCCACCGGCCAGCAGCAGCGCGATGCTCGCGCCGAAGTGGAACGAGGCCCAGGCGGCAAGCACCCACGCCACCAGCGACACCACCACGCCGACGAATCCGCGCATCAGCCCGAACAGCATCG
Organism: uncultured Gammaproteobacteria bacterium; assembly: GCA_966212495.1. Lineage (GTDB taxonomy): Bacteria > Pseudomonadota > Gammaproteobacteria > Xanthomonadales > Xanthomonadaceae > Cognatiluteimonas. The sequence goes on from CBIHRR010000037.1 coordinate 2,947, forward strand.
AGAGCCCGATCACCGCCAGCAGCACGAGGTCGGTGGCGGTCATCGCGGCCTCAGGGGTGCGGGCGAACCGCGCCGGCGATGCCGAGCTTCGCCTGCGCCTGCGCCTGCAGGCGCTCGGCGTCGGCACGCGTCGCGACCGGGCCGAGGCGCACGCGGGTCAACGCGCCCTTGTCGGTCTGGACGGTTTCGACGAAGGCGCTGAATCCGGCGGCGCGCGCGCGATCGCGCAGCGCGGCGGCATCGGCGGGCTTGCTGAACGCGGCGAGCTGCACCGCGAAACCCGTGCCGGAGGCGGCGGGTTTCGTCGGCGGCGCGGGCGCGGCGGCGACGGGCGCCGGCGGCGCGGCGTCCGCAACCGGCGCGGGACCCGCCTGCGTCGCCGCATCGAGCACCACGACTTTCAGGCTGCCCCGCCCGCCGGCCTGGCTCGCGCGCAAGCGCGCCGCTTCCGCGTCGGGTCGCGTCGCGAACGGTCCGATGCGCACGCGCTGCACGGCCTGTCCCTGCGCGTTGGTCGCGGCTTCGCGATAGCCGGGCAAGTGCGAGGCGCGCAGCGAGGCGACCGCCGCGTCGGCCTGTGCCGCGCTCGCGAAGTCGCCGAACTCGACCGCGTAGTCGCCGGCGGCGCTGGCGGCCGGATACATGTCGCCGCTGTCGGCAGGCTGCGCTGCCTCCGGCGGCGGCTGCGTCGCCTCGCTGCCGGGCGCCGGCATGCCGAGCGCGCCGCCGGCCGGCGTGGCGCCGGGTTCGACGAGCGGCAGTTCCTGGGTATCGAAGTCGCCCTTCGGCGCGTCGGGCACCGAGAGCGGGATGCTGGAGGCGCCGCTGTCGGGGGCGGGTCCCTGCACCAGCATCGGCAGGAAGATCACGGCCAGCGCCACCAGGACGCCGGCGCCGACGAGGCGCTGTTTCAGTGCAGGTTCCATCGGCGCTCGGGGCTTGCGGAAGGCGACGAATTATACCGCCAGCCCCTGAATCGCCGCCGCCGCGGTGTGGAACGAGCCGAACACGAGCACCCGGTCGCCGGGCTCGGCGGCGGCCAGCGCGGCGGCCAGCGCGGCCTGGACGGTCCGGTGGCGCAGGCCATCGGCCGCCGGGGAACCGGCCAGTCGCGCGGCAAAGGCATCCACGCCGAGGCCGCGCGGGCCGGCCTCCTCCAGGCCGGCCAGGTGCCAGGCATCGACCAGCCCGTCCAGCGCGCTGGCGACGCCGGAGGCGTCCTTGTCGCCCAGCGCCGCGAAGACCGCGAACGTCCGGCCGGGCGCGGCGTCACGGCGCAGCCAGCGCGCGAGTTCGCGCGCGGCCTGCGGGTTGTGCCCGACATCCACGAGCACCGCGACGCCATCGCGCTCGAAGCGCTGCAGGCGGCCGGGGATGCGCGCCTGCGCGATGCCCTGCGCGATCGCGGATTCCGGCAGCGGCATGCGCAGGGCGCGGATCGCGGCGATCGCGGTCGCCGCGTTGCGCAATTGCACGGGCGCGGCGAGCGCGGGCATGGGCAGTTCGTAGCGCTTGCCGACTTCGCGCCATTCCCAGCGCGCGCCGTCGTCCGACGCCTCCGCCGTGAAGAAGAAATCGCAGTTGGCGCGCACCGCCGATGCGCCGATCGCGTAGGCGTGGCGCAGCACGCTCGCCGGCGGATCGTCGTCGCCGAGCACCAGCGGCTTCCACGGCCGCGCGATGCCCGCCTTCTCGAAGCCGATGGCCTCGCGGTCGGCGCCGAGCCAGTCGACGTGGTCGATGTCGACGGTCGTGATCACCGACACGTCCGCGTCCACGATGTTCACGGCGTCCAGGCGTCCGCCGAGGCCGACCTCGAGCACGGCGAGGTCGAGGCGCGCGCGCGCGAACAGCCACAGCGCGCACAGCGTGCCGTACTCGAAGTAGGTCAGCGGCGTGTCGCCGCGCGCGGCTTCCACCGCCTCGAAACCCGCGACCAGCGCCGCGTCGCCGGCGTCGCAGCCGTTGATGCGCACGCGCTCGTTGTAGGCGACCAGGTGCGGCGAGGTATACGCGCCGGTGCGCCAGCCGGCGGCGCGCGCGATCGCTTCGATGAAGGCGACGGTGGAGCCCTTGCCGTTGGTGCCGCCGACGACGACCACGCGCTTCGCCGGTCGCGCGAGGCCCATGCGCGAAGCCACCTCGCGCACGCGGTCGAGGCCCATCGCGATCGATTGCGGATGCTGGCGCTCGATCCGCTCGAGCCATTGCGGCAGGGTCATGGACATGCGCGAATTGTAGGGCTACAGCGCGCGGTGGACGGCTTCGCCGAACAGTGCCGTGTGGTGGGCGCAGTCGTTGAGGCGCACGACTTCCAGTTGGCCGGGCGACGGGCCTTCCAGCAGATTCAGCGTCGTCGGCGCCTGGCGGAACGTCCACAGCCGCGACAGCGGAAGCCCGAGCACCCGGCACAGCAGCACGCGGTTCACCGCGTCGTGCGCGACGACGAGCAACGTGTCGCCCTCGCCCAGGCCGGCGGCCGCGCGTTCCAGCGCGGGCCATGCGCGGTCCAGCACGTGCTGTAGCGATTCGCCGCCGGGCATCAGCACCTCGTGCGGCGTGTCGCGCCAGGCGCGGGCGCGGTCGGGATCGCGCGCGCGGATCTCGGCGGCGAGCAGGCCCTCCCATTCGCCATGCGCGATCTCCCTGAAGCCTGGATCGGTCGCCAGCATCGGCGCGCGCGCCTCGCCGAGCGCGAATTCGGCGGTGCGCCGCGCGCGGGCCAGCGGCGAGGCCACGGCGCGGTCGATGCGCAGCTCGCGCAGGCGTTCGCCGAGCGCGCGCGCCTGCGCCTCGCCGGTGGCCGACAGCGCGATGTCCTCCTGGCCCTGGTAGCGGCCCTCCGCGTTCCACGGCGTCTCGCCGTGGCGTGCCAGCAGCAGGCGCATCAGGGCGCCTCCAGCGACAGCACGCCCGCGATGCCGCGCAGCGCGACCAATTGCGCCTCCGGGACCGGCCGGTCGACGGTGATCGCCGCCAGCGCCTCGCCGTCGCCCTTCGCGCCGAGCGAGAAATTGACGATGTTGATGCCGGCCGCGCCCAGGTGCGAACCGACCAGGCCGATGATGCCCGGGCGGTCGGCGTTGCGCATGAGCAGCAGGTGCGCCGTCGGGTCGAAATCGAGCTCCACGCCGTCCAGGCGCACCACGCGCGCGCCGCGATGCAGCGTCGCCTCGAGTTCGCGCGCATTGCCTGCTTCGTCCTCGATGCGCAGGCGCAGCAAGCGGTCGAAGCCGTCGCCGTCGCCGCCGACCGTCTCGGCCACGACCAGGCCGCGCGCCGCGGCTTCCTGCAGCGCGTTCACCGGCGTCACGCGCGCCGAAGCCGCGCCGAGCAGCGAGCCCACCAGCAGGCGCGTCAGCGGCCGCGGATCCAGCGCCTCCACGCGCCCTGCGTACGTCAGCTGCAGGCGCACCGGCGCCGGCACCAGGCGCGCGGCGAGTCGGCCGAGCGCCGACATCAGCGGCATCCACGGGCCGACTTCGCGCGCCGCCTCGGCGCTGAGCGGCGGCAGGTTGACGCAGCCGGCGACCGCGCCGGTGTCGAAATAATCCAGCACTTCGCGCGCCAGGATCGTGCTGACCGCCTGCTGCGCCTCGCCCGTGGACGCGCCGAGGTGCGGCGTGAGGACCAGCTTCGGGTGCGCGCGCAGGGCCGAATCCTCCGGCAGCGGTTCGGTGGCGAAGGTGTCGAGCGCGGCGCCGGCGAGCTGCCCCGCGTCCAGCGCCTCGAGCAGCGCGGCCTCGTCGACCAGGCCGCCGCGCGCCGCGTTCACCAGGTAGGCGCCGCGCTTCATCCGCGCCAGCGCCGCCGCATCGATCAGGCGCGTCGTTTCCTTGGTGCGCGGCACGTGCAGCGTGACCACGTCGGCCCAGGCCAGCAATTCGTCCAGGGTCTTCAGCGGAACGCTGCCGTGCGCCGCCGCCGATGGCGGCAGGAACGGGTCGTACGCGGCCACGTCCATGCCGATGCCGCGGGCCTTGCGCGCGACCGCGCTGCCGATGCGGCCCAGGCCGATCACGCCCAGCTTCTTGCCCTCGAGTTCGAAGCCCGTCAATCCGGCCTTGGGCCACTGGCCCGCCTTCATGCCCGCGTCGGCGCGCGGCACGTGGCGCGCAAGCGCGAACAGCAGCGACAGCGCGTGCTCGGCCGCCGCCAGGGTGTTGCCGTCGGGCGCGTTCATCACCGCGATGCCGCGCGCGGTGGCGGCCTCGACGTCGATGGTGTCCACGCCGGCGCCGGCGCGGCCGATCACGCGGAGGCGGCCGCCCGGCGCGAGCGCTGCGGCCGGGACCGGCGTCGCCGAGCGCACCAGCAGCGCGTCGGCGTCCGCCAGCATCGCGGCGAGGCGCGCGGGATCCTTGACCGGTTCGGGGGCGACGGAGACCTCCCAGCCCGCGTCGCGGAACAGGGCCAGGCCATCGTCGTGGATACCATCGCAAGCCAGCACTTTCATCGCATGCTCCTGTGGGGGTGGACTCCACGGACACGCATGCCGCCGGCGGACGGAACTGAACGAAGCTGCGTGCCGCACGGGGCGGCACGCGGGTCATCGGGAGACGGGGCCGGCAGGCATGGGAATCCGCGATGGCCCCAGCCTAGCAGCTATTCCGCCGGCAGGTGCATCTCCTCCAGCAGGTGCGGCGCCGGGTACACCTTGGCCAGCAGCCAGCGCAGGTAGCGGATGTCGACGTGGATCGCGCGCTTGTAGCGCGGGTCGTACATCCAGCTGGCGCTGACCGCCTCCCAGTTGCTGTCGAAGTTCAGGCCGACGAGGTGGCCGCGCGCGTCGAGCACGGGCGAACCGGAGTTGCCGCCGGTGGTGTCGAGGTTGGTCATGAAGTCGACGGTCTGGGTCTTCAGCACCGGATCGGCGGTGCTCCCGAAGTCGCCCTTCGCGATCGCGTCGCGCAACGGCTTCGGCGCGTCGAACGGGGCCACGCCGGTGTGCTTCTCGAGGATGCCCTGGACCGTCGTCAGCGGCTTGTAGTGCACGCCGTCGCGCGGATCGAGCGAGCTGACCTTGCCGTAGCTCACGCGCAGCGTGGAGTTGGCGTCGGGGTAGACCGCCCTGCCCTGCGACTGGCGGAAGCCGTGCAACGCCGCCATGTAGGCCGGGCGCAGGCGCAGCAGGTCGCCTTCGCGCGACTTGCCGGCGTCGTCGTCGCGCAGCACCGCGGGAAGCAGCTGCGCCGCCGCATGCATCAGGGGATCGGTCGAGGCGGCGACGTCGGCCGGGGTCGCCTTGAGCAGCGCCAGGCGCACGTCCTCGTCGCCGAGCTTCGTGCCCGCGTACAGGCGCTCGATGGCGGCGGCAGTGGACGCCTCGTCGGCGCCGAACACCGCGTCGACCTCGGGGATCCGCTGCGCGGCGGGCAGCTTGCGGTAGCGCGCGAGCAGTTCGGCCAGCAGCGCCTTCTCGACCGCCGGATCGTAGCGGCGCTGCACCTGCTTCAGCGCGCCCTCGATCAGCGCCTCGTCGCGCTGCTGGTAGCCGCGCTCGCGCAGTGCATCGGGCTTGCCGCGCTCGGCGGCGAGACGCTGCAGCTGCATCGCCGACTTCAGCAACTGGGTCTGCGAGAACATCGTGCCGAACAACTGGTCGCGCTCGCGGTTCGCGTGGCCTTCGGACAGCAGCGCCTGCGCGGCCGCGATGTCGCGGCGCTGCGCGGCGGTGCCCGGCTGCTTCGCCAGCCACGCCATCATCGCCGCCTCGTCGGCGTCGCGCACCGCGATCGCGTCGCTGCGGCGCAGGCCCTCGAGTTCGCCCTGCGCGCGCTTGAGGCCGTTCTTGAGGCTGGCCACCTGCGACGCGTAGCGCACCTGCGCCTCCTCGCTCCCGGCGGACGCCTGCCCGATCGTGCGGATCAGCGCCGAATACAGGTCGACGCGCGACGGCAGCCCCGCTTCGATCTGGTCCTTGAATTCCATCGCCATCCGGTTGCGGTACGTGGTGCCCGGATAGCCCGCGAGCATCGCGAAGTCGCCTTCCTGCAGCGGCTCGGTCGCCACCGTCAGCCACGCGGGCGGCGCATACGGCACGTTGTCGGGCGAGAACGCCGCCGGCTTGCCGTCCTTGCCGACGTAGGCGCGGTAGAACGCGAAATCGCCGCTGTGGCGCGGCCACATGAAGTTGTCGACCTCGTCGCCGTAGTTGCCGATGGATTCCGGCGGCGCGTACACCAGGCGGATGTCCTTCAGCTCGAGCTGCTTCACCAGGTAGAAGTCGCTGCCGTAATCCATGTTGGCGACGCTGCAGCGCAGGCTGGCGTCCTGCTCGCAGGCGGCGACCATCGCCTTGGTCGCGGCGTCGACCGCGTCGTAGTAGGCGCGTCCGGTCTTGCCGCGCGCGCCGGCGAGGATGCGGTCGGTGACCTTGTCGAAGCCGGTCGTCACCCAGATCCGCGCGGCCGGGCCGGCGGAGCGCTCCGCCGCGCGGTCGGCGGCGACGAAGCCGTTCTCGATCAGGTTGTCCTGCGGCGTCGAATTCAGCTGGATCGCGCCCATCGCGCAATGGTGGTTGGTGACCACCAGCCCTTCGGGCGAGACGAAGCTCGCGGTGCAGCCGCCCAGCGAGACCACCGCGTTCAGCGGCGGCTTCGAGAGGTCGGCCAGCGCGGCCGGATCGCCCTGGAAGCCGGCGGCCTTGAGCTGGGCGGCGATCGACGGCAGCTGCGACGGCAGCCACATGCCCTCGTCGGCGCGGGCCGGGCCGCAGGCGGCGGCAACGGCGGCAACAAGGGCCATGGTGGCCAGGGTCGGACGGACTTGCATGGCGATCTCCGGGTTCGTTGCGAACCCGGATTGTTACACCATCGCCGCCAGACGCCGCGATGTCGGCGATATCGGGGGTTCGGCCGCTAGCCCTTGGACGACAGGTACTTCCGGTAGGCCTCGGGCTTGTACCCGAAGATCCTGACCGACTTCGTCACGAGTACCGGCACGCCCGGTGCGCCAAGCCCGTCGAAACGCTTCCTCGCGGATTCCGAAGTGTCGACGACGACCTTGTCGTATGCGATGTGCTCGCTGTCCAGGTACGCCACCGCCTGCTTGCAGAACGGGCAGGTGCTGCTCATGAACAATACCGGGCGCGATGGCGCGATCGCCGCGAAGTTGCCCTCGATCACGCTCTGCGGCTGCGGATGCACGTAATTGCTGTACACGTGGCCAACCCCCCTGCCGGCGAAGACGCCCGCCACCAGGAGCACCACCAGGATCAATGCCTGCTTCATTCCATTTCCCCAGGTTTCAAGGCCCGCCACGCATTGCGTGGCGGGCCGGCGATCACGGTTGCGGCGCGGGACAGCCGTAGCATTCGCACCTGCACGCCGTCTGGTCATTCTGGGTACGCATGCAGATCTTGTAGCACCAGTCGGACTGCTGCGCGAACGCAGTCGTCGCGAATCCCATGCCGATGGCGAACGCCACCACTCCCAGTACGATCGTCTTCCTGATCTTCACTGCACTCTCCTTTTGCGTGACCCGCTCATCCTGCGGGCGCTGCCCGAATAGCACGCGGCCAAGGGAGGGGTCAAGATGCAATCCAGCAATACGCCTGCGTCCGGACCGGCATTGCCCGTCCGGCGGGCCGCCGGCCTTCGCCAACCGCGACGCGCCGTATAATTCGCCTTCCCCGACACCGGCGGACAGCGATGACGCAGACCATGAAGGCGCTGGTGAAGCGCGAAACCGGCAAGGGCATCTGGATGGAGGACGTCCCCGTCCCCGTGCCCGGCGCGAACGAGGTGCTGATCAAGGTCGAGAAGACCGCGATCTGCGGCACCGACCTGCACATCTACCTGTGGGACGAGTGGAGCCAGCGCACGATCCGGCCCGGCCTGGTCATCGGCCACGAATTCGTCGGCCGCGTCGCCGAACTCGGCCCCGGCGTGGCCGGGTACAAGGTCGGCCAGCGCGTCTCGGCCGAGGGCCACCTCGTCTGCGGACATTGCCGCAACTGCCGCGGCGGCCGCCCGCACCTGTGCCCGAACACCGTCGGTATCGGCGTGAACCGCGACGGCGCCTTCGCCGAATACATCGTCGTCCCCGCCAGCAACCTGTGGCCGATCCCGGACCAGGTGCCGTCGGAGCTGGCCGCGTTCTTCGATCCGTACGGCAACGCCGCGCACTGCGCGCTCGAGTTCGACGTGGTCGGCGAGGACGTGCTGATCACCGGCGCCGGCCCGATCGGCATCATCGCCGCCGGCATCTGCAAGTTCATCGGCGCGCGCAACGTGGTCGTGACCGACGTCAACGACTACCGCCTCAAGCTCGCCGCCGACATGGGCGCCACGCGCGTGGTCAACGTCGCCAACGCGTCGCTCAAGGACACGATGGCCGAACTGCACATGGAAGGCTTCGACGTCGGCCTGGAGATGAGCGGCAACCCGCGCGCCTTCAACGACATGCTCGACTGCATGTACCACGGCGGCAAGATCGCCATGCTCGGCATCCAGCCGAAGGGCGCCGGCATCGACTGGGACAAGGTGATCTTCAAGGGCCTGACCCTGCAGGGCATCTACGGCCGGAAGATGTACGAGACCTGGTACAAGATGACGCAACTCGTGCTCAGCGGCTTCCCGCTCGGCAAGGTGCTCACCCACCAGCTGCCCATCGAGCGCTTCCAGGAAGGCTTCGACCTGATGGAAGCGGGCAAGTGCGGCAAGGTCGTGCTGAGCTGGAATTGAGGAAGGAACCACGATGACCCTGACGGATCGCTACGCCGCAACGCTCGAAGAGATCCGCGACGCGGGCCTGTTCAAGTCCGAACGCGTCATCACCAGCCCGCAGGCGGCCGAGATCACGCTTGCCGACGGGCGCACGGTGCTGAACTTCTGCGCCAACAACTACCTCGGCCTCGCCGACCATCCGGCGATGATCGCGGCGGCGAAGGACGCGCTGGACACGCACGGCTTCGGCATGGCCTCGGTGCGCTTCATCTGCGGCACCCAGGACCTGCACAAGCAGCTCGAGAAGACGATCGCGGACTTCTTCGGCACGCAGGACACCATCCTCTATGCGGCGTGCTTCGACGCCAACGGCGGGCTGTTCGAGCCGCTGCTGGGTGAGGAGGACGCGGTGATCAGCGACGCGCTCAACCACGCCTCGATCATCGACGGCGTGCGCCTGTGCAAGGCGAAGCGCTACCGCTACGCCAACTGCGACATGGCCGACCTGGAGAAGCAGCTGCAGCAGGCGCGCGCCGACGGCGCGAAGCAGATCCTGGTCACCAGCGACGGCGTGTTCTCGATGGACGGCTTCATCGCGCCGCTCGACGAGATCACGCGACTGGCGAAGCAGTACGGCGCGCTCGTGCACATCGACGAATGCCACGCCACCGGCTTCCTCGGCGCCACCGGCCGCGGCTCGGCCGAGGTCAAGGGCGTGATGGACCGCATCGACATCTTCACCGGAACGCTCGGCAAGGCGATGGGCGGGGCGCTCGGCGGCTTCACCACCGCCAGGCGCGAAGTGGTCGAACTGCTGCGGCAGCGCTCGCGCCCCTACCTGTTCTCGAATTCGCTGCCGCCGCACGTGGTGGCCGCGGGCATCAAGGCCTTCGAGATGCTGGCCGGCGCCGGCGAGCTGCGCGAGCGCCTCGCCGCGAACACCGCGCATTTCCGCGAGCGCATGGGCGCGGCCGGCTTCGACATCAAGCCCGGCGTGCACCCGATCTGCCCGGTGATGCTCTACGAAGCACCGCTGGCGCAGGAATTCGCGCGGCGCCTGCTCGAGGAAGGCATCTACGCGATCGGCTTCTTCTTCCCGGTCGTCCCGCAGGGCCAGGCGCGCATCCGCACCCAGATCTCCGCCGCGCACACCCGCGAGCACCTCGACCGCGCCATCGACGCCTTCACCCGCATCGGCCGCGAACTCCGCGTCATCCCGTAGAAGCCTTTTTCAGCCACGGATTCCACGGATCACACAGGTTGGGCGCAGGCGACTCGTTGCAGATCGCCAGAAGCCAATCTGTGTGATTTGTGGAATCTGTGGCTAGAGCTTTCGCGGGTTGCCGGCGAGGGTCGCGATTTCGTCGGGGGTGAGGGGGCGCCAGGCGCCCTTCGCGAGGTCGCCCAGGGCGATGTCGCCGATGGCGGTGCGGACCAGGCGCAGCACGCCGATGTCGAAGGCTTCGAGCAGGCGGCGGATCTGGCGGTTGCGGCCTTCGTCGAGCACGATCTCGAGCCAGGCGTTGCGCGTCCCGGAGCGCAGCAGCGTCGCCGACTTCGCGCGCAAGCGACCTTCGCCCTCGCCTGCTTCCACGCCGGCGGCGAGCGCCGCGAGCAGGGCCGCGTCGGGGATCGTGTCCACCTGCACGTGGTAGGTCTTGTCGGGGCCGCTGGCCGGATCGGTGATGCGCGCCGCCCACGCCGGGTCGTTGCTGAAGAGCAGCAGCCCCTCGCTGGCCTTGTCGAGCCGCCCGACCGGTGCGATCCACGGCAGGCCTGCGCCGTCGAAGCAGCGATAGACGGTGTCGCGGCCCTGCTCGTCGCTGGCGGTGGTGACCAGCCCGCGCGGCTTGTTCAGCGCCAGATGGACCGGCGCGGTGTCCTGCAGCGGCACGCCGTCGACGGCGATGCGCGCGCGCGGCGCGACCGGGCGTTCCGGGTCGCGGACGACCCGGCCGTCCACGGCGACCCGACCCTCGGCGATCCAGCGCGCGGCCACGCTGCGCGAGCAGGCGCCACGCCGGGACAGCGTGCGCGCGAGTCCGTGCCGCGGCGGGGCACGCTCACTCAGACGGCGCGGTTCCCGCAGGGCTTGCGGCGGGAGCGGCCTCGGCCGCCGGCGCGGCGGGCGTCGCCGCCGGCGTCGAACCGCGCGCGACGCGCACGCCGCGCGACTTCATCCAGGCGCTGAATTCGTCGGCGGTCATGTTCCGGCCGTTCTGGTTCATGTTGAAGCGCCACGGCGTGTTGTCGAACTCCGTGCGCGGCTTGTAGGCCGCCGGATCGTCGGCGCTGACCGCGCCGGGCGCCGGCGTGGCGATCGCGATGTTGCGGCAGGCTTCGATGCGGATCCGGAGCAGCACCTGGTCCAGGCCCTGCGACTCGTCGTACGCCTGGGCCAGCACGCTGCCCGGCGTGCCGAGCGGCGCGATCGCGGACGGCAACTCCGTCGACACGGGCGCGATGACCGAGGGCTGCACGGGATGCTGCAGGGTCGGGCATGTCGCCGCGGCCGCGTTCCCGCAGAGGCACAGCGCGAACAGCGCCAGCATGGTTTCGGTCTTGCGCATCATCGCCACCTGTTGGTCCCCGATGCACCGAGTGTAGGCCGACGCGCCGCGAATGTCAGCGCGTGCGCGTGAATGCGCCACGGACGACGCGGCGCAAAAAAACGAAGCCCGGCGCGAGGCCGGGCTTCGGTGTTGCTTCGGGCGACCTTGCGGACACCCTGGCTTCGCGTCCGATCAGTTCTGGACGTTCAGCTCGGTGCGGCGGTTCTGCGCACGGCCTTCCGGATTGTCGGAACCATCCGGGTTGGTGTTCGGCGCGATCGGGCGGCTCTCGCCGTAACCGTTCGGGCCCACCAGGCGCGACGCGTCGATGCCGTTGCTGGTCAGGTAGTCGTACACGGCGCGGGCGCGACGCTCGGACAGGCCCTGGTTGTAGGCGTCGGTACCGATCGAGTCGGTGTGGCCGGCGACCTCGACCTTCAGGTCCGGGTAGCGCTTCAGGATTTCGATGGCCTCGTTCAGGATGGCCACCGCGTCCGGACGCAGCGTGGACTTGTCGAAGTCGAAGTTGACGCCCTTCAGGTCGATCGAGACCGGCACCGGGCAGCCGTCCGGACCGATGGTCTGGCCAGCCTGCGAACCGGGGCACTTGTCGTCGCAGTTGTTGACGCCGTCACCGTCGTCGTCCATGTCCGAGCAGCTCGGCGCGACCGGCGGCGGGGCCGCGACCACGGGGGCTGCCGGCTCCGGGCCGAGGGCCACGGTCATGCCGACGGAGAGGAGCATGTCGGTGAAGTAGTCTTCCTGCTTGCCGCCATTGGCCTGCACGTCGTCGAAGTCGACGCGGGTGCCGACTTCCGTGCGCAGGTCCATGCGGCCGAAGTCGAACTGGAGGCCGGCACCGAGGTTGGCGGCCAGGTTCGAATCCTCGTGCTGGTACGGGAAGCCGCCCGGCGGGGTGGCCGGATTCGCGCTCACGTACTCTTCCTCATGGCGCTGCCAGCCCAGGCCCATGCGGACGTAGGGCCACCACTTGGAGTCGGCGTTGCGGAAGTGGTAGCGCGCGTCGGCGGAGACGCCGTACTGGCTCCACCAGAGGTCCGGGCTCGAGTTCTTGTCCGGGTTCTGGTAGTTCACTTCGGCTTCCAGCGACCAGTTCGGGTTCAGGAAACGACCGAAGCCGAGCGTCCCCATCATCGTGTCCTGGGTGGCGCGATCCGGGTCCTGGAAGTTGACGCCGATGCTGCCCGAGACGTACCAGCGGTTGTCGAAGTCCTGCGCGGAAGCCGCCTGGGCCACGCCAAGCCCTGCCAGCAATGCTGCGCAGAGGAGTTTCTTGTTCATGATTCAGCTCCTTTGATCCGTGAATTTATCTTTGCTTGAAGCGTGGTTTGCCTGAAGCGTGGTTGTGTGCCTGAACCTGGGTTCGCTGCAAGACGGCCGTTAATCACGCCATCCCGTGCAGGTTAATGCTCGCTTCGTGAAGGCCTTGTTAACGCTCGCGTAACAGTTTACGCGCCGCGCCCCACCCTGTACAGGTTCATGAACTGGTCGACCGGAAGCGCATCCAGGCGCGCCGGGTCGGCCGCGAGGGCCATGATCCGGTCGACCTGGCCGGCCGGCAGGTGGGCGCGCAGGGCCGCTTCGCACTTGGCCATCAGCACCGGGATGCCTTCGGCGCGGCGGCGGCGGTGGCCGATCGGATAATCGATGGACACCAGGTCGGAATGGGTGCCGTCCTTGAAGAACACCTGCACCGAATTGCCGATGTAGCGCTTGTCCGGGTCGAAGTAGTCCATCGTGAACCGGGCGTTCTCGCTCACGACCATCTTCGCGCGCAGCGCGTCGATGCGCGGGTCGGCCGCGACGTCGTCGTTGTAGTCCGCGGCGGTGAGGCGGCCGAAGATCAGCGGCACGGCGACCATGTACTGGATGCAGTGGTCGCGGTCGGCATAGTTCGCCAGCGGGCCGGTCTTGTCGATGATGCGCACGCCGGCTTCCTGGGTGCGGATCTCGATGCGCTCGATGTC
>CBIHRR010000038.1:0-15650 GCA_966212495.1 uncultured Gammaproteobacteria bacterium
ATCCCAGCCCCTGCTTGCCATAACGGTTGTATTGCGCCGCAATTCAGCCCCACTTCCGGAGGGCTCAAGTATTGGCCCGCCCCACCGTTAACGCGCGCCCGCGCGCCGAAAAGCTGAAGAACCAAAGATCCAATCGGGATAGGGGCGGTCAGGTAATCTGACCGGTCCCCTCCCACACCACCTGGCATGCGGGTCCGCACCAGGCGGTTGGAATGGTTGAGGTCGTCAGGCTTGTGTTGCTCCCGACCCGACGCCCAGGCTTGCCGTTGTCCGGTTCGGCGGAACTGATTCCTCGCTGCCGGGGCCTGTCGGGCTTCACCCTATCCACCGTACCGACAAGCTTCGCTCTCGCGAACATCTGAGGCGCTTCACTTCCGATAACCAGAGGGCTCCCCCTCCCATTCCTTCAGTCCTTCGCCGGCAGCTTTAGCTTTCCCAGCCACGCCGCCCAACTACTATGGCTCTCTGCTGACTCCTCGCTCCGACTCAACGTCGTTGCCCTTTCAGGCATGAGGCGAGGCCTCCCCCGGTAAGAACGCACTCCTTCACCGCACAGCCGCTGCATTTACGCCACTTCGCCCTGGTCACAATAGCTTCGCGGTTTCTTGCCCGCTCGCCCTGCTCGGCAGCGCCTTCTATGCAATTCTTGTCCATCGGCTCGCGATTTACGCTCCACGCTTCCTCCCCACACTCGGTCGCCCTCATGCGGTTGCGCTTCACTTCATTCGCCGTGACCAGCTTATGGCGGGACTTACACCCGCAGGAGTGCGCCCATGCTGGGCGCACAAGAAAAAGCCCACCGAAGTGGGCTTCCCAGGAGAGACGGACATCGGTCGCATGGCATTGACGCTGACACCCCGCAGTCATTTCAATGTTCGCCGATTACGTCCGGAAGACGCGTCCGCATTGCCCGCGGCGCTGAGCGGCACGCCGGCATAGTGCCCGGTCGACAGCGATTTCATGCAGGCTTCAAGGCCCGTCTTGCGCTGGGATCGGATGCAAGGGCGCCATTGTCATCAGTTCCGGCGGAACCGGAAAGAGTCCCAATACGGGCCCGCGGCTCCCCCCCCCCGGGGGGGGGGGGGCGAATGGCGGAGCGGGGGCGGCGACGCCTTTCTCGGGTGCAACTGGCCGGCGGGCGGCGCGGCGCTGCCCCGCGCCGGGCTCGCTCCGGTCGAGCTGACGATCAAGGAAGGCCTCGCGCTGAACAATGGCACCGCGCAGATGCTCGCCACGGGCGTGCTGGCGCTGGCGAAGCTCGAGGACCTGCTCGACACCGCGGACATCGCCGCGGCGATGACGCTCGATGCGTTCGCCGGGCGCCTTGGCGCCTACGCCGAGGAAGTGCATGCGCTGCGCCCGCATCCGGGCCAGGTGCATGTCGCCGCGCGCCTGCGCGCGCTGCTCGAAGGCTCGACGCTCGCCGACATCGCGTACGCGCGCGTCCGCGGCAAGAAGGTGCAGCCGCAGGACAGCTATTCGCTGCGCTGCGTGCCGCAGGTCCACGGCGCAGTGCGCGACGCCGTCGCGCAGGCGGCGCGCGTGCTCGAGATCGAGCTCAACGCAGTCACGGACAATCCGCTGGTATTCCCGGAAGCCGTCGACGCGCCGCTGGACCGCCAGGTGATTTCCGCGGGGCACTTCCACGGCATGCCGCTCGCCCTGGCCATGAGCTACGTCAAGGCCGCGATCCCCGTGCTCGCGTCGATCTCCGAGCGGCGCCTCAACAAGCTCGTGGACCCGGCGACCAGCGATGGCCTGCCGGGCTTCCTCGTCGGCAACGAGGACGGCACCGAATCCGGCTTCATGATCATCCAGTACACCGCCGCGGCGATCGTCAACGACCTCGCCAGCCGCGCGATGCCCGCGACCGTCTACTCGATCCCGACATCCGCGAACGCCGAGGATCACGTGTCGATGGGCGCGAACGAGGCGCGGCACGTGCTCGCCATGGCCGACGACCTCGGCAAGGTGCTGGGGCTGGAACTGATGACCGCCGCGCAAGCGCTGGACCTGCGCGTGCGCATGGTCGAAGGCGAAGCGCATCCGGGTCGTGCGGTAGCCGCCGCGCATGCCGCGATCCGAGGACGCATCGCCTTCCTCGAACATGACCGCGCACTCGATGGGGACGTGCGCACCGCGCTGGCGCTGGTCGAGGACGGCAGCGTGCTCGATGCCGCGAGGGCCGTGGTGCGGTGATGCGCGTGGCGGCTGTCGCGCGATCCGGCCTCCTCGCGCTTGTCGCTGCGCTGGCCACGATGTCGCCGGGGCCCGCGATGGGGCAGGGGGCACCCGCGAGCCTGCAGCCGACGATGGCCGGCACGGTGTTCGAGGACGCGAACGGGAACGGCGTGCGCGATGCCGCCGAGCGCGGGATTCCCGGCGTGCGGATTTCCAACGGGCGCGACTTGGTCGCCAGCGCCGGCGATGGCAGCTACGGCATCGCGATGCGTCCCGATGCCCCGGTGTTCGCGATCAAGCCGCCGGATCGCAGCTTCGGTCGCCGCGCGGATGGCCTGCCGGCGTCCTGGAGCGACGACGCTACGCGGCCGTTCGACGTCGCGCTGTCGCCGCGCCACGTCGTGCGAGGCCCGATGCAGGTGCTGCTGTTCACCGATCCGCAGGTCAAGTCGGAAACCGACGTCGGTTACTACCGCCGCGACATCGTCGAGCCCCTGCGCGGCACCGGTGCACGGCTGGGCCTGACCCTGGGCGATCTCGGCGACGACGCGCCGCAGCTGTATCCGTCGCTCAACGCGGTGACGGCATCGCTCGGGCTGCCCTGGCTGCATGTCGCCGGGAACCACGACGTCGACCCCGGCGCGACCGACGACGCGACCTCGCTGCGCGCTTTCCACGCCAGCTACGGCCCCGACACGGTCGCATGGGAGGAACCGGGCGCCACCTTCATTGGCCTCGACGACATCGTCGCCATGCCAGGCCAGCGTCCGGCCTACGTCGGCGGCCTGCGCGACGACCAGTTCGCCTTCCTCGCGGCCTACCTGCCGACGGTGCCGAAGGATCGCCTGCTTGTGATCGGCGCGCATATTCCATTCTTCGACGCGGCCAGGCCCGGCGAGCCGCCGACGCTCCGCCCGGCCGACCGCGAGCGGCTGTTCGCGCTGCTGCGCGATTTCCCGCACGTGCTGCTGCTCAGCGGCCACAGCCACAACCAGCAGCACGTCTTCCACGATGCGTCGGACGGCTGGCACGGCGCGCAGCCGCTGCACGAATACAACGTCGGCGCGGCCTGCGGCGCGTTCTGGTCCGGCGTGAAGGATGCCGACGGCATCCCTGACAGCACGATGAGCGACGGCACGCCGAACGGCTACGCCGTGCTCATCGTGCGCGAACATGGCGACTACGCGCTGGCTTGGCACAACGCCCGCGACGCGGCGGACGCGCAGATCGGCCTGTGGGCGCCGAAGGTGCTGCGCCGCGGCGCCTACCCGGCATGGGGCGTGTATGCCAACGTGTACATGGGCGACGACGCGTCGCGCGTCGAATACCGCATCGACGACGGCGCCTGGAAGCCGATGCGGCGGGTGCTGCAGCCCGATCCGCGCCTGCTCGCCGAGAACGCGAAGGACGATGCCGCCGACGCGTTGCGCGGCTACGACCGCTCGCCCGAGGCCACGCCGTCGAAGCACCTGTGGCGCGGCGCGCTCGCGACAGACCTCGCCGCCGGCGTGCACCGCGTCGACGTGCGCTATTTCGACCGCTGGCGCGGCGAACAGCGCGCCGCCACGACCTACCGGCTCGACGAAGCCGCCCCCTGAGGCCCATCGGCGGCCCGGCCCCCGATCGGGCAGGGGCTTGACTTCGCCGGAACGCGTGAATTAATGTATTAACACGTTAATACATTCCCACACGATGAAGCAGCGTCCCGAACCCCTGCCGCCCCGCGACGCCAACGCCTCCTTCCGGGCGCTGGCGCGGGCGCTTGCGGAGCTGGACGACCCGAAGGACGTGGCGGCATTCCTCGAAGACCTGTGCACGCCCGCCGAGCTCGAGGCCATGGCCGACCGCTGGCGGGTCGTGCCGTTGCTCGAGCAGGGCATGCCGTACCGCGAGATCCACGACCGCACCCAGGTCAGCGTCACCACCGTGGGCCGCGTCGCCCGCACCCTCGAGCGCGGCACCGGCGGTTACGCCACCGCGCTGGCGCGCACGCGCCGCCACCACCACCACCACGCTTCCCACTAGAAGGCTGCCCGCATGGCTGACACCGCCCTGCAGGCGGTGCGCCAGCGATTGCGCATCGCCATACAGAAGAACGGACGACTCGGAGAACCCGCGCGCGCGCTGCTGTCCGCCTGCGGCCTGGCCTGGCGCGAACAGCGCGACCAGCTGTTCTGCCAGGCCGAGGATGCGCCGTTCGACCTGCTGCTCGTCCGCGACGACGACATCCCCCGGCTGTTGGCCGAAGGACACTGCGAACTCGGCATCGTCGGGCGCAACGTGCTCGGCGAGCAGTGCGCGCGGACCCGCGAACAAGCCGGCGCCACGTCCCTCGTGGAGTTGCGCGCCCTGGGCTTCGGCGAGTGCCGGCTCGCGCTGGCGGTCCCGGAGACGCAAGCGTGGACCGGTCCTGCCGGCTTGGCCGGGCAGCGGATCGCCACGAGCCATCCGGCGCTGCTGCGCGCCTGGCTCGCGGAGCGCGGCATCGACGCGCGCGTCGTGACCTTGTCCGGCTCGGTCGAAATCGCGCCGCGCCTCGGCCAGGCGGAGGCCGTGTGCGATCTCGTCTCCTCCGGGCGCACGCTGGCCGCCAACCGGCTCGTGCCGGTCGAGGACGTGCTCGCCAGCGAGGCCGTGCCGGGCGGGCGCCGGCCAGCCGCTGGATCCGGTGCGGGGCGCGCTGCTCGAGGGGCTGCTGCGACGCATCGACGGCGTGCTGCGCACGCGCGACCGCCGGCTCCTGGTGTTCAGCGCGCGCCGCGCGGCGTTGCCGGGCTTGCTGGCGCTCATGCCGGACGCCGGCCCTCCGACGGTTTGTCCCATCGAGGACGGCGACAGCGTTTCGCTGCAGGCCTTGTGGCCCGGCATCGTGTCCTGGCAAAGGCTGGAAGCGCTGGAGCGCGCCGGCGCGCGCGGGCTGATGGTGCTGCCTGTCGAGAGGATGCTGGCGTGAGGCGCGTGGACTGGCCGCGCCTCGACGAGGCCGGCAGGCAGCGCATCCTGCAACGTCCCGCGCGTCGCGCCGAAGCGGGCGTGCAGGCGACGGTCGCCGCGATCTTCGACGCGGTCGCTACCCGGGGCGATGCGGCGCTGCGCGAATTCGCCGAGCGCTTCGACGGCGCGGCGCCCGCGCGCTTCGAAGTCGACCGCGCCCGGGTCGATGCTGCCCCCGCGCAGTTGCCTCCCGCGCTGCGCGCCGCCATCGACGAGGCGGCGACGCGCATCGAGGCCTTCCACCGCGCGGCACGCTCCACCGACATCGCCGTCGATACCGCGCCGGGCATTCGCTGCGAGCGCGTGTGGCGCCCCGTCGAATCCGTCGGGCTGTACGTTCCCGCCGGAAGCGCGCCGCTGCCATCCACCGCGCTGATGCTCACGATCCCGGCGATGCTCGCGGGATGCCGGCGCATCGTCCTGTGCACGCCGCCGGGCGCCGGCGGCGCGCCGGATCCCGCGGTGCTCGCGGTGGCGGCGCGGGTGCCGGGCATCCGCGTCTTCGCACTGGGCGGCGCGCAGGCGATCGCCGCGATGGCGCTGGGCACCGCAAGCGTCCCGCGCTGCGACAAGCTGTTCGGCCCGGGCAACGCCTATGTCGACGCCGCCAAGCAGTTCGCGGCGCAGCGGCCCGGCGGCCCGGCGATCGACCTGCCCGCGGGGCCGTCGGAGCTGCTGGTGATCGCCGATTCGGGCGCCGATCCCGCGTTCGTCGCCGCCGACCTGCTGTCGCAGGCCGAGCACGGGCCGGACTCGCAGGTCCTGCTGCTGTCCGACGATGCCGCATTCCTCGATGCCGTGGATGCCGCGCTCGCGGAACAGTTGCCCCGCCTGCCGCGCGCCGCGATCGCGCGCGAGGCGCTGGCGTCGTCGCATGCCGTGCTCGTCCCCACGCTCGACCAGGCGTTCGCGATCAGCAACGCCTACGCACCCGAGCACCTGTCGCTGGCGCTGCGCGCGCCGCGCACCTGGCTCGATCGCGTCGAGTCGGCGGGCGCCGTGTTCCTCGGCGACTGGACGCCCGAGACGCTGGGCGATTACTGCAGCGGCAGCAACCACGTGCTGCCGACCGGCGGCAGTGCCCGCGCCTGGAGCGGCTTGTCGGTGGATGCGTTCCGCAAGGCCATTGCGGTCCAGGAGGCGACACGCGCGGGGCTGGAAGGCGCCGGGTCCTGCGCGGCGACACTGGCGCGGGCGGAGCGCCTCGTCGCGCACGCGCGCGCGGTCGAACTGCGGCTGGAGCGGGCGGCTTGAACGCCTCGTCGACCGGCGTCCTGCGCGAGGACCTGCGCGATTTCGCGGGCTATGCGTCTGCGCGCCAGCAGGCGGTGGATGCGGCCATCCGCCTGGATGCGAACGAGTCGCCGTGGCCGAGCGCCGCGGACGTGCCGGCCGGGCTGCGCTGCTACCCCGAGCCGCAGCCGCGCGCGCTGGCGACGGCACTGGCGCAGCTGCATGGCGTGACCCCCGAACGCGTGCTGGTCACGCGCGGCAGCGACGAGGGCATCGACCTGCTGCTGCGCGCGACCTGCGCGCCCGGGCTCGGCGCGATCGTCACCACGCCGCCGACCTTCGGCATGTACGCGGTCTGCGCCCGGCTGCATGGCGCGCGCGTGCTGGAGGTGCCCTTGCTCGACGGCGGCGACGGATTCCGCGCCGACCTCGATGCAGTCGCCGACGCGGTCCTCGCTTCCGGCGCGCGCCTGGTCTTCCTGTGCTCGCCCGGCAATCCCACGGGCGACGTCGTGCCGCTGGCCGGCATCGCGGCACTGGCGCGACGCCTGGCGGGGAGCGCCCTCGTCGTCGTCGACGAGGCCTATGGCGAGTACGGCGGCGTGGCGTCCGCGGCGTCGCTGCCGGAAGCCGCGGACAACATCGTCGTGCTGCGCACGCTGTCGAAGGCGCATGCGCTTGCCGGCGCGCGCATCGGCTGCGTCATCGCGCCGCCGCCGATCGTCGCGGCGCTGCGGCGGTGCCAGGCACCGTATCCGCTGCCTGCGCCGAGCGTGGCGGCGGCGCTCGTGGCGCTGGCACCCGGCGCGCTGGCGCGCACACAGGCACGGGTCCGGCGCATCCGCGCCGCGCGCGACCGGCTCGCCGCACGCCTGCGCGCGTTGCCGGCGGTGCGGCGCGTCGACGCCTCCGGGGGCAACTTCCTGCTGCTGCGGCTGGTCGACGCCGATGCCGCCATCGTCCGGCTGCGCGCGGCGGGCATCGCCGTGCGCGACATGCGCGCAGCGCCGGCGCTCGCCGGTGCGGTCCGTGCCACCGTCGGCACCGCGCCCCAGAACGCGGCGCTGTTCGACGCGCTGGCGCAGTCGGTGGAGGGCGCATGAGCGGCGCCCCCATCCTGTTCGTCGACCGCGATGGCACGCTGGTCGAGGAACCGGCCGACTTCCAGGTCGACGATTACGCGAAGCTGCGCTTCGTGGCCGGCGCGATCCCCGCGCTCGCGCGCCTGCGCGCGGCCGGCTATCGCCTGGTGATGGTCACCAACCAGGACGGCCTGGGCACGCCGGCTTTTCCGCGCGCAGCCTTCGAAGGCCCGCAGGCGCTGCTCATGCAGCTGCTGGACAGCCAGGGCGCCGGCTTCGAGGAAGTGCTGGTGGACGACAGCGTGCCCGAGGCGCCGGCGCCGACGCGCAAGCCCGGCCTCGGCCTGGTCCTGCACCTGCTGCGCGACCGTAGCGTCGACTGGGCGCGTTCCGCCGTGGTGGGCGACCGCGACACCGACCTGGCGTTCGCCGCGAACCTGGGCGTGCGCGGATTCAAGCTTGCTTCGCCCGTGTTCGGCGACGGCGTGTCGTGGCCGGAGATCGCGCGCCTGCTGCTCGACGCGCCGCGCATCGCGACGGTCGAGCGCGCGACGCGCGAAACGCGCATCGCGGTGGCGGTGGACCTGGACCGCGCCGCGGATCCCGACGTGCGCACCGGGCTGGGCTTCTTCGACCACATGCTCGCGCAACTCGGCACCCACGCGGGGATCGCGCTGCGCCTGCGCTGCGAGGGCGACCTCGAGGTGGACGAGCACCACGTCGTCGAGGACTGCGCGCTCGCGCTCGGTGCGGCGCTGCGCGATGCGCTGGGCGACAAGCGCGGCATCGGCCGCTACGGCTTCACCCTGCCGATGGACGAATCGGTCGCGGAAGCAGTGCTGGACCTGTCCGGCCGCGCGTTCTTCGCCTTCGACGGCACGTTCGCCCGCGAGCGCGTCGGCGACCTGCCGACCGAACTCGTCCCGCACTTCTTCCGCTCGCTGGCGGAGGGCGCCGGCATGGCGCTGCACCTGCGGGTGCGCGGCGACAACGAGCACCACAAGGTCGAGGCCTGCTTCAAGGCGGTCGCACGCGCGCTGCGCCAGGCGGTGCGGCGCGAGGGCGCGCAGCTGCCCAGCAGCAAGGGGACGCTGTGAGCGGCCCGGCGGCGTCGCGCGTGGCGATCGTGGATGCCGGCGGCGCGAATTTCGCGTCGGTGCGCTGCGCCCTCGAGCGCGTCGGCGCGCGCGTCGCGCTCGCCCGCGATGCCGATGGCCTGCGCGGCGCCGAACGCATCGTGCTGCCCGGCGTCGGCGCCGCTGCGCCGGCGATGGCCCTGCTGCGCGAGCGCGGTTTCGCGTCGGCGCTGGGCCAGGCGGGCGTGCCGCTGCTGGGGATCTGCCTGGGCATGCAGCTGCTGTTCGCCGCCTCGGCGGAAGGCGAGGTGGCGACGCTGGGTGTCCTGCCCGGCCGGGTCGAGGCCTTGCTTCCCGCGCCGGGCGTGCGCGTGCCGCACATGGGCTGGAACGTGGTGGCGCCGACGCGCCCGTCGCCGCTGTTCGACGGCATCGCCGCCGGCACCCGCATGTATTTCGTGCACGGTTTCGCCGCGGCGCCTGGCGAGGACTGCGTGGCCGAGACCGTGCACGGCGCGCCGTTCGCCGCGGCCGTGCAGCACGGCAACGTCTTCGGCGTGCAGTTCCACCCCGAGCGCTCGGCCGCCGCGGGCGCGCGCCTGCTGGCCAACTTCCTGCGGATCTCTTCTCCATGAGCCTGATCCTGTATCCCGCGATCGACGTCCGCGACGGCCGCGTCGTGCGCCTGCGCCAGGGCGACTACGCGCGCGAGACGCGCTACCCCGAGGCGCCGGAGGCGCAGGCGGCGTGCTACGCCGCGCAGGGCGCGGACTGGCTGCATCTGGTCGACCTCGATGGCGCGCGCGAAGGACGCTACACGTTGCTGCCGCTGTTGCCGCGCATGGCCGCGATCGGCCTGCGCCTCCAGACCGGCGGCGGCATCCGCGATGCCGGCGACGTGCAGCGCCTGCTCGATGCCGGCGCGTCGCGCGTGGTGGTGGGGTCGCTCGCGATCCGCGAGCCCGATCTCGTCGCCGGCTGGATCGCGCGCTTCGGCGCGGAGGCGCTGGTGGTGGCGCTCGACGCGCGCCGCGACGCGGACGGGCGCTGGCGCCTGCCCGTCGCCGGCTGGACCGCGGCGACCGACGCCTCGCTTGCGACGCTGGCACGACGCTACGAAGCCGCGGGGCTGCGGCACCTGCTCAGCACCGACATCGCGCGCGACGGCATGCTGTCCGGCCCGGGACTGGACCTGTATCGCGACCTGCGCGCCGCGTGCCCCGGGCTGTCGCTGCAGGCCAGCGGCGGCATCCGCGACGCCGCGGATCTCGCGGCGGTCGAGGCGCTCGGCTGCGCCGGCGCCGTGCTCGGCCGCAGCCTGCTGGAAGGCGGCATCGACCTGGGCGCATTGCGATGCTGAGCCGCCGCATCATCGCCTGCCTCGACGTGCGCGACGGGCGCGTGGTCAAGGGCGTGCGCTTCGAAGGCCACCGCGACATGGGCGACGTCGTCGCGCTCGCGCGGCGCCATCGCGACGCCGGCGCGGACGAAATCGTGCTCTACGACATCGCCGCGAGCCCGCGCGGTACCTGCGCGGATCCCGCCTGGGTGGGGCGCGTCGCCTGCGACCTCGACATCCCGGTCTGCGTGGCGGGCGGCATCCGCAGCGTCGAGCAGGCGCGCAGCCTGCTCAACGCCGGCGCCGACAAGATCTCGGTCAACACGCCTGCGCTCGAGCGTCCCGGGCTCGTGTCCGAGCTCGCCGATGCGTTCGGATCCCAATGCGTCGTCGTCGGCGTCGACTCGCGCCGCGACGACGACGGCGAATGGCGCGTGCGCAGCCACAGCGGCGATCCGTCGCGGATGCGCGCGCTGCCGCGGCGCACGCTCGACTGGATCGCGGAAGCCCAGGAACGCGGCGCCGGCGAGATCGTCCTCAACTGCATGGACAGCGACGGCACCCGCGACGGTTTCGACCTCGTGCAACTGGCGGCGGTGCGTGCCATCTGCGCCGTGCCGCTGGTCGCGTCCGGCGGCGCCGGACGTGCGGCCCATTTCGAAGCGGCCTTCCGCGCCGATGCCGACGCCGCGCTCGCGGCCGGCGCGCTCCACGACGGCAGCCTCGAGATCGGCGCCCTCAAGCGCGCCCTGCACGATGCCGGCGTCGTGGTGAGGCTGCCATGAGCGCGCCCCGGACAGCGACGATCGACATCGACGCCCTCGCCTGGGCGCGCCAGGACGGCCTGCTGCCTGCGATCGTGCAGGACGCCGCGACCCTGCGCGTGCTGATGCTCGGCTACATGGACCGCGAAGCCCTCGCCGCGACCCTCGAGGGCGGCCGCGTCACCTTCTACAGCCGCAGCCGGCGCCGGCAGTGGTGCAAGGGCGAGACGTCGGGGCACTGGCTGGAGCTGGTCTCGATCGAGGCCGACTGCGACGGCGACACGCTGCTCGTGGTGGCGCGGGCACACGGTCCCACCTGCCATCTAGGCCGCTGCAGCTGCTTCGCGCACGCGCCCGGCGACCCCGTCGGCGCGCTGGACGCGCTGGTGGCCGCGCGCATCGCGGCGCCGTCCATCGGCTACACCGACCGCCTGCTGGCCTCCGGGATCGCGAGGATCGCGCAGAAGGTCGGCGAGGAGGGCGTGGAAACCGCGCTGGCCGCCGTGGCCGGCGAACAGGCCGCGCTGCGCGGCGAAGCCGCCGACCTCGTGTACCACCTCGTTGTCGCCCTGCGCGCGCGCGGCCTGTCGCTCGACGACCTGCGCGGCGAACTCGCGCGCCGCGCCGGACCCGGCGACAACTAGCGCCCGCCGCCGGCGTTCTCGGCCGCGTCTTCGGTCTCGACCGGCGCAACGCCTTGCCCGGGCGACAGCAGGCCATTCTTTCGCATCAGGGCGACGAGTGCATCGCGTGCGTCCGCCGGCTTCCAGCCGATCACGGTCGCCACGACCGTGCCGTCGCGCACCACGAAGAACGACGGCATCCGCCAATGCGGGAACATCGGCCATTCGGCGCGATCGTAGAGCGTCAGCATCGGCGCCTGCGGATGCGCGCGGTTCCACTCGGCCACGTCGGCAGGGTCCTCGGGTCCCGGTGGCAGGCCGAGCCAGGTGGCATGCGCGCGAAACGCAGGTCCGAGCACCGGATCGGCGGAGATTTCGCGCGCCGCGTCGTCAGAGAAATGGCAGCCCGCCATCACCAGGACCTGGGCTGGCCCGAGGTCCAGGCCGACGCGCTCGAAGCGGCCGTCGCCGGCCTCGCGCCAGGCGCTCGGCTGGCCGGAAGCGATGTTCCCGGCATCCACGAACCGCGGCAGCGGCGCCAACCCTGCTTTCGGGTGCGACGCCCCGAATTTCGTGGCGTCGTCGAAGCGGCGCGCCGAAAGCAGGGCGTTGCGCATCCTCGCCAGCTCTTCGCGTTTCGCGGCCCCGCGATGCTCGAGTTCGGCCAGGCTCGCCTGCATGGCGTCCACGGCGTACGGGTCGGTGCGATAGGAGCTGGCCAGCATCGCGTCGTCGAACCGCAGGTGCAGGGAGGCCTCGTCGGAGGCGCGGAGCACGTCCAAGTCGCCGGCATCGGGATACAGCGCCCGGAATCGAACTGCCAGCGCCTGTCCGAGCGCATCGTCCGACATCGTCGCGTGCAGCGTGTCGTCCAGCTGCTGGAGCTGCTCGTGGCGCTGCCGGAGGCCGTCGCCGGGCAGGTCGGCCGCCGCCGCAGCGCCGGTGGCGGCCAGCAAGAGCAGGGCGACCAGCAAGGGTTGATTGCGCGCCACGGCGACCTCCTTGTCGATCCGGCCGTGGCCGGTCACGGCACGAGCAGCGGGTCCACCGCGTCGAAGGATTCAACGCGCGGATGGCCGTTGCACGCCGCCGCATCGCGCGTCTGCGGGTAGTCCTCGCGCCGGTCGAGCAGCACCGTGCGCATGCCGGCGTCGCGCGCCGCATCGAGCTCGGCGACGACGTCGGACAGGAACACGATGTCGCCGGGGCGGCGGTTGAGGCTGTCGGCGATGAGCCGGTAGCTGTCGGCCTCGCGCTTGGGGCCCACTTCGGTGTCGAAGAACGCGTCGAAGAGCGGCGCCAGGTCGCCGGCGTCGGTGTGCGCGAACAGCAGCTTCTGCGCCGCGACCGAGCCGGAGGAATACACGGCCAGCCGATGCCCCGCGTCGTGCCAGCGGCGCAGCGCGGACACCGCGTCGGGATACACGTCCGCTTCCAGCTCGCCGGCGAGATAGCCCTCGCGCCAGACCATGCCCTGCAGTGCCTTGAGCGCCGTGTGCTTGCGGTCCTCGTCGATCCAGCCCTGCAGCGTCTCGACGATCATCGCGTCGTCGCACATCGCGCCGTGCTCGGTCGCGACCGCGTCGAGCCAGCGACGCACCTCGGGCTCGCCGCCATGCGCGCGCACGAAGCCGGGCAGGGCGCGCCGCGCGTACGGGAACAGCACGTCCTTCACGAACGAGATGCTGCTCGTCGTCCCCTCGATGTCGGTCAGGATCGTCGTCGCCATCGCGCTCACTCGCCGTAGCGCGGGAAGCGCTTCGCGATGTCGGTGCCGGTGAAGTGCCCGACCCAGCCGTCCGGCTCCGTGAAGAAGCGGATCGCGACGAAGCTCGGCTCCGGCCCCATGTCGAACCAGTGCTGGGTGGAATCGGGCACCGCGATCAGGTCGCCGCGCGTGCACAGCACCTCGTACACCTTGCCGTCGACGTGCAGGGTAAACAGGCCCGAGCCGGCGACGAAGAAGCGGACCTCGTCTTCCTTGTGGAAGTGCTCGTCGAGGAACTTCGCGCGCATCGTTTCGCGCTGCGGGTTGTCGGGCGCGATGCTCACCACGTCGACGCTGCGGAAGCCGCGCTGGGCGACGAGGCGGTCGATGTCGGCGCGGTACGCGTCCATGATCGCTTCCGGCGCATCGCCGGCCGCCACGGGGCGCGAGGCCTCCCACTGCTCCAAGGTCACGCCGATTGCGGCAAGCTCGCGCGCCATCGCGGCGCGGTCGCCCGTGGCGAGCAGCGGCTCGTCCGGATGTTCTTCGGCGAAGATCCGCAAGCGGCTGGCCATCGTCTCGTTCATCGCTTGCACCCCAGCGCCCGCAGTTGCAGCTCGCAGTCGAACAGGAATTCGAAGGCCTCCAGGTGGCGGCGGGCCTCTGCCATGTCGCGGCCCCAGGCGTACAGGCCGTGGCCGTCGATCAGGTAGCCCCACATCGGGCGTTCGTCGAGCAGCGCGTCCACCTGCGCCGCCAGCGTCGGCATGTCCTGGGTGTTGGGCAGCACCGGCACGTCGATCGAGGCTTCGTGGGTGGTGTTGCCATGGAAGGCCTTCAGCAGCTCGTAGCCTTCCAGCCGCACGTGCCCGGCCCCGGCGAACAGCCGCGAGGCCACCGTCTGCGCGCGGGAATGCGTGTGCAGCACGCAGCCGATCTCCGCGAAGCGCCGGTACAGCTGCGTGTGCAGCAGCGTCTCGGCGGACGGGCGGTGGTCGGAGCCGACCGCGCGGCCGTCGAAGTCGACGACCATGATGTCGCCTTCAGTGAGTCGGCCCTTGTCGCGGCCCGACACGGTGATGGCCGCGTGGCGCGCGTCGAGGCGGCGCGAGAAATTGCTGCTGGTGGCTGGCGTCATGCCTGCCACGGCCAGTTCGCGGACGTTGGTGATGATCTCGCCGGCGAGGTGGCGCAGCCGCTGCGCGTCGTAGGGCATGCCGTCGGGGCGCGTGCTGTCGGAAAGCTGGGGGGCGCTCATGCCCCCCAGTTTAGCCCCCGCGCGCGGCCCGGGCGACCAGGCTGTGCCGGTATCCGTACAGGAAGTAGACCAGGAAGCCGAACGCCGTCCAGACCACCATCAGGAACCAGTTGTGCGCCGTCATCGTGGACAGCAGCGCCAGGCAGCTGAAGATGCCGGCGAGGCAGACGAACCACGCGCCCTTGATCCGGAACGGGCGCGGCAGGTCGGGCTGGGTACGGCGCAGGATCAGCACGCCGGCGCAGACCGCGGCGAAGGCGATCAGGGTGCCCATCGAGGTCAGCTCGCCGAGCACGTCCAGCGGGAAGATCGCCGCCAGCACGGCGATGCCGATGCCGGTGATCACGGTGTTGATGTGCGGCGTGCGGTACACGGGATGGATCTTAGTGAACACCGGCGGCAGCAGGCCGTCGCGCGCCATGATCATGAAGATGCGCGGCTGGCCGATGATCATCACCAGCACCACCGACGACAGGCCGATCAGCGCGCCGATCTCGACGACGATGCGCAGCCAGCCGAGTTCCGGATGCGCCGCCACCGCGGTCACCACCGGTTCGTCGGTGCCGAGCAGGGTGTAGGGCACCAGCCCGGTCATCACCGCGGCCATCGCGATGTACAGCACGGTGCAGATTGCCAGCGACAGCAGCATGCCGAGCGGCAGGTCGCGCTGCGGCTTGTGCGATTCCTGGGCGGCCACCGACACCGCCTCGAAGCCGATGTAGGCGAAGAAGACCATCGCCGCGCCGCGCAGCACGCCGTCCCAGCCGAACTTGCCGGGCGCCTCGTTGGCGGGGATGAAGGGATGCCAGTTGGCCGGGTCCACGTACTTCCAGCCCGCGGCGATCACCAGCAGGATCAGGCCGGTCTTGAGCACGACCATCGCCATGTTCATCGCCGACGACTTGCGGATGCCGACGTAGCACAGCCAGGTCAGCAGCAGGACGATCGCGGCCGCCGGCAGGTTGGCGATCGCGCCGGTCGGCTTCAGCGTCGCGTCCAGCGGCGCGCTCACGAGTGCGGCGGGCAAATGGATGCCGAAGTTGTCGAGCAGGCTCAGGAAGTAGCCCGTCCAGCTCACCGCCACCGCCGACGCCGAGACGCCGTACTCGAGCACGAGCATCCAGCCGATGAACCAGGCCGCGAGCTCGCCGAGCGTGGCGTAGGTGTAGGTGTACGCGCTGCCCGAGACCGGCACCATCGCCGCGAACTCGGCGTAGGCCAGCGCGCAGAACGTGCAGCAGATCGCCGCCAGCACGAACGAGAGCATGATCGCCGGCCCCGCGTGGTCCGCGGCCGCCTGGCCGGTGATCACGAAGATGCCGCCGCCGATGACCGCCCCGATCCCCAGGGCCGTGAGGCCCCAGGGTCCGAGGGTGCGGTGCAGCTGCAGCT
>CBIHRR010000039.1:0-15420 GCA_966212495.1 uncultured Gammaproteobacteria bacterium
CGCCATGCCGACCGCGATTCCGCCCGCGCCGTTGACGAGGATGTTGGGGAAGCGCGCCGGAAGCACCTGCGGCTCGACCTCGGCCGCGTCGTAATTGGGCTGGAAGTCGACGGTGTCCTTGTCGATGTCCGCCATCAGCTCGTGCGCGAGCCGCGACATGCGCGCCTCGGTGTAGCGCATGGCCGCCGCGGAGTCGCCGTCGACGGAGCCGAAGTTGCCCTGCCCGTCCACCAGCAGGTAGCGCAGCGAGAACGGCTGCGCCATGCGCACCAGCGTGTCGTACACCGACTGGTCGCCGTGCGGGTGGTACTTGCCGATCACGTCGCCGACGATGCGCGCCGACTTGTAGTACGGCTTGCCGGCGTGCGCGCCGAGTTCGTTCATCGCGTAGAGGACGCGGCGGTGCACCGGCTTGAGGCCGTCGCGCACGTCCGGGAGCGCGCGCCCCACGATCACGCTCATCGCGTAATCGAGGTAGCTGCGGCGCATCTCGTCCTCGAGGTTGACCGGGATGATTTCCTTGGCGGTTTCGGCCATCTGGGATCCGTTCTGGAGGTGGTGCCGGGGGCTGCTGGCAGCGCCCGGAAAACGACAGGAAATGATACCACGCGGGCGCTCGGAAAGCACCCGTTTTTATTCGTCGGCTCAATGACTTAGCGGCGGTTTCGGAGGCTTGCCCCAGGCCCTGGCCGCCGGCCTGCCGGGCTCAGCCGAACGCGGCCCGCATCGAGGCTTCCCCCGGCGCCTCGACCACGCCCTGCTCGGTCACGATCGCGTCGATCAGCGCGTGCGGGGTGACGTCGAACACGGGGTTCCAGGCGGCGATGCCCTCGGCCACCGTGCGCACGCCGCCGAGCGCATGCAGTTCGGCCGGCTCGCGTTCCTCGATCTCGATGCGGTCCCCGGAGGGGGTCGCCATGTCCACCGTCGAGGACGGCGCGACGACCATGAACTTCACCCCGTGGTGGCGCGCGGCGATCGCGAGCTGGTAGGTGCCGATCTTGTTGGCCACGTCGCCGTTGGCGCAGATGCGGTCGGCACCGACGACGACCCATTGCACCTGTCCGGTCTTCATCAGGTGGGACGCGGCTGCGTCCGCGATCAGGGTGGCGTCGATGCCGTCCTGTTGCAGCTCCCAGGCGGTCAGGCGCGCGCCCTGCAGCCACGGGCGCGTCTCGCCGGCGAACACGCGGGCGATGCGGCCCTGGGCGACGCCGGCGCGGATCACGCCGAGCGCGGTGCCGAAGCCGGCGGTGGCCAGCGAGCCGGTGTTGCAGTGGGTCATGACGCCGCTGCCGGGTTCGATGAGCGCCGCGCCGAGCATGCCCATGCGGCGATTGGCCGCGAGGTCCTCGCGCTCGATGGCGGCAGCCTCGGCCTCGAGCGTCGCGCGCCAGTCGCCGCCGCCCGCGCGGGCCAGCGCGGCGCGCATCCGGGCCAGCGCCCAGGCCAGGTTCACCGCGGTCGGACGCGCGGCATTCAAGCGCGCAAGCGCGGGTTCCAGCGCCGGCGCGGCTTCGGCCGCCGACGTCGCCGCGACATCGCGCGCCGCGAGCACCACGCCCCAGGCGGCGGCGATGCCGATCGCCGGCGCGCCGCGCACCGCGAGGTCGCGGATCGCCGCGGCGACTTCGTCGCTGGTGGCGCACACGAGGTACTCCGTCTCGAACGGCAGCCTGCGCTGGTCCAGCAGTTCCAGCGCCGCACCGGTCCAGCGGATCGGGCGGATGCGGTCGTAGCGGGCGTAGTCGATGTCGGCCATCCCGCGATTGTACCGTCGGCGTCAGCCGCGGCCGAAGTCGAAGGCCAGCACGTCCGCGATGCGTCCGGTGCCGAGCATCGCCATCAGCAACCGGTCGACGCCCATGGCGACGCCGGCGCACGCCGGCAGGCCGTGCGCCAGCGCGGCCAGGAAGGCCTCGTCCAGCGGCGGTTGCGGCGCGGCGCGGCCGGCGCGCACCGCGAGGTCGCGCTCGAAGCGCGCGCGCTGCTCGGCGGCGTCGGTGAGCTCGTGGTAACCGTTCGCCAGTTCCACCGGGCCGAGGTAGAGCTCGAAGCGCTCCGCCACGGCGATGCCGTCGTCGCCGCGCCGCAGGCGCGCCAGCGCGCACTGCGTTGCCGGCCAGTCGTGCACGGCCAGCATCACCGCCGGGTCGAACCCGGGCTGCAGCCGATGCGTCATCAGCAGGTCGAGCCAGTCGTCGCGCACCAGGCCCCGCGGATCCACGACGACATCGCCGAGCGCGGCGCGCAGCGCATCGTCAGTGGCGAGGAACGGATCGAGGCCGAGCCGTTCGCGATACAGGTCGCGGTAGGCGACGTGCTCCAGCCGTGCATCGCGCCCGACCAGCGCCAGCGCCGTGCGCACCAGTTCCGCCGCCTCCTCCACGAGCCGGCGATGGTCCCAGCCGCAGCGGTACCACTCCAGCATCGTGAACTCGGGGTTGTGGCGGCCGCCGGCTTCGCCGTCGCGGAACACGCGCCCCAGCTCGTAGCAGTCGCCGACGCCGGCGGCGAGCAGCCGCTTCAGCGCGTATTCCGGCGACGTGCGCAGCCAGCGGGTGCGCGGCGCGCCGTCGGTGCGGCCCGAGAATTCGAGGCGGAACGGCGCGATGTTCGGCTCGGTGTTGCCGCCGCGCGAGAGCACCGGCGTCTCCACTTCCAGCACGCCCCGCCCGGCGAAGAACGCGCGCATCGCGGCATTGAGCCGCGCGCGCAGCCGCAGCGCGGCGATGCCCCCGGTCGGCTGCCATCCCGTGTCCATCAGCGCCATCCGCCGCTAGCCGCGGTGTTCGGCGAGGAAGGCGAGCAGCCTCGCCTCGTCCCAGACCTCGACGCCGAGTTCGCCGGCCTTGGCCAGCTTGCTGCCCGCGGCTTCGCCGGCGACGACGAAGGAGGTCTTCTTCGACACGCTGCCGGAGACCTTCGCGCCCAGCCCCTCCAGCCGCGCCTTGGCCTCGTCGCGGGTCAGCCCCGACAGGGTGCCGGTGAGGACCACGCTCTGCCCTTCCAGCGGGCCGGCAGCGGCCTCGCGCACATGCGCGACCGCCGCGCCCAGCCGCGCGACGGCCTCGGCGGTGCGGTTGGCGAGCGCCTGTTCCGTGCGTTCGCGGAAATGCGCGTGCACGGACTCGGCCGATTCCCGCGGCAGCCCCGCCCCGGTTAGCGCATCGACGTCGGCCGCCGCGACGGCTGCAACCGAATCGAAGCGTTCGCCCAGCTGCGCGGCACGCTTCGCGGTGAGTTTGGGCACGGCCATGCGCTCCAGCACGCTCGCCGGCGCAAGCGCCGCGCGCAGCTTCGCGATCGGCGGGTGCCCGTCGGTGATGCGGACGCCGCGCGCGAGCAGCGCGTCGATCACGCGCTGGTTCCCGGGTTGCCCGAAGAACGCGTCGATCGCCCTGGCGACCTCGTCGCCGATGTCGGGCACCAGCTTGAGCAACGGCCAGGGCATGTGCCGGACGAGTTCCAGCTCGCCGAACCACGCGGCCAGCGCCTTCGCCGTGCTCTCGCCGACGTGCTGGATGCCCAGCGCGTAGAGGAAGCGCTCGAGCGTGGTGTCGCGGCTGTGGTCGATCGCCTCCAGCAGGTTCTCGGCCCATTTCGTCGCGACCTTGCCCGCCTTCGCGGTCTCGGGCGTGGTGCCGTCGCGTTCGTCGGTGCGGCGCTTCATTTCGAGCAGGTCGTCCAGCGTGAGGCTGTACAGGTCGGCGACGGACGCGAGGTAGCCGAATTCGCCGAGCGCCTCGATGTAGCGCTCGCCCAGCCCGTCCACGTCCATCGCGCGGCGGCTGGCGAAGTGGAACACCGACTGCGTGCGCTGCGCCGCGCAGGCGAGCTCGCCGCTGCAGCGCGCCACGACCTCGCCTTCCTCGCGCACGATGTCGGATCCGCAGACCGGGCACTGCGCCGGCATGGTCCACGGCACGGTGCCGCGCGGTCGCTCCGCCGCGACCACCGACACAACTTCCGGGATCACGTCGCCTGCGCGGCGCACGATGACGGTGTCGCCCACACGCACGTCCAGGCGCGCGACCTGGTCGGCGTTGTGCAGGGTCGCGTTGGTCACCGTGACGCCGCCGACGAAGACGGGGCGCAGCTTCGCCGCCGGGGTGGCCGCCCCGGTGCGG
The DNA here is from genome assembly GCA_966212495.1 of uncultured Gammaproteobacteria bacterium. Lineage (GTDB taxonomy): Bacteria > Pseudomonadota > Gammaproteobacteria > Xanthomonadales > Xanthomonadaceae > Cognatiluteimonas. The sequence goes on from CBIHRR010000039.1 coordinate 4,131, forward strand.
CCGATGTTGACGATGATGTCCTCGACCACCGTCGTCTGTTCCTGCGCCGGGAACTTGTGCGCGATCGCCCAGCGCGGCGTGCGGCCGACGAAGCCGAGCTCGCGCTGCGCCGACAGGTCGTCGACCTTGTAGACGACGCCGTCGATGTCGAACGGCAGCGCGTCGCGCTGCGCGCCGATCTTCGCGTAATAGGCGAGCAGGCCCCGTTCGCCGCGCGCGACGCCGACGAGCGGACTCACCGGGAAGCCCCATCCGCGCAGCTGCGCGAGGACCTGCGAATGCCGTTTCGGCAGGTCGCCGCCCTCCACCGCCCCGAGCGCGTAGGCGTAGAACGCCAGCGGGCGCGTCGCGGTGATGCGAGGGTCGAGCTGGCGCAGGCTGCCGGCGGCCGCGTTGCGCGGGTTCACGAGGGGCCGGATCTTGCCGTCGGACGCGCGCGCCAGCGCGTTGTAGGCCTCGAAGCCGGCGCGCGGCATGTAGACCTCGCCGCGCACTTCCAGCACCTCCGGCCAGCCCTTGCCGCGCAGCTGCAGCGGGATCGCGCGGATCGTGCGCAGGTTCGCGGTGACGTCCTCGCCGGTTTCGCCGTCGCCGCGGGTCGCGCCGCGCACGAACACGCCGCCCTCGTAGCGCAGGCTGATCGCGAGGCCGTCGAACTTCGGCTCGACCGAGAATTCCAGGTCGGCGACGTCGAGCCGCTCCGCGATCCGGCGCACGAAGTCGTCCACCTCCTCGTCGCTGAAGGCGTTGGCGAGCGAGAGCATGCGCACCTCGTGCGGCACCGGCGCGAAGCCGCCCGACGGCAGCGCGCCGACCCGCCGCGTCGGCGAGTCGGGGGTGGCCAGCTCCGGATGCGCCTCCTCCAGCGCCTCCAGCTCGCGCATCATCCGGTCGTAATCGGCATCGGCGATCGCCGGATCGTCGAGCACGTGGTACCGGTAATTCGCGTCCTCCAGCTGCGTGCGCAGCTCCAGGATCTTCGCGGCGGCGGAGGAGTTCTTAGCCACAGGTTTCACGGATCACACGGGATTGTTCCGGGCGGCCGACAGTCTCCACGATCGAACCGGACCAAACCGTGTTCATCCGTGGAATCCGTGGCCAAAAAAAGGCGCTACCAGCGCGAGCGCGGAGGCGGCGGCGCCTCCTGCTGCCGGTCCCAGGCGCGCAGTTCGTCGCGCAGGTGCTGGATGCGCTGGCGGCCGAGCGCATTGCGCGATTCGTCCAGCAGCACGCCTTCGAGCAGCTCGGCCATGCGCTGCGCGGTGGGCAGCATGGTTTCCCACGCGTCCAGCGCCGGGACCGGCGCGGGCAGGGTGAGGAAGAACGCGATCGCCGGCGTCTCCAGCGACTGGATCGTCGCCATGTCGAAGCCGCCGGGCTTCATGATGTTCGCGACGCTGAACACCGGGCCGCGTTCCGGGTGCCCTTCCACCAGGCGGTGGAAGATGTTCATGTGGCCGTAGGTGAGGCCGGTCTTCTCCGCCGCCACCAGGATGTCGGGGCCGCGCAGTTTCGCACCGGCGCGCGCGGCGATGTACAGGGTGACGATCTTGTCGAATTCCTCGCTGACGCGGCGCCCGGCGCTGCTGCCCGCGGCCGCGGCCGCGGCGGGGGCACCCAGGTCCATTTCGGGCTGGAAGGCGTCGTCGCCGGGGTCCCCGTCCGGACGCGACTCGTCGGCCATCATGTCGCCGAGCGTCGGTTCCACCCGGCCGCCGTCGGCGAAGCCCGCGCGCGGCGCGCCTTCGACGCGCCGGCCCTGGCCGGGCTTGCGCGGCCGGCCGAAGAAGTAGATCGCCGCCAGCAACAGCACGCCGGCGACGATGATCGCGGTGCGCAGCATCCAGGCGTCGGTCATGCGCTTCTCCTCTTCAAGCGGCGCCGGCCAGCCGCGCGGCTTCGGCCAGGTCCACGGACACGAGCCGGCTCACGCCCGGCTCGCGCATGGTAACGCCGGACAGCTGCTGCGCGGCTTCCATCGTCGCCTTGTTGTGGGTCACGAACAGGAACTGCACGTGTTCGCTCATCTCGCCGACCATCGCGGTGAAGCGGCCGACGTTGGCTTCGTCGAGCGGGGCGTCCACCTCGTCCAGCAGGCAGAACGGCGCGGGATTGAGGCGGAAGATCGCGAACACCAGCGCCACCGCCGTCATCGCCTTCTCGCCGCCGGACAGCAGCGAGATGCTGGACACGCGCTTGCCCGGCGGGCGCGCCATGATCGTGACGCCGGTGTCGAGCAGGTCCTCGCCGGTGAGCTCGAGGTAGGCGTGCCCGCCGCCGAACAGGCGCGGATACAGTTCCTGCACGCCCGAGTTGACGCGGTCGAAGGTGTCCTTGAAGCGGCCGCGGGTCTCGCGGTCGATCTTGCGGATCGCCTCCTCCAGCGTGTCGAGCGCGCTGGTGAGGTCGGCATCCTGCGCGTCCAGGTACTCCTTGCGCTGCGCGGCCTCCGCGTGCTCCTGGATCGCGGCCAGGTTCACCGGCTCCAGGCGGCGCAGCTTCGCGTCGAAGTCGACGACCATCTTTTCCCATGCCGCCACGTCGGCGTCGTCGGCCAGCGTCGAGACGACCTCGTCCATGGCGAATCCGGCCTCGACGACGGCGGTCGACAGCTGGTCGGCCTTGATCGCCAGCGCCTGCTGGTCCAGCTTGCGCTGGCCGATGCGCTCGCGCTGCGCGAGCGCCTGCTCGTCGCGCTGGTGGCGCGTCTGCTCGTTGCCGCGCAGTTCGTTGTCGATGCCCTCGAGGGCCGCGCGCGCGGCCGCGAGCGCCTTCTCGGTGGCGACGCGCGCCTCGAGCGCGGCCTGCCGCTCGGCCTCGAGCGTGCGCACGGGCGTGTCGCCGTCGGCAAGTTGCGAGGCGAGTTCGCCCAGCCGCGAATCGAGCTGGCCGCGCTGGCCGCCCATGCGTTCGAGCGACTGGGCCAGCGCGGCGACCTGCGCGCGCTGCGTTTCCAGCGCCAGGGCGATGGCGTGCGCGGCGTCGCGCGATTCGCGCGCGGCGAGCCGCGCGTTGTCGCGGGCTTCCTGCAGGCCGGCGCGCTCGGTGTCCAGGGCGCGGCGCGCGGCTTCCAGTTCGCCCATGCTGCCGACCGCGCCCTCCAGGCGGCCGCGCGCCTCGCGCGACTGGACCCGGCTCGCGTCCAGCGTTTCGGCGAGCTGCGCGAGTTCGGCTTCGATCTTCTCGATGCGGGCGCGCGCCGAATCCAGGCGGCCTTGCTGCCCCTGAAGCTGGCCAGCGAGTTCCGAGACCCCGCGGTGCGCGAGGTACAAGGCACGCTGCGCATCCTCGCGCTGCTGTTCGGCGACCAGCGCGCGGTCGCGCCACGCGGCCAGGCCGCGCTCGAGTTCGGTTTCGCGATGCTGCAGCTGCTCGATTTCGCCGCGCAGCGACTGGATCTCGCGCTCGCGCAGCAGCGCGCCCTGCTTGGCCGCGCCGGAGCGCAGCACGCGCACCCAGCCCGCGCCCATGCGCTCGCCGGCACGGGTGATCACCGATTCGCCATCGCCCAGGCGCGGCAGCATCGCGCGCGCTTCCTTCAGCGTCTCGGCCGCGTGCAGCTTGGTCAGGATCCGCAGGATCGCGGCCGGACCCTTCACCTTCGCCGCCAGCGAGGTCGGCGCGAACACCGCGCCACCGGTCTTCGGCTCGACCAGCGTCAGCCTGCCCTCGCCCAGCTCGCCCAGCGCTTCGACGAGCGCCTCGGGGGCCTCGACGAGCACGCCTTCGATGAGCTGGCCCAGCGCGGCTTCCACCGCGTTCTCCCAGCCCGGCTCGACCACGAGCTTCTCGCCCACGCGCGCGGCCGAATCCAGCCCCTGGCGGCGCAGCCATTCGACCGCCGCGCCCTGTTCCTGCCCGAGCGCGGCGTGCTGCAGCGCCTCGAGCGACGCGAGGCGGCCGCGCTTTTCCTGCGCGTGCTTGCGCACCTCGGCCAGCTCCGACTGCGCCGTGCGCTGCTGGTCCTGCATCTCGACCACGGCCTGCTTGCGGGCCTCGACATCGGCGGTCATGCCGTCGAGCGCCGCCTTCTGCTGGTCGTGCTGCGCGCGGATGCTGGCGAAGGCTTCCGCGAGCGCGGCCACGTCCAGCCCGGCGCGCTCGGCCGACAGCTGCTCGCGGCGACGCTCGGCGTCGAGCGCCTGGCGATCGAGCATCTCGACGCGGGTGCGTTCCACGTCGCCGGTGCGCGAAGCCTCGGCCTGCGCCTTCGCGTGCGCGTCCCAGCGCTGCTGCCAGTCGGAGAGCTTCGCCTCGGCGTCGCGCAGCGCTTCCTGCACGGAATCGTCCTGCGCCCGCAGGCGCGCCAACTCCGGCTCGGCCTGCGCGATCGCCTCGCGCAACGCGGCCAGGCGCGCCTCGTCGCCGCTGATGTGGCCGCCGATCTCGGCGAGTTGCGCTTGCGCTTCCTCGCGCGCCCGATGCAGGCGCTGCGCCATTTCCTGCTGGTGCGCGATCTGCTGCTCGATGCGCGCAAGCGTGCCGCCGATCTGGTAGACCTCGGCCTGCGCATTGTTCAGCGCCTCGGCGGCGTCCTCGCGCCGCACCCGGTCCTCCTCGATCCTGCGCTCGGCCTCGCGCTGCTCGGCGACGATCTGCTGCAGCCGCGTCTCGTCCGACGCCAGCTTCTCGCGCAGCCCCTGCAGGCGCGCATCGAGGCCGCGGAACTCCAGCGCCTTCCATTCCGCGTCGCGGACGCGCCGCTCGGCCTGGATCGACTGGTACTGCTCGGCCTGCCGCGCCTGGCGCTTGAGGTGCTCGAGTTGCTTGCCGACTTCGTCACGCAGGTCGGTGAGGCGTTCGAGGTTCTCGCGCGTGTGGCGGATGCGGGTCTCGGTTTCCTTGCGGCGCTCCTTGTACTTGGAGATGCCGGCCGCTTCCTCGAGGTACACGCGCAGGTCTTCGGGGCGCGCCTCGATGATCTGGCTGATCATGCCCTGCTCGATGATCGAGTAGCTGCGCGGGCCCAGGCCGGTGCCGAGGAACAGGTCGGTGATGTCGCGGCGGCGGCACTTGGTGCCGTTGAGGTAGTAGTTGCTCTGGCCGTCGCGGCCGACGGTGCGCTTGACCGAGATCTCGTCGTAGGCGCCGTACTCGCCGGTGATCGTGCGGTCGGCGTTGTCGAAGATGAGTTCGACCGTCGCCTGCGACACGGGCTTGCGCGCCGACGAGCCGGAGAAGATCACGTCGGTCAGCGAATCGCCGCGCAGCCGGCTCGCCGCGCTCTCGCCCATCACCCAGCGGATCGCGTCGATGATGTTGGACTTGCCGCAGCCATTCGGGCCGACGATGCCGGTCATGTTGGTCGGCAGGTGCAGCGTGGTCGGATCGACGAAGGACTTGAAACCGGACAGCTTGATCGTGGACAGGCGCATGCGGCGTCGTCGGGCCCCGGCGGCATGGGGCGGAGTGCCCGGCCGCGAACGTGAAAATGGTTGAATTTTTGTCCGTAAGCCATTGAATCGGCATACGGTCTGCTGGTGAAATCACCAGCGTCCCGGGCGAGTATAGCGGTCCGCGGCGGGCTGCGTTTGCTATGGTCGGGACATCATGGTCCACCTCCCTGCCCGCATTCCGCACGCCTTGCTCGCCGACATCGGCGGCACGCATGCGCGCTTCGCCCTCGCCGACCCGAAGGCGGCCCGGCCGCTGCTCGACGACACCGTCGCGATGTTCCCGGTCGACCGCTTCCCGTCCTTCGCGGACGCGGCGCGCCATTACCTGGCCTCGCGCGACGAAGGCGCCAGCGTGCGCGGCGCGGTCGCCGCCGTCGCCGGCCCCGTGCGCGATGGCCAGGCGCGGATGACCAACCATCCCTGGGTGGTGTCCGAGGACCGCATCCGCGACGCGCTCGGCGTCGACGACGTGGGGCTGGTCAACGATTTCGTCGCCCAGGCCATGGCCGTCCGCCAGCTCGCGGGCGGGGACGTCGCCCCGGTCGGCGGCCCGTTCCCCGCCGCCGCACCATGCGACGGCACCACGGCCGTGGTCGTCGGCGCGGGCACCGGGCTCGGCGTGGGCGTGCTGGCCTGCCGTGGCGGGCGCTGGGTCGCGCTCGCGACCGAAGCCGGCCATGCCGGCTTCGCGCCGGGCACGCCGACGGAGATCGCGATCCTGGAGCAACTGTCGCGCGAGTTCGGCCGGGTCTCCAACGAGCGGCTCGCCAGCGGCGCCGGGCTCGCGAGCCTGCACCGCGCGCTCGGCGCGATCGCCGGCGAGGATCCCGGCCACCTGCGGCCCGAGGACGTGACCGCCGGCGCCGCCGCGGGCGATCCGCGCTGCGAGCAGGCCGTGGACGCGTTCTGCGCGGCGTTCGGGGCCATCGCCGGCGACCTCGTGCTGGCCTACGGCGCCTGGGACGGCGCCTACCTCAGCGGCGGACTGGTGCCGCCCTTGCTGGCGGCGCTGCGCCGCTCCGGCTTCCGGCAGCGCTTCGAGGGCAAGGGCCGCTTCGCCCCGGCGATGGCCGCGGTGCCCACGCTCGCCATCGTCCATCCGCAACCGGGCTTGCTCGGCGCGGCGGTGATCGCCGCCGATCGCGCCGCCGGGGTCGTGTCGTGAGCGCGATCCGCGACCTGCCGGTGTCGTTGCACGAGTTCCGCAACGACGACCAGTGGTCGTGGGCCGCCGCCGTCGCGATCGCCGCCGCGTTGCGCCGCGACCTGATGGCGCGGCCGCGCGCGCGACTGCTGCTCTCGGGGGGCACCACGCCGGCCCCGATGTTCCGCGCCCTGTCGCAGGCGCCGCTGGAATGGGACCGGGTGGACGTCGCGCTCGTCGACGAGCGCTGGTTGCGCCCGGACGATCCGGACAGCAACGCGCACCTGGTCCGCGAACACCTCCTGCACGGCCACGCCGCGCGGGCCCGCTTCGAACCGCTGACGCGGACCGGACGCAGCATCGAGGAAGCGGTGGCCGACGCGAACCTGCACGCACGGCATGCGCCGGGCACCGTGGTCCTGGGCATGGGCGACGACGGCCACACCGCCTCGCTGTTCCCGCACATGCGCGGGCTCGCCGATGCGCTCGACAGCCGGAATGCCTACGTCGCGGTGGATGCCACCGGCTGTCCGGGCGCCGGACCGTGGTCGCGGCGCATCAGCCTCACGCCAGCCGGGCTGGCGCCCGCGCACACGCGCCTCCTGCTGTTGCGCGGGGCGTCCAAGCGCGCGCGCTTCGAGGAAGCGCTGGCCGGCCGCGACCTGCGCGAGATGCCGGTGCGCCTGGCGTTCCTCACGCCAGGCGCCGCGCAGCAGGTCTACTGGGCGCCGTAGGCGCGATTGCGTCGTGCCGATGCGGCGCGTCGAGCCGCGCACCATCAGCTTTGGCTCCACGAGGCGCGACGGGATGGGCGCGCCATCGACCATCCGGTCCAGCAGCATCGTGAAGGCATCCGAGCCCAGGCGCGCGATGTCGATCTTCACGCTGGTCAGCGGCGGCGACGTGTGGCTCGCCAGCGGGATGTCGTTGAAGCCGGCCAGCCCGATGTCCTCGGGCACGCGCAGGCCGGCGCGCTGGAACGCGAACATGCAGCCCAGCGCCATCATGTCGTTGGCCGCGAAGACGCAATCGGGGCGCCGCGGCGCCTCGAGCAGGACCTCGCCCGCCTGGGTGCCGGTCTGCACGTCGAAATCCCCCTCGACCACCCAGGGCTCGGCGCCCGGCACGAAGCGCGCCAGGCCGTCGATGTAGCCGCGCAGCCGCTCCTCGGCGTTGAAGTGCGGGCGTCGCCCCGAGACGAAGGCGATGTTGCGGTAACCGCAGTCGGCCAGGTGCTCCATCATGTCGAGCGCACCGGCGTAGTTGTCCACCGCGAGCGTGGCGACGCCTTCGGCCGAGGGATCGCTGTCGAGCAGCAGCACCGGCAGCGACGCCGGCAGGCGGGCGGCGGCGACGTCGAGCCCGGCGTACGGCGAGATCGCGAGCAGGCCGTCCACGCGGCCGCGCATCACCCGCAGCGCGGCGGCCTGGCTTTCGGCGGAACGGTGGTGGCCGGAGACCAGCAACTGCAGGCCGCGTTCGCGCGCGGCGGCGTCGATGCCGCACATGAGCCGCGCGAAGAATTCGCACGGCAGGTCCGGCAGGACCACGCCAATGGTGTGGGTGCGCCCGCGGCTGAGCGAGCGGGCCGCGTGGTGCGGGCTGTAGTCGAGCGAGTTGGCGATCTCCAGCACCCGCTGGCGGACCGCCTCGGCGACGTTCTCGTGGCCGTTGAGTGCCCGCGACACCGTGGCCACGGACACGTTCGCCAAGCGTGCGACATCCCTGATCGTCGGGCTGGCTGCGCCCATCCTTGGATCTCCGTTCCGGGGAAACAAGGCGCCCAAGTTAAACGGAAGATGACCGGCCTGCAAAGCAAGCGGTTACAACGACAGGCGGTCGGAAATGGTGGCCGAACCGAAATCCCTTTCGCGTTGCGGGCTTGCCCTGAAATGCAGGTCGCGCCGGATGTTGCACTGCAACATGCGCCTGCGCAAAACCCGCCCGGGGCCCGTCAGGGCAGCACGGGCCTGAATGGGCGCACGTCCACGCGATGGTAGACGCCGGCGGCGACGTAAGGGTCGGCGTCGGCCCAGGCGCGCGCGTCGTCGATCGATTCGAACTCGGCGATCACGATGCTGCCGGTGAAACCGGCCGGGCCGGGGTCCTCGGCATCGATCGCCGGGCAAGGACCGGCGAGCAGCAGCCTGCCCGCGTCGCGCAGCGCGCGCAGCCGGTCCAGGTGCGCGGCCCGCGCCGCCGTCCTCGCGGCGAGCACGTCCGCGCCATCGTGTCCCTCGATCGCATACCACATCCTCGCCTGCTCCCGTTCGGCGGTGTCGTCCCGCGTCGAGGCGCGATTGTAGGGGTGCGACGGCCGCGGCCGCTGGACAGCCCCGGGGGCAGCCCGTAACCTGTGGCCATAGTCAGGGGCAGGACCGGTGGCGACGCCACCAGGGTGCACGCTACCAAGGTGCATGGCGCGGCAGGGATGCGCACCATCGCCGATCCGCCCTTCCGCCGACGACCGCCTTCCCCGTCCGCCGCGCCCATTCGCGCGGCGCCCGACCCATGGCGCGTCCGCCCGGCTTGCATGCACTGGTCCACCGGTCGATGACCCATCGATGACATCCGATAGCCCCAGCGGCACGGTCGCGGAAGCGCCCGCCGCCCAGAACGGCAACACCCGCCCCCAGCAGCAGGAAATGCCGCTGGCGATGGTGCTTGGCCAGCCGGTGCTGCAGATCCCCCAGGACCTGTACATCCCGCCGGACGCGCTCGAGATCATCCTCGACGCCTTCGAAGGACCGCTGGACCTGTTGCTTTACCTGATCCGCCGGCAAAACCTCGACATCCTCGACATCCCGGTGGCGGAGATCACGCGCCAGTACGTCGACTACATCCAGGCCATGCACCAGATGCGCTTCGAGCTGGCCGCCGAGTACCTGGTGATGGCCGCGATCCTGGCCGAGATCAAGTCGCGCATGCTGCTGCCGCGCTCCGAGCTCGCGCTGGACGAGGAAGGCGACCCGCGCGCCGAGCTGGTCCGCCGGCTGCAGGAATACGAACGCTTCAAGCAGGCCGCCGAGGACCTCGACGCCCTGCCCCGCCAGGATCGCGACACCACGCCGGCGTCGGCGTTCGTGCCGGACCGCGCGGCGGTGCGCCTCCCGCCGCCGGTGGACCTGCGCGAGATGCTGCTGGCGCTGCACGACGTGTTCAAGCGCGCCGAGTTGTACACGCAGCACGCGATCAAGCGCGATGCGCTCAGCGTCCGCCAGCGCATGGGCGAGCTGCTGGCGCGGCTGCAGGATGGCGCGTTCCACCGCTTCGAATCGCTGTTCGAGGTCACCGAAGGCCGGCTCGGCGTGGTCGTGACCTTCCTCGGCATCCTCGAGCTCGCGAAGGAACGCCTGCTCGACGTCGTGCAGGAAGCGCCGCTGGCGGCGATCTACGTGAAGTCGCTCGCCTCCGGCGACGGCGCCGCGCCGCTGGACCTGACCAGCGAATTCGACGATACCGACCCGGCCAACGATGCCTCCGTCAACGAGTGAGCCACGCAACGAAGCCATGGACCAGACCCTGATCGACCGCATCGTCGAGGCGGCGCTGCTCGCCGCCAACCAGCCGCTCACCGTCGTGCAGCTCAAGGGCCTGTTCCCGCTGGACGAACCCGCGCCGGAAGGCAGCGTCGAGCAGGCGCTGGCGACGCTGGCGGAGGCCTGCGCTGGGCGCGGCGTCGAGCTGGTCGAGCTCGCCTCGGGCTGGCGCTACCAGGTCAAGGCCGAGGTCCACGCCTGGGTCGCGCGGTTGTGGGCCGAGCGCCAGACCAGGTACACGCGCGCCACCCTCGAGACGCTGGCGCTGATCGCGTACCGCCAGCCGATCACCCGCGGCGAGATCGAGCAGGTGCGCGGCGTGGCGGTGAACAGCAACATCATCAAGGCGCTCGAGGAACGCGAGTGGATCCGCGTCGTCGGCCACCGCGACGTGCCCGGCAAGCCGGAACTGCTCGCGACCACGAAAGGCTTCCTCGACTATTTCGGCCTCAAGCGCCTGGAAGACCTGCCGCCCCTGTCGGAACTGAAGGAGATCGGCGAGCTCGAGCCGCAGCTGTCGTTCGAACCCGGCGACGGCGCCGACGGCGCGCTGACGGTCGGCGACATGTCGGTCGACGGCATGGCGCTCGACGACATGCCGGTCGGCGACATGTCGCCCGACGGCGACGACGAAAACACCCCCACCGCCGACCTGGCGGACACCGATGACGACGCCGCGATGGCATCGTCGGAGCAACAGGAACAATGAGCGACAAGAAGCAGGAAGAAAAGAAGCAGGCCGCCCCGCGCCGCCTCACGCTGAAGCGCGGCGGCGACGCCGAGGTCGCGGGCACCGCGCCGCGGCTCGAGGAGCGGCTGCACAAGGTGCTGGCGCAGGCCGGGCTCGGCTCGCGCCGCGCGCTGGAGCAGCGCATCGCCGACGGCCTGGTGCGCGTCAACGGCGAAGTCGCCACCGTCGGCATGAGCGTCGCCGGCGGCGACAAGATCGAGATCGACGGCCGCACCTTCGTCGCCAGCGCGCTGACCGAACCGGCGCGCGTGCTGATGTACAACAAGCCCGAAGGCGAAGTCACGACGCGGGAGGATCCCGAAGGCCGCCCGACCATCTTCGACGCGCTGCCCGCGCTGAAGGGCGCGCGCTGGATCGCGATCGGCCGCCTCGACATCAACACCACCGGCCTGCTCCTGCTCACCACCGACGGCGAGCTGGCCAACGCGATGATGCATCCCTCGCGCGAGGTCGAGCGCGA
>CBIHRR010000040.1:0-15251 GCA_966212495.1 uncultured Gammaproteobacteria bacterium
CGACGACTTCGTCGCGCACCGGATCGACCGGGCCGACGTAGTAGATGAAGCGGCCGCGCAGGTCGACCGGCAGCGCTTCGCCCCGGTCGAGCATGCCGACGATGCGCTTGTGCGCGGCGTCGCGGCCGGTGAGCAGCCTGCCGTTGAGCAGCAGCGTTTCGCCGGGCTTCCAGCCCGCGACGTCCTCGCGCGTGAGCGTGTCGAGGTCGACGCGGCGGCCCTTCGACGCGTCGTAGGTGAGCTTCGGCCAGTCCTCGAGCGAGGGCGGGTCCAGCATCACCGGGCCGCTGCCGTCGAGGGTGAAGTGCGCATGGCGCGTCGCGGCGCAGTTCGGGATCATCGCCACCGGCAGGTTCGCGGCGTGCGTGGGGTAATCCTTGACCTTGACGTCGAGCACCGTGGTCAGGCCGCCGAGGCCCTGCGCGCCGATGCCGAGCGCGTTGACCTTCTCGAACAGCTCGATGCGCAATTCCTCGGCGCGATTGGCCGGGCCGCGCGCGATCAGCTCCTGGATGTCGATCGACTCCATCAGCGCTTCCTTCGCCATCAGCATCGCCTTCTCGGCGGTGCCGCCGATGCCGATGCCGAGCATGCCCGGCGGGCACCAGCCGGCGCCCATCGTCGGCACCGTCTTCAGCACCCAGTCGACGATCGAATCCGAGGGATTGAGCATCGCGAACTTGGATTTGGCCTCGGAGCCGCCGCCCTTGGCCGCGACGATCACGTCCACCGTGTTGCCCGGCACGACCTTGACGTTGACCACGCCCGGCGTGTTGTCCTTCGTGTTGACGCGCTTGCCGGCGGGATCGGCCAGCACCGACGCCCGCAGCTTGTTGTCCGGATGGTTGTAGGCGCGGCGCACGCCCTCGTGGACCATGTCCTCCACGCCCATCGTGGCATCGTCCCAGCGCACGTCCATGCCGATCTCGAGGAACACGGTGACGATGCCGGTGTCCTGGCAGATCGGGCGATGGCCCTCGGCGCACATGCGCGAGTTGATCAGGATCTGCGCCATCGCCTCCTTCGCCGCGGGCGACTCCTCGCGGTCGTACGCGTCCGACAGCGCGCGGATGTAATCCACCGGGTGGTAGTACGAGATGTACTGCAGCGCGTCGGCGATGGACTGGACCAAGTCCTCCTGGCGGATCGACGCAGGTGCATGGGACGCGGGGGCGACGGGCGAATCGGCGGTCACGGCGGGGGTTCTGGCGGGCGGAAACACCCATTTTACCCGGTACACGCGGCGCTCACCGCGGCGGCGGGAGGATCGGGACTCCCGAAATGGAGACCCCATGGACGCGATCTCGATGCTCCAGGCCGCCGTCGCGCTCTTCGCGATCGCCGCCGCCGGAGGTCTCGCCATGGCCGGCATCCGCCTGCTCGGCCAGCGCAACCCGCCCGCGTGGCTGTCGATGCTGCACGGCCTGCTGGCGGCGGCCGCGCTGACCCTGCTCGCCTATGCGGCGGTGGTGGTGGGCGTTCCCTCGCCAGCGGGCTGGGCCCTGCTGCTGTTCGTCGTGGCCGCCGCGGGCGGCGCGGCGATGAACCTGTTGTGGCAGTGGCGGCAGCGGCCGTTGCCGGTGGGCCTGATGATCGGGCACGCGGCGCTGGCGGTGACCGGCTTCCTGCTGCTGTGCATCGCCGCCTTCTGAGGGCCGATGACGAGACGTTGAACGGGCGCGCAGGCACAATTGCGGCATGACCGCCCGCCAAGCGACAGCCGGACGCACGTTCACCCGTTCCGACCTCGTCGTGCTCGGCGGTGCCGCGCTCGCCTCCATCGGCGCCGGCGCGACGCATTTCCTCGGGGCCGGGGCGGTGTTCGCCTTCCTGTGCTGCGCGGTGGCGGTGGCGCTGCTGGCTTCGCTGGTCGGGCGCAGCGTGGAGCAGATGGGCGACCGCTTCGGCGCCGGCGCCACCGGCGTGCTGCAGTCGGCCCTGGGCAACCTGCCGGAACTCTTCATCGCGCTGTTCGCGCTCAAGGCCGGGCTGGTGGCGGTGGTCCAGGCCGCGCTGATCGGTTCGATCCTCGCCAACCTGCTGCTGGTGATGGGCCTGGCGTTCGTAGTGGGCGGCGTGAAGCACGGCTCGCAGCAGATCGACTCGAAACGCGCCCGGTCGACGATCGTGCTGATGGTGCTGTCGGTGGTCGCGATGGTGCTGCCCTCCCTCGCCCATTACGTGCACGCGCCAGCCTCGGGCCACGAGGACGCGTTGTCGATGATCGTGTCGGCGGTGCTGCTGGCCTTGTTCGTGCTCACCCTGCCCGCCTCGCTGCGCCGCGACCGCGACGAGGCCGCGACGCCGGCGATGCACCACGAGGCGCCGCGCTGGCCGCTCGCGCTCGCCATCGGCATGCTCGCCGGCGCCTCGGTGCTGGCGGCCTTCGTGTCGGACTGGTTCGTCACCGCGCTCGAGCCGGCGATGTCGGCGCTGCACATTTCCGAGGCCTTCGCGGGCCTGGTGATCGTGGCCATCGCCGGCAACGCGGTGGAGAACGTGGTCGGCATCCAGCTCGCCGCCGCCGGGCGCTCGGAATACGCGTTCTCGGTGGTCATCAACTCCCCGCTGCAGATCGCGCTGGTGCTCGCGCCGGTGCTGGTGCTGGCCTCGCACGTGCTCGGCTTCACCCCGCTGACGCTGGTGTTCCCGCCGATGCTGGTGGTGTCGGTGGCGCTGGCGGTGATCGTCAGCGCCTTCATCACCTTCGACGGCGAATCGAACTGGATCGAGGGCGCGGCGCTGGTCGCCGTATACACGATCATCGCCGCCGCGTTCTGGTGGGGCTGAAGTGGCGCCCGCGTCCGCGCCGCCGCCGCCCGGCGCTCGCCCGAGCCTGCGCGACCGCGTCGGCGCGCTGCGCAACCTGCCGCCGTTCCTGCGCGAGATCTGGGCGACCAGCCGCGCGCTGACCCTCGCCAGCCTCGGCCTGCGCCTGCTGCGCGCGCTGATGCCGGTGGCCACGCTGTACATCGGCAAGCTGATCATCGACGAGGCGGTGCGGCTGGTCGGCCTGCATTCGACAGGCGCCGCTACGGGGTATCCCGATCTCGCAGCGGCCTGGCACGGCGGCACGCTCGACCACCTCGCACTGCTGCTCGGCGCGGAGTTCGCGCTGGCCATCGCCTCGGATCTGTCGGGGCGGTTGGTCAACTACTTCGACGGGCTGCTCTCGGAGCGCTTCACCAACGCCACCAGCATCCGGTTGATGGAACACGCGGCGACGCTGGACCTAGAGGATTTCGAGGATCCGGACCTGCAGGACAAGCTCGACCGCGCGCGCCGCCAGACGATGGGCCGCATGGGCCTGCTGAGCCAGCTCTTCGGCCAGGCGCAGGACATCGTGACGGTGATCAGTTTCGCCGCGGGCCTGCTCGTGTTCGCGCCGTGGCTGATCGTGCTGCTTGCGGTGGCGCTGATTCCCGCGTTCGTGGGCGAGGCGCATTTCAACGCGCTGAACTACACGCTCAACTTCGCCTGGACCCCGGAGCGCCGCCAGCTCGAATACCTGCGGCAGATGGGCGCGAGCGTGGAGACGGCGAAGGAGGTCAAGATCTTCGACCTCAACCGCTTCTTCATCGCGCGCTTCCGCGCGCTGTCGGACAAGTTCTACCTTGCGAACAAGGCGCTGGCGGGCAAGCGCGCGTTCTGGGGCACGCTGCTGTCGGCGCTGGGCACGCTGGGCTATTACGTGGCCTACGCCTACATCGCCTGGCGCACGGTGCGCGGCGACTTCAGCATCGGCGACCTGACCTTCCTGGCCGGCAGCTTCCGCCGGCTGCGGCAACTGCTCGAAGGCCTGCTGGTGGGCTTCTCGCAGGTCGCCGGGCAGGCCTTGTACCTCGACGACCTGTATTCGTTCTTCGAGATCCAGGCGGAAATCCGCTCGAAGCCCGGCGCGGTGCCGGTGCCGCAGCCGATCGCGCGCGGCTTCGTGTTCGAGAACGTGGGCTTCCGCTATCCCGACGCGACGCGCTGGGCGCTGCGCGGCCTGGACTTCGAGCTGCGCGCGGGCGAGGTGCTCGCCCTCGTCGGCGAGAACGGCGCCGGCAAGACCACGCTGGTGAAGCTGCTGGCGCGCCTGTACGACCCCGACGAGGGCCGGATCCTGCTCGACGGCCGCGACCTGCGCGATTACTCGCTCGAGGACCTGCGCGCGAACATCGGGGTGATCTTCCAGGACTTCGTGCGCTACCACCTGACGGCCGGCGAGAACATCGGCGTGGGCCAGGTCGCGGACATGACCGACCGCGCGCGCATCGCCGCCGCCGCGCGCCGCTCGGGCGCGGACGAGGTCGTCGCCGGACTGCCCGACGGCTACGACCAGCTCATCGGCCGCCGTTTCAAGACCGGGGTCGACCTGTCGGGCGGCCAGTGGCAGAAGATCGCGATCGCGCGCGCCTACATGCGCGACGCGCAGGTCATGATCCTCGACGAGCCGACGGCCGCGCTCGATGCGCGCGCCGAGTTCGAGGTGTTCCAGCGCTTCCGCGAACTCTCGGACAAGCGCACCGCGGTGCTGATCTCGCACCGCTTCTCCAGCGTGCGCATGGCCGACCGCATCCTCGTCCTCGCCGAAGGCCGCCTCGAAGCCTCCGGCACGCACGCGCAACTGATGGCGCAGGGTGGACGCTACGCCGAACTGTTCGAACTCCAGGCCGCGGGGTACCGATGATGCATCGCTTGCTCGCCTTCCTCCTGTGCGCGTGCGTCCTGCCGGGTTGCAACGCGCGACCGGCGATCGACACGCCGGCCGACGCCGCGCCGCGGGCAGGCGCAGCGCCCGCCGGCGCCGACGCCGACGCGCGCGGCATGCGCGTGGAGACCATCGCCTCCGGCCTCGACCATCCCTGGGCCGTCGCGCTGCTGCCCGGCGGCGACTTCCTGGTCACCGAGCGCAGCGGCCAGCTGCGCCGTGTCTCGGCGAAGGGCGAGATTTCGCCGCCGCTCGCAGGCGTGCCCGCGGTGCTGGCGCAAGGCCAGGGCGGATTGCTGGACGTGGTGCTGGCACCGGATTTCGCCAGCAGCCGGCGCATCTGGTTCACCTACGTGGAGGCCGCGCCCGACGGCGCCGCGGCGGTCACGGCCGCCAATGCGATGCTCGGCGACACGGGCCTGTCGGACGTGCGCGTCGTCTACCGCGAACCCGACCCATTGCCCGGCGGCGCCAATTTCGGCTCGCGCATCGCCTTCGACGGCCGCGGCCACGTGTTCGTGAGCCAGGGCGACCGTTTCGACCGCCAGCGCCCGCAACAACTCGACTACCTGCAGGGCAAGCTGTTGCGGCTGGACGTCGACGGCACGATGCCCGCCGACAATCCCTTCGCTGGCTCGCCCGGCGTGCGCCGCATCGTCTGGAGCTACGGCCACCGCAACATCCAGGGCCTGGCCTTCGATCCGCGCACCGGCAAGCTGTGGGCCAGCGAACACGGCCCGCGCGGCGGCGACGAACTGAACCTGCCCCGCCCCGGCAAGAACTACGGCTGGCCGGTCGCCACCAACGGCATGGACTATGCGACCGGCAGGCCGTATCCGGAAACCGTCGGTACCAGCGCGCCGGGCATGGAATCGCCGCACCACGCGTGGGCGAAATCGCCGGGGCTCAGCGGCATGGCGTTCTACACCGGGCATCCGGGTTCGCCCTGGAACGACAGCCTCTTCCTCGGCGCGCTGGCGGATCGCTCGCTGATCCGGCTCGGCCTCGACGGCGACCGGATCGTGTCGGAGGAACGCCTGCTCACCGACCTCGACGCGCGCATCCGCGACGTCCGCGCCGGCGCCGACGGCAACCTCTACGTCCTCACCGACGACTCCGACGGCAAATTGCTGCGTCTTCGCCCACCGAAATAGAAAAAGCACCGCAAGAAGCTGGCCACAGATCACACAGATGACACGGATTCAAAAGCTTTTATCTGTGTCATCCGTGTGATCTGTGGCCGAAGAGCTCGTGCTGGTCGGCGTGGGGCGGATAGACGAGGTGGTCGTCGACCATGCGCGCGTCGGGATTGAGTTCGTGCGGCTGCAGCTTGCCGGGCCCCATGATGTGCAGCACCGTCCAGCCGCGCGCCACGAAATCGTCGGAAACCAGGCGCCGGTGGCAGCGCCACCACACCGCCTCGGCGCACATCACCGCGGTGCGCTGGATCGCGGCGCGCGCCATCAGCCGCTCGCGCGCGAGCGCGAATTCCGGCGTCGCCATGTAGTCGGCGTAGCCGCGGAACGCGGCCACGCGCCAGGCACCGTTGCGCGAGTCGGGCGCGGGCGTGCGTCGCCCGCCGAATTCGGGCATCGGGACGTAGTCGATCCCTGCCCCGGCCAGCGCCGGGCCCATGTCCGCGGGCGAATACTGCGGATTGCGCCGCGAACCGGCGAAGCGGCGCACGTCCGCCAGGCACGCGATGGATTCGCCTTGCAACAGCGCCACGAACTCGTCCCACGGACGCGTGGAATGGCCGATGGTCCACAAGGTCCGTGCGGGCGCCTGCATGCGGCCATGATGCGGCAGCCGCCATGAAGCGGCGTTGACGCGGCGCCGACTACGCTGTCTGCGGCCCGCCCCCGAGGCCGACGGACGCCCGCCATGAACGACGCCACCCCCAATGCCAGCCACGGCCTCGGCCGCACCACGCGGATCCTCGGATTCCTGCTCAAGTACCGCAGCGCAGGGGTGTTCACCGGCCTGGACCTCGACGGCAGCGGCACGACGGCGGCCATGGAACCGCCGCCGACCGAAGGCAAGCCCGAAGCCTTCGTCGACGACCTCGAAGCGCTCGGCCCCACCTTCGTCAAGATCGGCCAGGCGCTGTCCACGCGGCCCGACATGGTGCCGCCGGCCTACCTCGCGGCGCTCGAGCGCATGCAGGACGACGTCGCGCCGGTGTCCTTCGACGAGGTGCGCGCCACGATCGAGGACGCCCTCGGCGCGCGCATGAGCCACCTGTTCTCGGAATTCGACGAAACGCCGCTGGGCTGCGCCTCGCTCGCCCAGGTGCACCGCGCGCTGCTGCGCGATGGCCGCGAGGTCGCCGTCAAGGTGCAGCGCGCGGGCATCGGCGACCTGGTGCGCGCCGACCTCGACGCGATCGCCGGCCTCGCCAGCAAGGCCGACACCCTCACCGACGTCGGCCGCCGCGTGCATTTCTCCGACTGGGTGCACGAATTCCGCAAGACCCTGCTCGCCGAACTCGATTACCGCGCCGAGGCGGAGAACCTGGAGCGCTTCGGCGAACACCTGCGCGAATACCCCGAGTTGGTGGTGCCGCAGCCGGTGTGGGACTACACCGCCACGCGCGTGCTCACCATGGACCTCATCCACGGCACCAAGGTCACCGAGATCTCGGGCCTGCACCGCACCGAGCACGACATGGGCGCGCTGGCATCGGCGCTGATGCGCGGCTACCTCGACCAGGTGTTCGTGCATGGCGAGATCCATGCCGATCCGCATCCGGGCAACCTGCTGGCGACCGACGACGGCCGCCTGGCGCTGTTCGACCTGGGCATGGTCGCCCACGTGCCGCCGAAGCAGCGCGAGCGCCTGCTCAAGCTGCTGTTCGCGGCCGTCGACGGCCGCGGCGAGGAAGTGGCGAACGAAGCCATCGCGATGGGCACGCGGCTGGAAGCCTTCGACGAGGAGCGCTTCATGCGCGAGGTCGGGCAGATGGTGGCGCGCTACGCCGCGCACAGCCATTCCGGCTCGCAGTCCGAGGGACGGCTGATGCTGGACCTGGTGGCGCTGTCGGCCGCCTGCCGGTTGCGCACGCCGCCGGAACTCAGCCTGCTCGGCAAGACCCTGCTCAACCTGGAACAGGTGTCCCACGCCCTGGACCCGGACCTGGACGTCAAGCAGGTGGTCGAGCGCCACCTCGAGCACGTGATGCGCGAGCGGCTGAAGAAGTCGCTGTCGCCCTCCAACATCGCCAGCGAGCTGATCGAGGTGCAGGCGCTGATGCGCGAGGCGCCGCGCAAGGTGTCCGACCTGCTGTCGCTGCTGGCGGAAAACCGGATGCAGGTGCGCGTGGACGGCCTGGCCGACTCTCCGATCATGGAGAGCCTGCAGAAGATCGCCAACCGGATCAGCGCCGGCCTGGTGACCGCGGCGCTGATCGTCGCGTCGGCGATGATGATGCGGGTCGACACCACGCACCACCTGTTCGGTTATCCGATGATCGCGATGCTGCTGTTCCTGGTGGCCGCGGGCCTGGGCTTCACGATCGTGCTCAACGCGCTGATGCGCGATCGCAAGGCGCGGCCGCGCGAGGAGCGGGGGCCGCGCTAGGGCGGTGGAGCGGGAACGGGGAACAGGGAACGGGGAACAGGACTGCGCAGCGCTTTGGCTGTCGTCGCGGTACCCGGGAAGGCACAAAGGCGCCCGGAATTCCTGTTCCCCGTTCCCTGTTCCCCGTTCCCCGCTCCTGCTTCAACTACAATCACCCGCTCGCTTCGCTGCAACGGCATCGCCCCACCCATGTCCTCCGCCTTCGGCGCCCAAACCGTGCTGGACGTCCGTCACTGGACGGACGACTACTTCAGCTTCTCCACCACGCGCGATCCGGGCCTGCGCTTCGCCAGCGGCCAGTTCGTGATGCTGGGGCTCGAGCTGCCGCAGCCCGACGGCGGCAGCAAGCCGCTGCTGCGCGCGTATTCCATCGCGAGCGCGAGCTGGGAGGAGCACCTGGAGTTCTTCAGCATCAAGGTGCCCGACGGCGCGCTGACTTCGCGCCTGCGCCACATCCAGCCGGGCGACGAGGTGCTGGTGGGCCGCAAGCCCACCGGCACGCTGCTGGTCCACGATCTGCACCCGGGCCGCAACCTGTACCTGCTGGGCACCGGCACCGGCTTCGCGCCGTGGCTGTCGATCATCAAGGATCCGGAAACCTACGAGCGCTTCGAGCACGTGGTGCTGTGCCACGGCGTGCGCCGCGCCGAGGACCTGTGCTACCGCGAGGACATCCTCGACGTGCTGCCGAAGCACGAATTCCTCGGCGAACTCGTGCGCGACCGGCTGCATTACTACCCGGCGGTGACGCGCGAGGATTTCACCTGGGAAGGCCGGCGCCATCGCGGCCGGCTCACCGACCTGCTCGCCAGCGGGCAACTCGCGTCCGACCTCGGCCTGCCGCCGCTGGACCCGGACTTCGACCGGGCGATGCTGTGCGGCAGCCCGGCGATGCTGGACGACTTCCGGCAGCTGCTCGACGGCCGCGGTTTCAGCGCGGCCCCGCGCATCGGCACTCCCGGCCATTACGTCTTCGAGCGCGCCTTCGTCGAGAAGTAGGTCCGACCTGGCTCGGCCGCGGCCGAAGCTTTCGTGGTGATGCATCGCATGAGGTGAGACGGGCAAGCCGTTGAATTGGCTGGACGCGAAAACCTGCGCCTTCGCAGGTACTAATATTGCGACCATGAGCCAGCAAGACGACCTGACCGACCGCCAGCGCGCCATCCTCGACTTCGTGCGCGAACGCATCGCGGTGGACGGCCTGCCGCCGACCTGGGCGGAGATCGCGCGCGCCTTCGGCTTCCGGCAGACGCGCGCCGCGCAGAAGCACCTGCAGGCGATCGCGGCGAAGGGGCACCTCGTGCTGCTGCCGGGCAAGGCGCGCGGCATCCGCCTGCCCGAAGGCGTCGCGCGCGTCCGCGCCGCAACGAGCAGGAGCGCCCCGCGCGAGGCGATGCTGCGCCTGCCCGTCCTCGGCCGCGTCGCCGCCGGCGCGCCCATCGGCGCCGACGCCCCGCTCGACGGGGAGGCGTCCCGGCATCTCGTGCTGGATCGCGCGCTGTTCGCGACGCGTCCGGACTACCTGCTGCGCGTGCGCGGCGATTCGATGCGCGACGACGGCATCCTCGATGGCGACCTGGTGGCGATCCGGCGCGGCGCGAGCGCACGCGACGGGCAGACGGTGGTCGCGCGGCTCGACGACGAAATCACGATCAAGCGCCTGCAGCTCGCCGGCGACGGCGGCGTGCGCCTGCTGCCGCGCAATCCCGCGCATGCGCCGATCGACGTGCGACCGGGGCAGGACTTCGCCATCGAGGGCGTGTTCTGCGGCCTGGTGCGCGGGGATTAGGCAGGCATCCGCGCATGGCCGCCCAGGTCCTTTCCCTCGATGCGATGCTGGCCGAACGCCGGCTGTGGCGCGGCCAGCCGGCGACGCGGCCGCGCGGGCGCAATCCCAGCGGCCATGCCGCGCTCGACGCGGTGCTGCCCGAAGGCGGCTGGCCGGAAGCCGCGCTCACCGAACTGCTGGTCGCGGCCGACGGCCTGGGCGAACTGCGCCTGCTGCTGCCCACGCTCGCGCGGCTGACGCAGGCGGCGCAAACGGTGGCCGTGGTCGCGCCGCCCTACCTGCCCTTCCCCGACGGCTGGCGCCAGGCCGGCGTCGACCTCGCCTTCGTGCACGTCATCGATGCCGCGCCGCGCGAGGCCTTGTGGACGGCCGAGCAATGCCTGCGTTCCGGCTGCCTCGGCGCAGTGCTCGCGTGGCCGCGCCAGGCCGACGACCGCGCGCTGCGCCGCCTGCAGGTCGCCGCCGATGGCGGGCGCACGCCGGGCTTCGTGTTCCGAAGCCTGCGCGAAGCGGCCAATCCCTCGCCCGCCGCGCTGCGCATCGCGGTGGAAGGCGGCGCGCCGCCGCGGCTGCGCGTGCTCAAGTGCCGCGGCGGCAATCCGCCATCGCGCCCGCTGGAACTGCCGGCCGCGCGCTGAACCGCCATGCTCTGGGCCTGCCTCCACCTGTCGCCTTCGCCTGCGGCCGACGATGCGGCGACGCCGCTCCCCGCCGGCGACGCCGCGCACTGGCGCGCATTGCTCGCCGCCTGGGCGTACCGCTACAGCTCGCAGGTCCACGTCGGCTACGCCGATGCGGTGGTGCTTGAAATCGAAGCCAGCCTGCGCCTGTTCGGCCCGTGGCCCGCGTTCGAACGGCGCCTGCGCGACGACCTCGCCGCGCTCGGCCTCGCCTGCCGCATCGCGGTCGCGCCGAATCCGCGCGCGGCCTGGGTGCTGGCCGCCCTGCACGACGGACTGGCGATCGTGCACGCGGCGCGGCTGGAGACCGCGCTGGCGCGGATCCCGGTGGCGCGCGCGAAGCTCGATCCGAAGCAGGCGCAGGCGCTGCAGGCGATGGGCCTGCGCCGGCTCGGGCAGCTGTTCGCCGCGCCCCGCGACGCGCTCGGCAAGCGCTTCGGCCAAGGGCTGCTGCAGCACCTGGACCGCCTGCGCGGCGCGCCGGAAGCACTGGATGCCTATGCGCCGCCGGACCGCTTCGACCTGCGCATCGATCTCGAATGGGACGTCGAAAGCACGCAGGCGCTCCTGTTCCCGCTGCGCCGCCTGGTGGCGGCGCTGGCCGCGTTCCTCGCCGGGCGCGATGGCGGCGTGCAGCGCTTCGTGCTGCGGCTGGAACATGACCGGCAATTGCCCGGGGGACAGGCCGATACCGAAGTAGTGGTCGGGTTGCTCGCGGCCGAACGCGATCCCGCATTGCTGTTCGAAGTGGCGCGCAGCCGGCTGGAGCGGCTCGACGGTACGGTCCATCGCGCGGTGCCCGCGCCGGTGCGCGGCATCCGCCTGGTCGCCGAAGAACTGCCGCCGTTCGTGCCGGCCGCGCGCGAGCTGTTCGAGGCGCGCCCGGCGCAGTCGCTGCCCTGGGAAGCGCTGCGCGAGCGCCTGCGCGCGCGCCTGGGCAACGAGGCGGTGTACCGGCTCGCCGCGCGCGACGACCATCGCCCGGAGCAGGCGTGGCGGCGCGTGACCGTGCAGGCGACGGCCGCGCAGCACGCCGCCTTGCAGCCCGATCCTCCCGCGGCGCCACGCCCCGTGTGGCTGTTGCCCCGGCCGGTGCCGCTGCGTAGCCACGGCGTCATGCCGCTGGCGGGGCCCGAACGCATCGAGAGCGGCTGGTGGGACGGCGGCGGCCTGCGCCGCGATTACTACGTGGTCGAAACCGGCGACGGCCAGCGCGCCTGGGTGTTCCGGCCCGCGGGCGATGCGGATGCGCCGCCGATGCTGCACGGATGGTTCGCATGAGCGCATATGCGGAACTGCACTGCCTGTCGGATTTCAGCTTCGGCCGCGGCGCGTCGAACGCGGCGGAACTGTTCGACCGCGCGCGCCGCCAGGGTTACCGCGCCCTGGCGATCACCGACGAATGCTCCCTCGCCGGCATCGTGCGCGCGCTGGAGGCCTCGCGCGACACCGGCGTGCCGCTCATCGTCGGCAGCGAGTTCGCGCTGGAGGACGGCCCGAAGCTGGTGCTGCTGGTCGAGGACCGCGACGGCTACACGGCGCTGTGCCGGCTCATCACCCGCGGCCGCCGGCGCTCGGCCAAGGGCGGGTACCGGCTGCTGCGCGCCGACCTCGATGCGGCGGCGCTGCAGGGCCTGCTCGCGCTGTGGATCCCGGGCGAGGTGCCGGTGCGCGCACACGGCGCATGGCTGCGCCAGCGCTTCGACGACCGGCTGTGGCTGGCGGTGGAACTGCATCGTGGCGCCGACGACGCCGCGCGCCTGCACAGGCTGCAGGCGCTGGCCTCCGACCTCGGCATCCCCGCCGTCGCCGCCGGCGACGTGCACATGCACGCGCGCGCGCGCCGCGCCCTGCAGGACACGATGACCGCGATCCGCCACCGCGTGCCGGTGGCCGAAGCCGGCCGGCGCCTGTTCCCGAACGGCGAGCGCCACCTGCGCACGCGCCGCGCGCTGGCCGCGATCCATCCGCCCGCCCTGCTGGAAGAGACGCTGCGCATCG
This sequence comes from uncultured Gammaproteobacteria bacterium, assembly GCA_966212495.1. Lineage (GTDB taxonomy): Bacteria > Pseudomonadota > Gammaproteobacteria > Xanthomonadales > Xanthomonadaceae > Cognatiluteimonas. The sequence continues at coordinate 12,746 of CBIHRR010000040.1, forward strand.
CCGGGCGCTGCCGCTTCGACCTCGCGCAGGACCTCGGCTACCAGTACCCGCGCGAACTGGTGCCCGAAGGCAGGACGCCGCAGGACTGGCTGCGCGAACTGGTCGAGGCCGGCGCGCGCGAGCGCTGGCCCGGGGGCGCGAGCGACGAGGCGCGCGCGCTCATCGAGAAGGAACTCGCGCTGATCCGCAAGAAAGACTACGAGTCCTACTTCCTCACCGTGCACGACATCGTCCGCCATGCGCGTTCGCTGGGCATCCTCTGCCAGGGCCGCGGTTCGGCGGCGAATTCGGTGGTGTGCTACGCGCTGGGCGTCACCGCCATCGATCCGGCGCGCATGGGCCTGCTGTTCGAGCGCTTCCTGTCCGAGGAGCGCGACGAACCGCCGGACATCGACATCGATTTCGAGCACGAGCGGCGCGAGGAGGTCATCCAGTACATCTACCGGCGCTATGGCCGCGAACGCGCCGCGCTCGCGGCCACCGTGATCCGCTACCGCACCCGCAGCGCGGTGCGCGACGTGGCGCGCGCGCTGGGTTTCGGCGAGGAGGAGATCGCGCGCCTGTCGCGCAGCGCCGGCGCCTGGAGCAGCGATGCGCCTTCCGCGGAACGCCTGCGCGAACAGGGCTTCGATCCCGGCAGCAGAGTCGTGCGCCAGTTGTCGCTGCTGGTCGGCGAGCTGCTCGGCAAGCCGCGGCACCTCTCCCAGCACGTCGGCGGCTTCGTCGTCTCCGAGCATCCGCTGCACACGCTGGTGCCGGTCGAGAACGCGGCGATGGCCGACCGCACCATCATCCAGTGGGACAAGGACGACCTGGCGGCGATGAAGCTGCTCAAGGTCGACGTGCTCGCGCTGGGCATGCTCACCTGCATCCGCAAGGCGCTGGACCTGGTACGCGCGCACCGCGGCCGCGACCTGTCGCTGGCGACGATCCCCGCGGAGGACCGCGACACGTACGCGATGATCCAGCGCGGCGACGTCATCGGCGCGTTCCAGATCGAATCGCGCGCGCAGATGGCGATGCTGCCGCGGCTGAAGCCGGAGACCTTCTACGACCTGGTGGTGGAAGTGGCGATCGTGCGGCCGGGCCCGATCCAGGGCGGCATGATCCATCCCTACCTGCGGCGGCGGCAGGGCCTGGAGCCGGTCGACTATCCGTCCGACGCGCTGCGCGAAGTGCTGCAGCGCACGCTCGGCGTGCCGCTGTTCCAGGAACAGGTGATGCGCATCGCCATGGTCGCCGCCGACTACACGCCGGGCCAGGCCGACCAGCTGCGCCGCGACATGGCCGCGTGGAAGCGCCGCGGCGGGCTGGAGAAGCACCGCGACGCGCTGCTCGCCGGCATGGCAAGGAACGGCTACACCGTCGAATTCGCCGAGCGCATTTTCGAGCAGATCAAGGGGTTCGGCGATTACGGTTTCCCGGAATCGCACGCGGCCAGCTTCGCCCTGCTCGCCTATGCCAGCGCGTGGATCAAGTGCCACGAGCCGGCGGCGTTCTCCTGCGCGCTGCTGAACTCGCTGCCGATGGGGTTCTACCTGCCGGCGCAGCTGGTGGCCGATGCGCGCCGCCACGGCATCGTGGTGCACCCGGTGGACGTGCGTTACAGCGACTGGGATTGCACGCTGGAGGGAGAGGCCCTGCGCCTGGGCATGCGGCTCGTGTCGGGGCTGCACGAGGAAGCCGGCAGGCGCGTCGCCGCGGCGCGCGCGCAGGCGCCGTTCCGCGACCTCGACGACCTCGCCCATCGCGCATCGCTCGACCGCGGCGCGATGGGCGCGCTGGCCGAGGCCGCCGCGTTGCGCGGCCTCGCGGGGCATCGCCATCGCGCGCGCTGGCAGGGCGCCGCCGTCGAGCGGCAGATGCCGCTGTTCGCCGGGGTGGCCGCCCCCGCGGAGGAACGCATCGCGATCCCGCCGCCCAGCGCGTTCGAGGACACGCGCGCCGACTACGCCAGCACCGGGCTGACGCTCGGGGCGCATCCGGTGGCGCTGCTGCGCAATGCCTTGCGGCAGCGTCGCTACAGCCGCGCGCGCGAACTGGAAGCCTTCGCCCACGGCCGCCCCGCGCGCCATGCCGGCCTGGTGATCCTGCGCCAGCGCCCGCAGACCGCCAGCGGCGTCACCTTCATGACCCTGGAGGACGAGACCGGCATGGTGAACGTGGTGGTGTGGCGCGACATCGCCGAACGCCAGCGCCGCGTGTTCCTGGAGTCCCGGCTGCTCGGCATCGAGGGCCGCATGGAAATGGCCGAGGGCACGCGCCACCTCATCGCGAAGCGCTTCGAGGACCTGTCGCCGCTGCTGCGTGGCCTGGCCACGGAATCGCGCGATTTCCGCTAGCCGCGCGCCGCTGGCGCTAGCCGCTAGCCGCGCGCCGCCGACTGCCGGCTGCTAGCCCAGCGCCGCCTCGATGTCGCCGGCGAGCGAGGCCGGCGTGTCCGTCGGCGCGTAGCGCTTCAGCACGCGCCCGTCGCGACCGACCAGGAACTTGGTGAAGTTCCACT
>CBIHRR010000041.1:0-15224 GCA_966212495.1 uncultured Gammaproteobacteria bacterium
GGCACGATCACCGCGTGGCTGACGCCGCCGAAGCGCGCGGTGAACGCGACCGCATCGTTGTCCATGTCGAGGTGCGCGACCGCGCGCGCCGCGATGTTCAGCACGACCTTGCCGTCCTGCACGGTGTGCGGCGGCACGCGCACGCCGGGACGCGTGGCGTCCACCAGCAGGTGCGGGGTCATGCCGTTGTCGGCGATCCATTCGTACAGCGCCCGCAACAGGTACGGGCGATGGCTGGTCATCCGCGGCGCGGGAGTCTCGGTCATTCCGGCCGCCTCATCCGCGCGTCATTCCGGCAGCGAACGCAGGTTGCGTTCCTGCGGGGTCAGGCTGCGGGTGAATCCCGGGTTGCGGAAGATGCGGTTGCCGTAGTCCTCGATCGCCTTGCCGTCCTTCGGCAGGCCGACGCCCAGCGAATCCAGGCGCCAGATGATCGGCGCCATCGCGCAGTCGGCGAGGCTCATCTCGGGATTGAGGAAGAACTTGCTGGCCTTGAACAGCGGCACCGAAGCGGTGAGCAGTTCCTTCAGGCGCTTCCGCGCCGCCTCGGCCTGTTGCTTGTTGCCGAGCTGGATCGCCTGGACCTGCGGCACCCAGTCGTGCTCGATGCGCAGCATCGCCAGGCGCAGGCGCGCGCGCGACAGCGGGTCCACCGGCATCAGCGGCGGATGCGGGTAGCGCTCGTCGAGGTATTCGCTGACGACGCTGGCCGCGTACAGCACCAGTTCGCGCTCGACCAGGGTCGGCACCGAGTGGTACGGATTGAGGTCGAGCAAATCCTCGGGCGGATTCTGCGGATCGACCGGGATGAAGTCGTAGGTGACGCCCTTCGCGGCCAGTACCAGGCGCACGCGATGGCACAACACGTCGTCGACGGACGAAAACAGGGTCAAGGCATTACGCATGCGCAGGCTCGTCGCCATCATCGGCACATCTCCTGCGACCGGTTCCGCCGGCCGCACACGAACGCCGCCTGCCCCAGTGCAGGCGGTCGCCTCCCCGGTTCCCTCAGTGCACGTCGCGCCAGTATTCCTTCTTCAGCAACCAGGCGAGGAACGTGAAGAACGCCAGGAACAGCACGACCCACACGCCGATCGCCTGGCGCTTGAGCGCGGCGGGTTCGCCGGCGTACTCGAGGAAAGCGGTGATGTCGCGCACGGTCTGGTCGAACTGCTCGGGCGTCTGCGAGCCCGGCTCCGCCAGCACCAGCTTCTCGACCGGGCGCTCGCCGCCCGCGTCCGCCGCGCCGTACTCGGCGTGCTGCAGGCCCTGCATCTGCCACAGCGGGTTCGGCATCGACGCGTTCGGGAACACGGTGTTGTTCCAGCCGACCGGGCGCGCCTCGTCGAGGTAGAACGACTTCAGGTAGGTGTAGATCCAGTCGCTGCCGCGCACGCGCGCGATCACGCTCAGGTCCGGCGGCATCTTGCCGAAGAACTTCTGCGCATCGGCCTCGGTGAGCGCGACGTGGATCTGCTCGCCCGCCTTGGCGCCGGTGAAGTTGAGGTTGGCCTGGACGTCGTCCTCGGTCAGGCCCAGGTCCTCGGCCATGCGCGAGTAGCGCATGTACTTCAGCGAGTGGCAGCCGGAGCAGTAGTTCATGTACAGCTTGGCGCCGCGCTGCAGCGACGCCTGGTCGCCGAGGTCGGTGCCGGCCTGCTGCAGCTTGGCGCCTTCCTCGGCCGCGAAGGCCGGGAGCGCGAGGGCCGCGGCGAACGCGGCGCCGGCGACCAGGACGATCAACTTCTTCACGATGCGCGGCCCCTTAGTCATGCGTCGTCACCCGATCCGGCACCGGCTTGGTCCTGTCGAACCTGGTCCACAGCGGCATGGTGATGAAGAACGCGTAGTAGAGGAAGGTCAGCAGGCGGCCGATGATGGTCTCGACCGGGTCGGTGCCCGGGCCCGCGCCGATCTTCATCAGCCACAGGAACGAGACCACGAACATGGCGAGCATCGCCCACGACAGCTTGCCGCGGTAGCGGTAGGACTTCACCGGGCTCTTGTCGAGCCACGGGGTGAGGAACAGCAGCACGATGGCGCCGAACATCACCAGCACGCCCCACAGCTTGATGCCGAAGAACGAGGGCACCACGCGCAGCATCGCGTAGTACGGGGTGAAGTACCACACCGGCTTGATGTGCTGCGGCGTGACCAGCGGGTTGGCCTCGGTGAAGTTGTCGTGCTCGAGGAACCAGCCGCCGAACGTCGGCGCGAAGAAGATGATGAACGCCGCCAGCACCAGGAAGAAGCCGACGCCGAACAGGTCCTTCACCGTGTAGTACGGGTGGAACGGGATGCCGTCGGCCGGCGCGGTCGGCGACCAGCGGTTGCCCTTCGGGCCCTTCTTGATCTCGATGCCGTCGGGGTTGTTCGAACCCACTTCGTGCAGCGCGCCCAGGTGCAGCACGACCAGGAGCAGCAGGACGAGCGGCAGCGCGATCACGTGCAGCGCGAAGAAGCGGTTGAGCGTGGCGTCGGACGGGATGAAGTCGCCCATGATCCACTCGGTCAGGCCGTTGCCGACCACCGGGATCGCGCCGAACAGCGAGATGATCACCTTGGCGCCCCAGAACGACATCTGGCCCCACGGCAGCACGTAGCCCATGAAGGCCTCGGCCATCAGCACGAGGTAGATCACCATGCCCAGCAGCCACACCAGCTCGCGCGGCTTCTTGTACGAGCCGTACATCAGGCCGCGGAACATGTGCAGGTAGATCACGATGAAGAACAGCGAGGCGCCGGTGCTGTGCATGTAGCGGATCAGCCAGCCCCACTCCACGTCGCGCATGATGTACTCGACCGAGCCGAAGGCATCGGCCGCGCTCGGCTTGAAGTGCATCGTCAGGAAGATGCCGGTCACGATCTGGTTGACCAGCACCAGCAGCGCGAGCGAGCCGAAGAAGTACCAGAAGTTGAAGTTCTTCGGCGCGTAGTACTCGGTCATGTGCTTGCGGTACGCCGGCATCATGTTCGGCGCGCGCGCGTTGACCCAGTCCATCACGTTGCCGGCGGCACGGGTAAGGAAGTTCGCCATGGCTTATGCGGCTCCCTTGGCATTGGCGGGATCGACGCCGATGACCAGCGTGGCGTCGTTCTCGAAGTGGTACGGCGGCACCGGCAGGTTGGCCGGCGCCGGCATGCCCTGGAACACCCGGCCGGCGAGGTCGTAGCGCGACTTGTGGCAGGGGCAGAAGTAGCCGCCCTTCCAGTTCGGGTCGAAGGGCTGCGGCTTCAGCTCCGGCACGAACTCCGGCGCGCAGCCCAGGTGCGTGCAGACCGCGACCAGCACGAGGATCTCGGGCTTGATCGAGCGCCACTCGTTCTTGGCATAGGCGGGCTGCTGGTCGGTGTTGTCCGACTTGGGATCCAGCAGCAGCGAATCCACCTGCGGCAGCGTCGCCAGCATCGCCTGCGAGCGCCTGGCCACGTACACCGGCTGGCCGCGCCACTTGAGGGTCAGCTGCTGGCCCTCGGCCAGCGCGCTGATGTCCTGGGTCACCGGGGCGCCCGCCAGCTTGGCGCGCGCACTCGGGTTCCAGGACTTGATGAACGGGACCGCCAGGTATCCGGCTCCTACCGCACCGACCACGGCCGTGGTCGCGGTCAGGAACCGGCGCCGGCCCAGGTTCTCGGGACGCTCGCCTTCATTGCCCATCAGGCACTCCGCAAAGACTCGATGACAGATTGCGCGCCTGCCGGGGCCGAAGCCGCGGACAGGCAACCGCAAAGACGCTCAAGTGTAACGGAACGTGAATCCGGCGGACAATGTTTCCCGCGTTCGCGGGTCGGGAAACCGGCCGGAAACGCTGCCGATCCAGTGACTTGCGCTCAGCGCGAGGCGACGGTTCCGCGGTAGCGCGCGGCCAGCAGGCCGACCCGCTCCACGTAGCGCTGGGTCTCGGCATAGGGCGGGACGCCCTTGTACTTGTCCACGGCGCCCTCGCCCGCGTTGTAGCCGGCGGCGGCCAGCTTGACGTTGCCGTCGAAACGCTTGAGCAGCCATGCCAGGTACTGGACCCCGCCGCGGATGTTCTCGGCGGCGTCGAAGGCGTCGCCCACGCCGAAGCGGCGGGCGGTGGCCGGCATCAGCTGCATCAGGCCCTGCGCGCCCACCCGCGACAGTGCGCGCGGGTTGAAGGCGGACTCGGCATGGATGATCGCGCGCACGACCGCCTCGTCCACGCCGTAGCGCCTGGAGGCCGCGCGGATCTCGTCGCCGTAGGCGCTGGTGTTCAGCCGCACCTTGCCGAAGTTCACGCCCGGGCGGCTGCCGCAGGCGTAGCAGGTCTCGATGTAGCTGTACTGGATGGTCTTCAGCGCGCTGAAGCTGCCGCTGGGGCGCGCGCTGGTGTAATGGCGCACGCCGTCCTGAACGTAGGAATAGACCTGGCCGGTGATCCTCCGCGGGCCGCCCGACGCGGGGGCGGCGGCGGCAGGCGTGGCGACCGCCGCGACGGGCTCGGGCGCCGCGACCGAAGGCTGGGGATCGAAGGCGGCCGCGGCCGAAGGGCCGGACGGCCGGGTGGCGGCCGCGGCGGCCTTCCTGGCCGGACGCGCGGCGTGCGAGGAATAGCGCCCGACCACGGTGCAGTCCGCGCCGGGAATCCGGCGGCTGGAATAGCCGTGCGAACCGTCGGCGCCCGCGCAGCGGTACACGTTGCCCGCGACGGCAGGAGCCGCCAGCAGCAGGCATGCGATCGCGATGAGTCCCCGGGCCCCTTTCGTCATGAAGGGAGTGTGTACCCATCACGTCCCGCTGACAAGTATTTGATTTTGCTGAACAAGGCTTCGATTAATGGAAATCCGTGACCGCCCTCCCAAACCCGGCAACCGGTGGGCCCCGCCCCGGCTTCCGCTAGACTTCGCGCCCCGGCGCGGATTCACCGCCGCCCACCCGGACCGATCCGACATGGCCGATTCGCCCCTGCCGCCCCGCGGCAAGCTCTACATCCAGACCCACGGCTGCCAGATGAACGAGTACGACTCGGCGCGCATGGCCGACGTGCTTGCCGCCTCCGACGGACTCGAGCTCACCGCGAACGCCGAGGACGCGGACGTCATCCTGGTCAACACCTGCTCGATCCGCGAGAAGGCCCAGGAGAAGGTCTTCAGCCAGCTGGGCCGCTGGCGCGCGCTCAAGCAGGGCGGCCGCCCGGTGCTGATCGGCGTCGGCGGCTGCGTGGCCTCGCAGGAAGGCGAGGCGATCGTGAAGCGCGCGCCCTACGTCGACCTGGTGTTCGGCCCGCAGACCCTGCACCGCCTGCCCGAGCTGATCCGCGACCGGCGCGCGTCGGGCCGGCCGCAGGTGGACATCAGCTTCCCCGAAATCGAGAAGTTCGACCGGCTGCCCGAGCCGCGCGCAGAGGGCCCGACCGCCTTCGTCTCGATCATGGAGGGCTGCTCGAAGTACTGCTCGTTCTGCGTGGTTCCCTACACCCGCGGCACCGAGATCAGCCGCCCCTTCGAGGATGTCCTGGTCGAAGTGGCGCAGCTCGCCGCGCAGGGCGTGCGCGAGGTGAACCTGCTCGGCCAGAACGTCAACGCCTATCGCGGGACGCTCGCCGCCGACGACGGCGGCGAAGAAGTCGCCGACCTGGCGCTGCTGATCCGCGCGATCGCCGGGATCGAGGGCATCGACCGCATCCGCTTCACCACCTCGCATCCGCTGGAGTTCTCCGATTCGCTGGTCGAGGCCTACCGCGACGTGCCCAAGCTGGCGAACTACCTGCACCTGCCGGTGCAGTCGGGCAGCGACCGCATCCTCGCGGCGATGAAGCGCGGCTACACGGCGCTCGAGTTCAAGCAGAAGATCCGCAAGCTGCGCGCGGTGCGGCCGGGCATCTCGATCTCGTCCGACTTCATCGTCGGCTTCCCGGGCGAGACCGAGGCGGATTTCGGGAAGACGATGAAACTGATCGAGGAGGTCGGCTTCGACCAGTCGTTTTCCTTCATCTACTCGCGGCGCCCGGGCACGCCCGCGGCCGACCTCGAGGACGACACGCCGGATGCGGAAAAGCATGCGCGCCTGGAGCGCCTGCAGGCGCGGATCAATGCACAGGCCGCGGCGATCTCCCAGGCCATGGTCGGCAGCGTCCAGCGCATCCTGGTCGAGGGCCGATCCCGCAAGGACGAAGCTGAACTGGCCGGCAAGACCGAAAACATGAAGACCGTCAACTTTTCGGGCCCGCCTTCGCTGATCGGCCGATTCGTCGATGTGGTAATTGTGGCGGCACTGTCCAATTCGCTGCGCGGACGCATCGCCACGACGGAAGACCTCGCCGCATGTTCGCCTCCGGAAAAAGCCCGAACCGCCACCTCCACGCCGGCCTGCTAGACCTCGTGCTCGCGGCCGGGGCGATGGCCGCGCACACCGGGGCGATCCGCCTCGACAACCCGAACTGGGCCTTGCTGCCGCCCTGGCTGTGGCCCGGACTGGCGGTGGTGTTCCTGCTCAGCGCGCTGTTTTCCTTCGGGCGCCACCGCGCGACGCGGCGCCGGTAGCGCCGACCCACGGTCGGCTACGCTCAATCCAGCCGCTTGCGGAACCTGAAGATCGCCAGCGCCATCATCGCGACGGTGAAGGCCGCGAGCGCCGCCATTTCCGGCCACAGCTGCCACAGGCTCGCGCCGCGCAGCATGATGCCGCGGATCAGGCGCAGGAAATGCGTCAGCGGCAACACTTCGGCCAGCCACTGCACCGCGCGGGGCATGCCGGCGAACGGGAACATGAAGCCCGACAGCAGGATCGACGGCAGGAACACGAACATCGTCATCTGCATCGACTGGAACTGCGAGCGCGCCTTGGTGGAGATCAGCAGGCCGAGCGTGAGGTTGGCGACGATCAGCAGGAGCGAGGCGACGTAGACGTCGAGGAGGCTGCCGCGCACCGGCACCTGGAACAGCCAGATGCCCAGCAGCAGCACCAGCGTGACCTGCACGAGCCCGATCGCCGCGTACGGGAGCACCTTCCCGACCATCAGTTCGCCCCGGCCCAGCGGCGTGGCGATCAGCAGCTCCATGTTGCCGCGTTCGCGCTCGCGCACGATGGCGACCGACGTGAACATCACCATGGTCATCGTCAGGATGATGCCGATCAGGCCCGGCACGATGTTGACCGCCGAGCGCCGCTCCGGGTTGTAGAAGGCGACGACGTCGATCGGGCCGGCGTTCATCGACGCGCGCGACGCGCCGTTGCCCGCGTTCGCGACCGGCCTGGTGTCCACCGGCACCTGCGCCAGCTGGAGGGCCGCGCTCTGCACGGCGGTGTCGCTGCCGTCGACCAGCACCTGCGCGACCTGGCGGCCATCGATGCGGCGGCGCTCGAAGTCCGGCGGAATCACGATGCCGACGCTGATCTCGCCGCGCTGCAGGAGGTCCATCAGCTCCTGCGGCGTGCGCGCGTCGCGCACCGGCGCGACCACGCCCGTCGCGAGCATGTCCATCACCATCGCGCGCGAACCGGCGGTACCGGCCTGGTCGGCGATCGCCGCATCGAGCCCGCGCACGTTCAGGTTGATCGCGTAACCGAACAGCACCAGCTGCATCACCGGGATGCCGACGATCATCGCGAGCGTGATGCGGTCGCGGCGAAGTTGCCGCAGCTCCTTGAGCATCACCGCCCACAGCCGGCGCCAGCTCATGGCGCGCGCCCCGCGGCGTCCCGATGGGTCGCGGCCACGAACACGTCCTCGAGGTTCGGTTCGATGCCGGCCACCTCGCCCTGCACGCCCGCGGCCGCGAGCGCGTCGCGGAGCCAGCGTTCGACGCCGTCCGCACCGGGGCCCGCATCGGCAAGCACGCGCACGCTGTTGCCGATCTGGGCGACGCCGAGCACGCCGGCGGCCGCGCGCAAGGCTTCGTGCGCCTGCCGCGGCTGCGCGGCGCGCACCTCGAAGGTGCGGCCCTGCAGCGCGCCGGTGAGTTCCGCCGGCGTGCCGCTCGCCACGAGCCTGCCGTGGTCGAGGATCGCGAGGCGATGGCAGCGCTCCGCTTCGTCCATGTAATGCGTCGACACGAGCAGCGTGGTGCCGGCATCCGCCAGTTCGAACAGCTTGTCCCAGAAATCGCGTCGCGATTCGGGATCGACCGCGCTGGTGGGTTCGTCGAGGAAGAGCAGTTCCGGCGCGTGCACGATCGCGCCGGCCAACGCGAGCCGCTGCTTCTGGCCGCCGCTCAGCGTGCCCGCCAGCTGTCGCTGGCGGTCGGCGAAGTCGAATTCCGCGACGAGCCGGTCGACGCGCGCCTTCGCACCCGGTTTCGGCACGCCCTGCACCGCCGCGAGGAACTCCAGGTTCTCGCGCACCGTGAGGTCGTCGAACAGCGAGAACTTCTGCGTCATGTAGCCGATGCGGCGGCGCAGCCCTTCCGCTTCCTCGGGGATGCGCAGGCCCAGCACCTCGATCTTGCCTTCGGTCGGCGTCAGCAGGCCGCACAGCATGCGGATGGTCGTGGACTTGCCGGAGCCGTTCGGGCCGAGGAAGCCGTAGACGCTGGCGCGCGGCACGTCGAGGTCGACGTGGTCGACGGCCACGAGCCCGCCGAAGCGCCGGGTCAGGCCGCGCGCGTGGATCGCGGGCGCGCCGCCCCTGCCGCCACCGGGCGGCGCAGGAGCGCTCACGGCCCGAACTCGACCCGCACCGGCAAGCCCGCCGGAAGCTTGCCGGCGCCCGCGGCGGGCAGCGCAATCTCGGCCAGGTAGCTCAGGCGCGCCGCGTCCTTGCCGACGAGCGCGTAGTACGGCGTGAAGCTCGGATCGCTGCGGATTGCCCGCACCTTGCCCGCCAGCGCCGCGTCGCTGCCGGCGACGAACACGCGCGCGGGGCTGCCGATGCGAACCTTGCGGCGGATCGTTTCGGGCACGTAGACGCGCGCGTACGGCGCGTCGCCCACCAGCAGGATCGCCAGCGGCGCGCCGACCGGCGCCTGGTCGCCGAGCCGGTACGGCAGGCTGTCGACGATGCCGGCGCGCGGCGCGGTGAGCGAGAGCTTGGCGAGCGTCGCCTGTTGCGCGACCGCCTGGGCCTGCGCAGCGCGCGCGGCGGATTCGCCCTGCGCGATGTCCTCGGTGCGCGTGCCGTGTTCCAGTTCAGCGAGCGCGGCCTGCGCCGCGCGCACCTGCGCCTGCGCGTTGCCGGCGGCGGCGCGCGCGCGGTCGACGTCCGCGGCCGCGACCAGCTGGCGCGCGCCGAGCGGCTGCAGGCGCGCGTAGTAGGCCTGCGCATCGCGGGCCTGCGCCTGCGCCGCCGCGAGCTGCGCGCGCGCCCGTGCGACCTGCTCGCTGCGCGGGCCCGCCTGCAGTTCGGCGAGCACGGCCTGCTGCCGTTGCGCCTCGGCCTGCACCGCGTCCGTCGCGGCGGCGGTGCGGGTGGTTTCCAGTTGCAGCAGCGCCTGGCCGGCGGCGACACGCTCGCCTTCGCGCACCTGGATCGCGACGATGCGTTCCGCGACGGGCGCCGGGACCGCGATGCGGTCGTACTCGAGCGTGCCCAGGGCCTGGGGTGCGTCCTTGCCGCAGCCCGACAGCAGCAGCATGCCGGCGAGGAGACTTCCGACCGGCAGCATGCCGGCCCGCAGCACCTGCGCGGACATGGGCGCATGCATGCTCACGGCGCCGGCGCGGCTTCCCCGTGGGCTGCTTCGTACACCGCCTTGCCGTCGACGTAGGTCGCCTCCACCGCCAGGCCGCGCAGCCGCGCGGGCTCGACCGCGAGCGGATCGTCGGCAAGCACCACGAAATCGGCGCGCTTGCCGGGCGCGAGGCTGCCGACTTCGTCCTCGGCGAAACCGGCATAGGCGGCATCGAGGGTGAAGCCGCGCAGCGCCTCGTACGGCGTGAGCTTGTCTTCCGGGTGCCAGCCGCCGGGCGGCTGGCCCTGCGGATCGGTGCGCGTCTCGGCCGAGTACAGGCCCAGGCGCGGGTCCACCGATTCCACCGGGAAATCCGAGCCCAGGGCGAGGCGCGCGCCACTGTCGCGCAGCTTGCGCCAGGCGTAGGCGCCGTTGATGCGGTCGGGGCCGAGGCGGTCTTCCGCCCAGGGCATGTCGCTGGTCGCGTGGGTGGGCTGCATCGAGGCGATCACGTGCAGCGCGGCGAGCCGCGGCAGGTCTCCCGGCGACAGCACCTGCGCATGCTCGATGCGCCAGCGGTGGTCGGTGGTCGTCGCTTCGCCGCCCAGCGCCTTTTCGTAGGTGTCGAGCACGATGCGGTTGCCGCGGTCGCCGATCGCGTGCGTCGCGACCTGCACGCCGCAACGGTGCGCCTTGGCGACCGTCGCCGCGTAGTCGTCGGGCGCGGTGACGAGGATCCCGCGGTTGCCGGGGTCATCGGTGTAGTCCTGCAGCAACGCGGCGCCGCGGCTGCCGAGGGCGCCGTCCATGTACAGCTTCACCGTGCGCATCTTCAGGCGATGCGAGGGATGCTGGTACAGGCCCTTGTCGCACAGCCACTGCAGGGCGGCTGCATCGCCATTGGCGAAGGCGGTGACGCGCATCGGCATCTGCCCGCTATCGGCGAGCTTCTGGTACACGCGCATTTCCTGCAGCGACACGCCGGCGTCGTGGACGCCGGTGAGGCCATGGGCCACGGCATCCTGCATCGCCAGCCTGAGCATGCGTTCGATCGCGGCCGCGTCGGGCGCGGGGATCGCGTCGCCGACCACGTTTTGCGCACCGTCGACGAAGATGCCGGTCGCGCGGCCCTGCGCGTCGCGCACGATGCGGCCGCCGTCGGGCTGCCAGTCGCCCTGGCGCCAGTCGGCATGGCCGTCGACCTTGGCGGCCGCCATCGCCTTGCTGTTCGCCCAGCTGGCGTGGCCGTCGATGCGTTCGAGCCAGACCGGGCGGTCCGGGAATGCGGCGTCCAGGTCGGCGGCGGTCGGGAAGTCCTTCTGCGCCCAGTCGTTCTGGTCCCAGCCGCGGCCGATCAGCCAGGCGCCGGGCGGCAGGTCCTTCGCGAACTTGCGCAGGCGCTCGAGGATGTCGTCCTTCCCCGTCGTGTCGACCAGGTCGGCGGTCAGGAAGGTGCCGCCGAGGCCGCTCATGTGGCCGTGCGCGTCGATCAGGCCGGGCACGACGGTCGCGGCACCGGCGTCGATGCGCGCGGCACCGGGATACTTCGCCAGCAGCTCGTCGCGGCCGCCGAGGGCGAGGATCGTGCCGCCGGCATCGTAGGCCATCGCTTCGGCGCGCGGCCGGGCCAGGTCCATGGTGTCGATGCGATGCGCGAGCAGCACCGTGACCGCCGGCGCCTTCGCCTTCGCCTGCGCATGCGGCGCCTGCGCGAAGGCGGGCGCGGCGGCGGCCGCAGACAGCGCCGTCACCAGCATGGAGGCCAGAATCCATCGTCCGCGCATCGCCGTTCCCCGTCCGGATTGTCGCCGCACTTTGCGAAAATCCCCGGCCGGGCGCAAGCTTCGCGCTCCACGGGGCCTGGTTTCGAGGCCCAATTCCCACGTTGAAACGATGCCGCAGACCGCCACTTCGGAATTCGCGCTCGATCCGCCGGACACCGAGCGCCTCGCCAACCTCGCCGGCCCCTTCGACGCCCACCTGCGCCTGCTCGAGCTGCGCCTGGGCGTGGAGATCGGCAATCGCGGCAACGTCTTCCGCGTCGCCGGCCCGCAATCCGCCGTGGCGAAGGCGGAAAAGCTGTTGCGCGAACTCTGGCGCGATGCCGCCGACGAGACCCTGGACGAGCCGTCGATCCACCTGCGCCTGTCGGAGGCCGCCGTCGACCGCACGGTCGACGAGGACATCGAGCCGCAGGAAGTCGCGATCCGCGTGAAACGCGGCACGGTGCGCGGCCGCGGCCGCAACCAGGCGAAATACCTGCACGGGATCGCGACGCACGACATCAACTTCGGCATCGGCCCCGCCGGCACCGGCAAGACCTTCCTCGCCGTGGCGATGGCGGTGGAAGCGCTGAACGAATCACGCGTGCAGCGGATCATCCTCGTGCGCCCCGCGGTGGAAGCAGGCGAGAAGCTCGGCTTCCTGCCCGGCGACCTCACCCAGAAGGTCGATCCCTACCTGCGCCCCCTCTACGACGCGCTGTACGAGATGCTCGGCGTGGAAAAGGTGGTGAAGCTGCTCGAGAAGAACGTCATCGAGATCGCGCCGCTCGCCTACATGCGCGGCCGCACGCTCAACGACGCGTTCGTGATCCTCGACGAGGCGCAGAACACCTCGATCGAGCAGATGAAGATGTTCCTGACCCGCATCGGCTTCGGTTCGACCGCCGTGGTCACCGGCGACCTCACCCAGGTCGACCTGCCGAAACACCAGAAATCGGGCCTGAAGGACGCGCTGGAAGTACTGCGCGGCGTCGACGGCATCGGCTTCACGTTCTTCGAATCGAAGGACGTCGTGCGGCACCCGCTGGTGGCGCGCATCGTCAACGCCTACGACGCGCGCGACAACGTGGGAATCCAGTCGTGACCCGCGGTCCGGTGCGCCTGGATGTCTCCGTCGGCTACGCGCTGCCACGCGCGGGCCTGCCGTCGGCCGTCAGCTTCCGCAAGTGGGTCGCCGCCGCGCTCGCCGGTCGCATCCGCGAGGCCGACCTCGCGATCCGCATCGTGGATGCGCGCGAAGGCCGCGCGCTCAATCGCCACTATCGCGGCAAGGATTACGCGACCAACGTGCTCAGTTTCCCGGCCGACGCTGCGGAAGGCGTCAAGTTGCCGAAAGGCGTGAAGATGCCACTGCTGGGCGACCTCGTCATCTGCGCGCCGGTGGTGGCGCGCGAGGCGAAGGAACAGGGCAAGGCATTGAACGACCACTACGCGCACCTGACCGTGCACGGCGCGCTGCACCTGCTCGGCTGGGACCACGAGGACGACCGCGACGCCGAATGCATGGAACAGCTGGAACGCGAGATCCTCGCGGGGCTCGGGATCGCCGACCCCTATCGCGACCATTGAAAGGTCAGGCGCGGCGCCGCTTCCATCGCCGCCATGCGGCCAGTGCCAGCATCGCGAACACGATCGCTTCGGCGATCCGCCAGCCGTTCAGCGCATCGATGCGCGCGGTCGCCATCGTCATGTACACCGCCTTGGCGGCCAGCAGGATCGCGAGCACGGCCGCGAGGCAGCCGCCGCCCGGAACCAGGCCCGCGGCGAGCCGCTTGCGCAACGGCGGCGTCCCTTCCGGATCCAGCGGGCCCAGGAAATACCTCCGCAACGCCACCACGCCGATGAAGGCCATGATCGCCAGCGCCGGCCAGGGCGGTTGCTGGCCGTTGGCGTCGCGCAATGCGTCCGATCCGTAGGCGCCGTAGGCCAGCATCGCCACGAAGGCGGCGGATCCGTACAGCCAGGCGAGGTTCGCCTTCGTTCTGCGGGGATCACCGGGTGTCATCTGCACGCTCCTTGTGCGGTTTTCCTGCGGGCGGCAGGCTATCGGGCGGCTCCGGGGCGGTCAAGGCGCGGCCCGGGTTAAACTGGGCGCGAGGCCGCTCCCGGCCCACAGGATCCAGACCCGCGCCATGCCCGAGGACGACAGTAGTACCCCCCAGGACCGACCGGAGCGCCGCTCCTGGCTCGACCGCATCGGCGCCATGCTCTCCGGCGAACCGAGCACCCGCGAGGACCTCGTCGAACTGCTGCGCGACGCCCAGGCCGACGGCCTGATCGCCGCCGACACGCTGCGGATGATGGAGGGCGCGATCGCCGTCTCCGACCTCACGGTGGGCGACGTGATGATCCCGCGCTCGCAGATGATCGCGCTGTCCGCGGGCCTGCCCCATGCGGAACTGCTGCGCCAGGTCGTCGAGTCCGGCCATTCGCGCTTCCCGGTGCATGGCGAGGACCGCGACGAGATCCTCGGCATCCTGCTGGCGAAGGACCTGCTGCGCGGCGAAGTGTCCGAGCACGGGCACGGCCACGTGCGCGAACTGCTGCGCCCGGCGGTGCTGATCCCGGAGTCGAAGAAGCTCAACGTGCTGCTGCGCGAGTTCCGCCAGTCGCGCAACCACATGGCGATCGTGATCGACGAGTACGGCGGCGTCGCCGGCCTCGTCACCATCGAGGACGTGCTCGAGCAGATCGTCGGCGAGATCGACGACGAGCACGACGAGGCCGAGGACGTCACGACGCTCATCGCGGCGCAGGCCGACGGCCAGTACGTGGTGGATGCGCTGACGCCGATCGGCGACTTCAACGAGCGCTTCGGCGCCGACTTCGACGACGACGAGTACGACACCATCGGCGGCCTCGTGACCGCGGCGATCGGCCACCTGCCGGAAGCCGGCGAGGAGCTGACGCTCGGCCGCTTCGGCTTCCGCGTCGCCCGCGCCGATGCGCGCCGCCTGCATGCGCTGCACGTGAGCGTGCATGGCGAGTAGCGCGATGCGCGCCGTGCTGGCGGCGCTGCTCGCGTTCGCCGCGGCCCTGCTGCCGCGCGCGGCGCAGGCGCAGGCGCCGCCGCCGCCCGCCATGGCGACGCCGGCAGCCGGGCAGCTCCGCGTCGGGGTGATGACGATGCAGCCCGGCGAAGTGTTCTGGGAGCGCTTCGGCCACGACGCCATCGTGATCCAGGACACGTCGACCGGCGCCGCGCTCTCGTACAACTACGGCTTCTTCGACCCGGGCGAACCCGGTTTCCTCGGGCGCTTCGTGCGCGGCGAGATGGAATACATGCTGGTCGCGCTGCCGGTGCAGGACGACCTGGCGACCTACCGCGACGAGGGCCGCGGCGTCTCGATCCAGTGGCTGGACCTGTCGCCCGCGCAGGCGCGCAGCCTCGCCGACGCGCTGGCCGAAGCCGCCAGGCCGGAGAACGCGCGCTACCGCTACGACTATTTCACCGCGAACTGCGCCACCAAGGTCCGCGACGCGATCGACGCGGCGCTCGGCGGCCAGTTGCACCACGACATCGCCGGGCGCTCGCGCGGCAACACCTACCGCAGCGAGGCGGTGCGACTGGCCTCGCCCGCGACCTGGATGTGGGTCGGATTCGACATCGGCCTGTCGCGCCGCGCCGACCGGCAGCTGTCGCGCTGGGAGGAGGCCTTCGTGCCCATGCGCCTGGCCGACAGCCTCGACGAGGCGCGGCTCGCGGACGGCCGCCCGCTCGTGCTGTCCGAGCAGGTGCTGCTGCCGCACCGCATCGCGCCGGAACCCCCCGAACGCCCGCGCCCGTGGTGGCCCTGGCTGCTCGCCGGCCTGGCGCGCGGCGCCGCCGTGCTCGTGGCGGCGCGCGCCGCGCCGCGCGCCCTCGGCGCC
>CBIHRR010000042.1:0-15214 GCA_966212495.1 uncultured Gammaproteobacteria bacterium
TGTCGTCGAGGGGCAGCTTCGGCGCGTCGATGCGCGCGGCCTTGAGCCGCACGTCGGCGTCCATGGCGCGCAGCTTTTCCAGGTTGTACGGGGTGTCGGGCAGCAATCGCGGGCTCGCCGCCCGCTGCGCAGCCAGCGCCGCGAGTTCGGGATTCGTCGATTCGCCGCCGCCGGTGTCGGGGGCGCCGCCGACGAAGCCGGCGAGGTCGTCGAAGTCGAGCTTGCGCGACACCAGGTCGCCGCGCAGGTAGGGCCGCGCGCCGCCGGTGGTGACGCTGGCGCTGCCGGCGAGATCGCTGTCGCCGACCTTGCCGCTGAAGCGGTCGTAGTGCCAGGTGGTGCGCTTGCCGTCGATGTCGCGCGTGAGCCGGCCGTCGAGCGCGTACGGCGGCGTCGGCGGCAACGCAAGGCCGAGCAGCGGGTACAGGTCCTCGAGGTTCTTGCCCGATAGCGCGAGTGCCAGGTCGAAGTCGCGCAGCCGCAGCGGATCGAGCAGCGTGCCGCGCGCATGCGCCCTGGTCGCGCCGGCCTGCGCGTGCGCGTCGATGCGGTAGGGGCTGTCGGTATCGCGCAGGTCGAGCGGGGATTCGGCGCGGCCGCGCAGGGTGAATCGGTTGCCCTTCCAGTGGCCGTCGCCCTTCACCGCGATCGGCGGCGCCGCGCCGGCCTTGTCCTGGGCGAGGCTGTCGACGTCCACGTCGATATCGGTCTTCGCGGCCGGGTCGAGGAACTGCAGCCGCCCGTCCTTGATCCACAGGCGCTGGAAGCGCATGTCCCACTTCGACGGCGCTTGGTCCTTGGGCAGGAAATCCCAGTTGCCGGCGCCCTTGGGGCCCTTTTCGAGGCGCAGCTCCGGCTTGGACAGGCGGATGTCGGGGACGATGACGTCGCGCCGCAGCAGCGGCCACACGCGGATGCCCGCTTCGATGCGCCGGGCGCTCGCCATCTCCGGGGCCTTCGACCAGCCGGCGTTGCCGAACCGGACGCCGTCGGCGCGGACCACGGTCGTGCGGCCGAGGTCGACGTCCAGGTTGCCGTCGATGTGGAAGCTGCGATGGGTGCGCGCTTCGACATAACGCTCGATCGGGCGCTTGAACCAGTTCCAGTCCCACAGCAGCACGAGGACCACGACGGCGAGCACGATGACGCCCAGCACGGCCAGCACGGGATGCCTGCGCAAGGCGCCGCGTGCCTGGCGCATCCGTTCGCCGGCGGACTGCGTGGGCGTGGCCGGCTCGGTCATGCGTGAGCCTGGCCCGCGCTGCAACGCAACTCGTTCGTGCGGTCGCCTTGCGAAAGGATCGCGGTGCCGTCCGGATCGATGCGCAGGTAGAGCGACGACCCGGTGAACACCGCCGGATCGCTGCCGGTGATGCGGGACAGCCGGACCGGCGCATTGCCCGGGACTTCGGCGCGGAAGCTGCCGTCGTCCTTGCGGATCAGCCGGGCCCCCGCGTCGCAGGCGTACTGGTCGGCCACCGCGTCGTCGCCCGTGGCGTGGCCGGAAGCCGTATCCGATGCGGCGCGAGCCGCGCAATCGGTAACGGCGCGTTCGCCGTCGTGCAGGGTCAGGCGCGTGCCGTCGCGTTCCAGGGAGACGGTACCGCCGACATACGCATCGCCGCCGCCTTTCGAAGCGGACTCGGCGCGCGGCAGGGTAACGGTGCGTCCACCGGACCAGCGCAACGTCGCGGCGTGTCCGCCGAACGCAACCTGGAGGCGAGTGCCATCGGCGCAGGCATAGTCATCGCCGCCACCGAACGTGGGGGCGGCGGCCGGTTCCCCCGCAGAGGGCGGGGCCATGGCGTCGGTGGCCGGATTGGCGGCAGCACCGGTCGTGGACGGCGGTGACGCAGTGCCATTCGCGTCCGGTGCGGGTTGGCAGGCGGCAAGACAGAGCCATCCCGCGGCCACGGCGAGGCGGAACATCCGGATCATGGCCGTCTCCTGAGCGTTGCGACGCCGCCATGCTCGCCGAGGCGGCGTTGGCGTCCGGTGAGGACGTCGCAAGCCGCCCGGCTCAGGCGTCGACGGCGGTCGCGTGCTCGCGCGTGGCCAGGAACTGCACGGCGGGCGCGCGTTCCTGCGCCAGCTGCAGGTTCACCCGCGTCGGCGCCAGGTAGACCAGCTGGCCGGCCGCGTCGAGGGCGAGGTTCATCGCGTTCTTCTCGCGGAACTCTTCGAGCTTCTTCGCGTCGTCGCAGCGGATCCAGCGCGCGGTCGAGACCTGCACCGGCTCGAAGCTCGCATCCACGCCGTATTCGTCCTTGAGCCGGTACGCCACTACGTCGAACTGCAGCGTGCCGACCGCGCCGAGCACCAGGTCGTTCGACATCAGCGGCCGGAAGAACTGCGTGGCGCCTTCCTCGCTGAGCTGGGCCAGGCCCTTGTGCAGCTGCTTGAGCTTGAGCGGGTCGCGCAGCCGCGCGCGGCGGAACAGCTCCGGCGCGAAGTTCGGGATGCCGGTGAACGACAGCGCCTCGCCCTCGCTGAAGGTGTCGCCGATCGAGATCGTGCCGTGGTTGTGGATGCCGATCACGTCGCCCGGGAAGGCGGTGTCGACGATCTCGCGGTCGGAGGCCATGAAGGTCAGCGCGTTGGCGAGCTTGAGTTCCTTGCCCGTGCGCGACTGGAACGCCTTCATGCCGGCGGTGAACTTGCCCGAGCAGATGCGCATGAACGCGACGCGGTCGCGGTGCTGCGGGTCCATGTTCGCCTGGATCTTGAACACGAAGCCGGTGAGCGAGGCCTCGGTGGGCGCGACCTCGCGCGTGGTGGTCGCGCGCGGCCGCGGCGCCGGCGCGTGCTCGACGAAGAAGTCGAGCAGCAGTTGCACGCCGAAGTTGTTCACCGCCGAGCCGAAGAACACCGGCGTCTGCTGGCCGGCCAGGTAGCGCGCCGCGTCGAACGGATGCGAGGCGCCCTGCACCAGCTCCAGTTCGTCGCGCAGTTCGGCGAGCATCTGCGCGCCGATGCGCGCCTCCAGGCGCGGGTCTTCGATCGAAGGGAAGATCGTCGAGTCCTGGCGGGTGAAGTTGCGGCCCGGTTCGAACAGGTGCACTTCGCCCGTCACGAGGTGCACGACGCCCTTCAGGCGCTGGCCCATGCCGATCGGCCAGGTCACCGGCGCGCACTGGATGCCGAGCACCGACTCGATCTCGTCGAGCAGGTCGATCGTCGGCTTGCCCTCGCGGTCGAGCTTGTTGACGAAGGTCATGATCGGCGTGTCGCGCAGCCGGCAGACTTCCATCAGCTTGATCGTGCGCTCCTCGACGCCCTTGGCGACGTCGATGACCATCAGCGCGGAGTCGACCGCGGTCAGCACGCGGTAGGTGTCCTCGCCGAAGTCGGCGTGGCCGGGCGTGTCGAGCAGGTTGACGATGCGGCCTTCGTACGGGAACTGCATCACCGACGAGGTCACCGAGATGCCGCGCTCCTTTTCCAGCGCCATCCAGTCGGAAGTCGCGTGGCGCGCGGCCTTGCGGCCCTTCACCGAGCCGGCCATCTGGATCGCGCCGCCGAACAGCAGCAGCTTCTCGGTCAGCGTGGTCTTGCCCGCGTCCGGATGGGAAATGATGGCGAAGGTGCGGCGGCGCGCCGCTTCGCGCGAGACGTCTGACATCCGGCCGGCCTCAGCGGACGCAGGACGGATCGAGGCCGAGCGCCCCGGCCACGTCGCGCAGGTCGAACGCGGTCACCGCCTTGTCGTCGTCCACGGCGTACAGCGCGCCGCCGGGGAAACGGCGGGTCGCGGTGGCGTCCAGGGCGATGCCGTCGGTGAACGAGGTCGTGTTGCCGTGGAAGCTGCCGCGCGGCGCGAGCGTGTCGCGATCGAAGACGTGGAAGGTGGTGTGCGGCGCGAGCTGGTCGACGGCGACCCAGTAGCCGTCGCCGCCCGGGCAGCTCCACAGGGCGACACCCTCGGCTTCGGCGGCGAAGCTGCCTTGCGGCATGCTGCGGCCGGTGGGCTGGCCGTCGAACCCGTATTCGCGCAGCGTCGAGCCGCGGTGGCCCTCGGCGTCCGAGCGCGATTCGTCGGCGATCATCAGTCGCGAGGCGGCGGGATCGCCCGCGATCGACTCGACGATGCGCAAGGCGGTCGCCGGCGCGGTGTCGCCGAATGCGCCGGCGTAGTGGACGCGCAGCCGCCCGGACTGGTCGAACTGGACGCGGAAGCGGCGCACGCGCTGGTCGAGTTCCTTGAACGGCGGCAGCACGTCGAAGTGGTCGCCGTACATGAAGCTGTCGGTGACGTAGGCCTCGAGTTCGCCCGGCTCGGTTTCGTTGAGCCACAGGCCGTAGGGGCTGCGCAGGACGTCGGCGCCGAAGCTGCCGACCGGGCGGAACGAGGGCAGCGCAAGCACCTGCACGCGGCGGTTGTCGCGTTCGACGACGAACAGGCGGTCGCCGAACACGGCGACGCCGTTGGGACGGTTGAACTGGCCCGGCGCGTCGCCCTTTTCGCCGACGGTGCGCAGCTGTTCGCCGGTCTCTCCGTCGTAGACGACCAGGCGATGCATGGACTTGGCGCTGGCGATGAGCCAGGTGCCGCCGTCCGGGGTCGTCCAAGTCGCGAGCGAATCCAGTTCCTCGGCGGGGGTCATTGCCGATTCCCAGGCTTCGGGCACGAGCTGGTCGGTCGGCGCGGCGGGCGTTTCCGCGACGGCAGGCGCGGGCGGAAGCGGGGCAGGGGCGCGCGGCGCGGGCGCGGTCGCGCACGCGGCAAGCAGCAAGGCGGCGCAGGCGCCGGCAAGAGGTCGGATCGGCATCGGCGGATTATGCCTGCGTCGGCTCGCCGGTGACGTGGCCGGGGCGGTTCCAGATATCCATCGCTTCATCCGCATGAAGCGATTGACAAGCCGCGAAAAGGCGGGCAGGATGCGGCCATCCATCGAGACCGGCCGAGGGACAGGCCCGACGACGCCGGGGCAACCTGATGGAATCCGCCAACGCGCGGATTCCTTCGCGGTGCCAAATCCTGCGGGGACCTGTCGGTCCACCGGAAGATGGTCGTGCCCCGGCTGCCTCCCCGGCCGGGACGTGGCGCTTCGTCCGGCACCGCCCCGCAGCCTCGATGGCCCTTTCCCTGCCGGAAACCGCCATGAGCCTGACGACCGCCATCCACGATGCCGCTCCAACCCCTTCCCCCCTTGCGCCGGGCCATGCCGCGGCGGAATTCGCACCGGATGCGTGCACCGCGCCATCGTCGGTGCCGGCGACGCGCGGAAGCGTGGATCGCGCGCTGGCGCTGCGGCATGCCGGGACGCGCCAGGTCCGC
This sequence comes from uncultured Gammaproteobacteria bacterium, assembly GCA_966212495.1. Lineage (GTDB taxonomy): Bacteria > Pseudomonadota > Gammaproteobacteria > Xanthomonadales > Xanthomonadaceae > Cognatiluteimonas. Next base: position 5,279 of record CBIHRR010000042.1, read on the forward strand.
CTGCGCTACGAGTGCGTGGGCACGCCCGGCCTGCCGGTGGTGCTCGTCGCCGGCGGCATTTCCGCAGGCCGCCACGTCGTGGCCACCGCCGCGTTCCCGGAGCGCGGCTGGTGGCAGGCGCAGGCCGCGAACGGCCGCGTGCTGGATCCGCGCCGGCGTCGCCTGCTGGCGATCGACTGGCTCGGCGCCGACGGCCAGCTCGACGCGCCGATCGATCCCGCCGACCAGGCCGATGCGATTGCCGCGGTGCTGGATGCGCTCGGCGTCGCGACCCTGGACGGCTTCGTCGGCGGCTCCTACGGCGCGATGGTCGGCCTGCAGTTCGCCGCCCGGCATCGGGCGCGGCTGTCGCGGCTGGTCGCGATCAGCGGCACCCATCGCGCGCATCCGCATGCGAGCGCGTCCCGCGCGCTGCAGCGCCGCGCACTCGCGCTCGGCGCGCTGCAATGCGACGAACACGGCGGCCTGGCGCTGGCGCGGCAGATCGCAATCCTGGGCTACCGGACGCCCGAGGAGTTCGAAGCGCGCTTCGCCGCCGCGCGCATCGTCGACGGACGCGTCCGCACCGGCGCGGAGGACTACCTCGACCACTGCGCGAACGCGTACGCGGCGCGGACGCCGGCAACGGGGTTCCTGCGGCTGTCCGAATCCATCGACCTGCAGTCGGTCGAGCCCGAGGCGATCGGCGTGCCGGTCACCGTGGTCGCGGTTGCCGAGGACCGGCTGGTGCCGGTCGCCGACGCCTATGCGCTGGTCGAGCGGCTCGCGCGCGGGACCTCCCCGCGCAAGCCGCAACTGCGCGTGCTGCGATCCGTCTACGGGCACGATGCCTTCCTGAAGGAAACCGGCGCGCTGGACGCCATCCTGCGGGAGGCGCTGGCATGAGCGCGCGCGTCCAGACCCTGGCGGTGCGCGCCGGCATCGACCGCGACGAGGCGTTCGGCGCGGTCACCCCGCCCATCGTGCTGTCGAGCAACTTCAGTTTCGCCGGCTTCAACGAGAAGCGCTGTTACGACTACACCCGCAGCGGCAACCCGACGCGCGACCTGTTCGCCGGCGCGATCGCGGAACTCGAGGGCGGCGCCGGCGCGGTCGCCACCGCCAGCGGCATGGCCGCCGTCGCGCTGGTACTGAACGCGCTGCTGGCGCCCGGCGACCGCATCGTGGTGCCGCACGACGGCTATGGCGGAAGCTGGCGGCTGTTCGACGCGCTGGCGCGCAAGGGCCACTTCATCCTCGACATCGTCGATCTCACCGATGCGCGCGCGCTTGCCGCCGCGCTCGCCGCGTCGCCGAAGCTCGTCTGGATCGAGACGCCTTCCAATCCGCTGCTGCGCATCACCGACCTGCGCTTCGTGATCGATGCGGCGCATCGTGCCGGCGCGCTGGCGGTGGTGGACAACACCTTCCTGTCGCCCGCGCTGCAGCGGCCGATCGAATTCGGGGCCGACGTGGTGGTCCACTCCACGACCAAGTACATCAACGGGCACAGCGACGTGGTGGGTGGCGCCGTCGTTTCGCGCGAGGCCGAAACGGCGGCGACGCTGGGCTGGTGGGCCAACGCGCTCGGGCTGGCGGGCGCGCCGTTCGACAGCTTCCTCGCGCTGCGCGGGCTGCGCACCCTGGACGCGCGGCTGCGCGTGCACCAGGAGAACACGCAGGTCCTCGCGGGCCTGCTCGAGGGCCATCGCGCGGTGCGCGCGGTGCATTACCCGGGTCTGGCCTCGCACCCGGGGCACGCGCTGGCCGCGCGGCAGCAATCGGGATTCGGCGCCATGCTGTCGGTGGAACTGGACGGCGGCGAGGCAGCCGTGCGCGCGTTCCTCGACGGCCTGGAATGCTTCACGCTCGCGGAGTCGCTGGGCGGCGTCGAAAGCCTGGTCGCGCATCCGGCGACGATGACGCACGCGGCGATGACGCCTGCGGTGCGTGCCGCCGCCGGCATCGGCGACGGCCTGCTGCGGCTGTCGGTGGGCATCGAGCATGCCGACGACCTGGCGGCCGATATCGGTGCGGCGCTCGAGCGCGCGGCGCGCGCCGTCGACCTGGCCGCGGCGGTGGCGCAATGAGCGCCGCGAAGCTCGCGTTGCTCGGCACCGGCAATGTCGGGCGCGCCGTGCTGGCGCGGCTTGAACGCTGGGAGGGCCGCGGGCCGGGCGAGCGGCTGCACCTCGCGGCCGTGGCGAACACGCGCTCGGTGCGCCTGTTCGCCGGCAGTGGCGCCGCCTTGCGCGCGCAGGATGGCGACCAGGCGCAGGCCGCGGTCCGGGCGCTCGGCGCGAGCGGCGCGCGCGTCGTGCTGGATGCGACCGCCAGCGACGCCGTCGCGGGCCGGCATGCGGAATGGCTGGCCTCGGGCATCCATGTCGTCACTGCGTGCAAGCTGGGCCAGGGCGGCGACCTCGAGCGATGGCGGGCGATCCGCGAAGCGGCTGCGCGGGCAGGCACGCATTACGGGGACAGCGCGACCGTCGGCGCCGGGCTGCCCTTGCTGCGCACGATCCGCGGGCTGCGCGAGGGCGGCGACCGCATCCACGGGATCGCCGGCGTGCTGTCGGGTTCGCTCGCATGGCTGTTGTCGCGCCATGACGGGCGGCGCCCGTTCGCGGAACTGGTGGACGAGGCGCGTGCGCTGGGCTACACCGAACCCGATCCGCGCCAGGACCTGTCGGGCGAGGACGTGCGGCGCAAGCTGCTGATCCTGGCGCGCGCGGCGGGCGTGGCCCTGGCGCCGGAGGATGTCGACGTGCGTCCGCTCGACGCGGCGGCGCTCGCCGAAGCGCACGCCCAAACCTGCGCGGGCCGCGGTGGCGGCGGCGTGCTGCGCTACGTCGCGCGGCTGGAATGCCGCGACGGCGCCGTGTCCGCTCGCGTGGGACTCGAGGTGCTGCCGGCGGCCGATCCACTGGCCGCGGGCACCGGCACGGACAACCGCGTCGCGATCCATTCCGACCGCTATCCGCTGCAGCCGCTCCTGGTCCAGGGACCTGGTGCCGGCGCCGACGTGACCGCGGCCGCGCTGCTCGACGATGCGCTCGGCATCGCCAACCAGGCCGCCGCCTACGCCGCGGGCACGGCCGCGTCCCGCGCGATCGCGGCCAGGTACGCCGGCAACGGCTGCGGATGGTCGATCGCGTAACCCTGCGCGTAATCCACGCCGAAGGCCGTGAGCGCCTCGCGGATCGCTTCCGATTCGGTGTGCTCGGCGATGGTGCGCTTGCGCAGCAGGTGCGCGATGCGGGTGATCGACCGCACGACCTCGGCCGACAGGCTCGAGCGGTCCATGTCGTGGACGAAGCTGCCGTCGATCTTGATGAAGTCCACGTCCAGCGCGCGCAGGTGCGAGAAGCTGCAGAAGCCGGTGCCGAAGTCGTCCAGGGCGAAGCGGCAGCCGAGCGCGCGCAATTCGTCGATGGCCCGTTGCGCGCGCGCCGGGTCGCGCATCGCCGCGGTCTCGGTGATCTCGAAGCACAGCCGCGTCGCCGGGAACCGCGCGCGGTGCAGGCATTCGCCGGCGTAGTCCACGAACCCGTCGTCCATCAGCGCGCCCGCCGACAGGTTCAGCGTGCACAACGCGACGCTGGACGAAGCGACCGGGTTCGCGTCGAGTTGCGCCAGCGCCATCCGCAGGACCTCGCGGTCGATGCGCACGCCGAGGCGGAAGCGCTCGGCCGCGGCGATGAAGCGGTCCGGCGTGAGCGGCACGCCGCCGCGGTCGTCGCGCATGCGCAGCAGCAGTTCGAAGCGCGCGCCGGGCACCGGGTCGACCTGCAGCGGCACGATCGATTGCGCGTAGAGCAGCAGCCCGTCGTTGCGCAGCGCATCGCGGATCCGCACGGTCCAACGCATGCCGGACACCGGGTCGGCCAGCGCGTGCGCGCCCGCGCCGGCGACGCGCACGCGGTCGCCGCCGAGTTCCTTCGCCGCGAAGCAGGCGGCGTCCGCCTGCGACAGCAGCTCGGCGAATCCGCCGTGGCCCGCCTGCGCGATGGCGAGGCCGATGCTCGCCGTGGTCGTGAATTCCTCGCCGGCGTACCGGCAGCGCACCGATTCGATCGCGTGCAGCAGGCCGACCGCACGCTCGCGCGCCTCGCCGGCGCCGGTGTTGCGCATCAGCACCGCGAATTCGTCAGCGCCGAGGTGCGCGAAGCGATCGCCGCTGCCGATGCGCGACGCCAGCGCGGACGCCACTTCGGCGATGAGCGCGTCGCCGGCGCGGTGGCTCGCGGTGTCGTTGACCAGCTTGAGGTTGTCGAGGTCGATGTACGCAAGCGCGAGCGAACCGCCGCCCGAGTCGCGGAGGATCGCCTCGGCTTCGCGCTCGAATGCCGTCCGGTTGGGCAGGCCGGTCAGCGGATCGGTGCTCGCGCGCCGTTCCAGCCGGCGCTGCAGCCAGCGGTGCTCGTCGATGGACAGCGCCAGCACCTGCGGCAGCATCGCCAGCAGGCTCAGGTAGCCGATCAGGATGGCCGTCTCCAGCGTGCCGCTCGGCCGCGGGAATCCGGCCGCGCCCTGCGACGCGAGCGCGGCGACGAAGGCAACCGTCAGCAGCGCCGAGACGGCGGTGCGCATCGGCGTGAACCGCACCGCGCTCCACAGCATGACCGCCAGCGGCAGCGCGGCGAGGCCGAGCGCGAATTGCCGCGCCACGCTCGTGCCCCAGGCCATCGCCAGGAAGCTCGCCGCCAGCGCCATGTTCCAGAGCGTGCGCTCGCCGAGGAGGTCCGGCCGCGTGCTGCGCAGCTGGCCCTTGCGCAGGCGCGCCGCGCCGATCATCAGCGCCGGTGCCACGCTGGCGATCCCGAGGAAGTCGCCCATGCCCCACAGCAGCTGCGCGCCGGCGATGCCGTCCCGCGCGACCATGCCTTCCTGCCACAGGCTGTAGCCGCCGAGCAGGCCGGAGACGAAAGCCGTCGCCAGTCCGCCGGCCATCATCCAGACCGCGTACAGCACGCTCCCAGGCCGCAGGCCGGTTCGGCGGCGCGCGAGCCAGCCGCCGGCGAGCAGCGCGAGCGTGTTGCTCGCCATGCTCATCACCAGGAACGCCGGTGTCGTCGGGGCGGTGAACGGCGATTGCAGGAGCAGCGCGATCGGCACGAGCAGCGCCCAGCGCAGGCCGGCGACGACGACCACGGCGAAGGCGAGCCCCGAGGCCGGCCAGTACAGGGCCACCTGCGACGGGCCGACGATGCTGTCGGCGAACGCGCACGCGGCGGCGTAGGCCAGCACGAAGGCGGCGGCGAGCGCGGCCTGGCGCAGGGGGCCTTTCATGCGTCGACACCCGGGGCGACGGGCGCGCGCGGCGCCGGGCCGTCCAGGCGCAGGCGTCCGGCCCGCAGCAGGCTGTCCACCGCGGGCGCGCCGAGGTCGTCGACGATCTTCGGCAGCTCGGCGGGCGAGGCCGGCGTCAGCGACGCCCAGCCATCGCCTCCCAGTCGCTGCACGCGGCGCAGCGCGGCCGCCGCGAGCTCGACGACCTGCTCCCAGCCGATGCCGAACTGGCGCGCGCTGCGCAGCGGATAGCCGGCGCCGCCGACCGAGCAGCGCGGACCGCTGCGCGACGCCGCGCCCGTGCCCGCGGCCTGCTGCGCGAACGCATCGTGGATGCGCGCGGCCATCGCTTCCACGCTGCGCTCGGGCAGGGGCCGCGTCGCCACGAGGAAGCCGTCTTCCCAGCGCACCACGTAGTCGCAGGCGCGCACCAGCGATCCCAGCAGCTGCGCCGCGGCGAGCAGGGCCGCGGTGCGTTCGGCCGCCGGCAACCCATGGAGGCCGTCGGGCTCCACGAGCAGGAACGCCAGCACCCGCGCATCGTGCCCGGCGCGCGGGCGGTCGCGTTCGTACCAGGCGAGGTCCGCGGGCAGCTGGTTGGCGAGGTAACGGAAGTTGCGCAGCCCGGTCAGCGGGTCGGTCTGGGCGCGTTGTTCCAGGCGCGCGTTGGCGGCGTGGAGTTCCTGGACCTGGCTGCGCACTTCCTCCTCGAGGAGGTGGCGCTGGCGGGCGTGGCGCCGCTGTTCATGGCGGAACAGCGCATACACCGCCGTGGCCAGCAACGCGGCCAGCAACAGTTCGAACAGCCACGTCTCCTGGAACGGCTGCGGCATGCGCGGGATCCCCTGTCCCCGGAGCCCATCCTATGCCCTTCGGCGCCCGTTGGGGCGGGTCAGCACTCGATGACGTTGACCGCCAGGCCGCCGCGGGAGGTTTCCTTGTACTTGTCCTGCATGTCGCGCCCGGTGTCGCGCATGGTCTTGATGACCTTGTCGAGCGAGACCTTGTGCTTGCCGTCCCCGCGCAGGGCCATGCGGCTGGCGTTGATCGCCTTCACGGCGCCCATGGCGTTGCGCTCGATGCAGGGGATCTGGACCAGGCCCCCGATCGGGTCGCAGGTCAGGCCCAGGTTGTGCTCCATGCCGATCTCGGCCGCGTTCTCCACCTGCGACATCGTGCCGCCCAGCGCCGCCGTGAGCCCGCCGGCGGCCATCGAGCAGGCCACCCCGACTTCGCCCTGGCATCCGACCTCGGCGCCGCTGATCGAGGCGTTTTCCTTGTAGAGGATGCCGATGGCCGCGGCGGTGAACATGTAGGCGAACACGCCCGCCTCGAGCTCCTCCGGCGTCTTGCCCGCGCCGCAGAACATTTCGTAGTAGTGCAGCACCGCCGGCACGATGCCCGCCGCGCCGTTCGTCGGCGCGGTGACGACGCGCCCGCCGGCGGCGTTTTCCTCGTTGACGGCCAGCGCGAACAGGTTCACCCAGTCGAGCGTGGTCAGCGGGTCGGCGACGGCGTCGCCGGGCCGCGCGGTGAGCTCGGCATGCAGCAGCGGCGCGCGCCGCTGCACGTGCAGGCCGCCGGGCAGCGTGCCGCCCTCGCGGATGCCGCGCTGCACGCAGGCACGCATCGCGGCGACGATCTCGCGCAGGCCGGCGCGGATCTCGTCGTCGCTGCGCCAGGCGCGCTCGTTCGCGAACATCAGCTGCGCGATCGTGAGCCCGTGGCGCTCGCATTGCTCGAGCAGCTGCGCGCCGCTGTCGAACGGATACGCCAGCGGCGTGGTGTCGGCGACGATGCGGTCCTCCGCCGCCTCGTCCTGGTTGACGACGAAGCCGCCGCCGACCGAGTAGTAGTCGCGCGTGGCGATCACCGCGCCTTCCGCGTCGTACGCGGTGAAGCGCATGCCGTTGGTGTGGAAGGGGAGCTTCTGGCGCTTGTTCATCACCAGGTCGGACTTCTCGTCGAAGCCGATCTCGTGGGTGCCGCCGAGGCGGATGCGCTTCGTCCCGCGGATGCGCTCGAGCGCGGCGGGGATGAGGTCGGGGTCGATCTCGTTCGGCCAGTGGCCTTCCAGGCCCATCACGACCGCCTTGTCGGTGCCGTGGCCGCGCCCGGTCAGCGCCAGCGATCCGTAGACCTCGGCGCGCACGCGCGCGGTGCGCGGCAGCTCGCCGCTTTCGCCCAGCCATTTCTCCACGAAGCGCGCGGCCGCGCGCATCGGGCCCACGGTGTGGGAGGAGCTCGGCCCGATGCCGATCTTGAAAAGGTCGAAGGTGCTGACGGCCATGCCGCTATTCTATGCCCCATGACCGGGCGTTTCCTGCTGTTCCAGCGCGACGACTGCCACCTCTGCGACCACGCGCTGGAGGCGCTGGCGCTGGCGCGGGCTCCCGAATTCGGCAGCGTCTTCATCGACGGCGACGAGGCGCTCGAGGCGCGCTACGGGACCCGGGTGCCGGTCCTCCGTGACGAAGCCAGTGGTCGCGAGCTCGACTGGCCCTTCACTCCCGCGAGCCTCGCGGCCTTCCTCGCCGGCAACGGCTGACTTCCACGCGGCTCGCCGCCCCGCCCCGAAGCGACGTGCCCTGCGTCAGGGGACGGGAGCGAAGACGACGCGGGTGCTGATGGCGACTTCGTCGGGGATCATCGAGGTATCGGCCCAGTCGCCGCCTCCGACGCCGAAATCCAGGCGCCTGACCGTCGCCTTGCCCGCGAGCACCGGCGCCTTGCCTGGCGTCCAGGTGAACGACAGCGTCACTGGCTTGCGCACGCCGCGCAGTTCCAGCACGCCGTCGGCGGCGTAGCGGTTGTCGCCGAGGCTGCGGAACGTGCTCGCGGTATAGCGTGCCTGCGCGAATTTCGCGACGTCGAAGAAGTCGCTGCCGCGCAGCGTGCCGTCGCGATCGTCGTTGCCGGTCTTCGCGCCGGCGAGCGGGATGGCGACCTCGAGCCGCGAGGTCGCCAGGTTCGCGGGGTCGAACCGCAGCTTCGTGGTGAACGCGGGGAAACTGCCGGTGAAGACTTCGCCGTCGTACTTCGTCGCGAACACGAGCGTGGAGCCTGCGGCCTGGACGTAGTCGGCGGCCATGGCCGGAAGCGCGGCCACCGCCGCCGCGAACGCGAGGGCCAGGGCGGGCAGGCGGCCGCGGCAGGCGCGGGCGGCGTTGTCGAAGCTCATGGAAATCTCCTGCGCTTGGCGGGAAACATGCGGGACAGGGTGGGGTCGTTGCGGAACAGGTGGTGGTGCAATGCGGCCGCCGCGTGCAGCGCGACGAGCGCGACCAGCACCCAGAACAGCCATGCGTGGGCGTCGCGCGCGTTGTCGGCAAGGGCCTTGCCGGGCGCGGCGAGCTTCGGCATCAGCACCAGGCCGAACCAGCGGAACGGGCGCAGCCCGCTCGCCGAGTCGTACAGCCAGCCCGAGAGCGGCATCGCCAGCAGCAGCGCGTACAGCAGGACGTGGGTGGCCGCGGCGATGCGCACCTGCCACGACGGCGTGCCCGCGACCGGCGCCGGCGCGCCGGCGTAGAGGCGCCAGCCGATGCGGATCAGGACGAGCGCGAGCACGCTGATGCCGATGGACTTGTGCAACGTGAACACCCAGAAGTACTTCGGGGTCTTCGGCAGCGAATCCAGGCTCAGGCCGACGGCCGCGAGCACCAGCACGAGCAGCACGACCAGCCAGTGCAGCGCCTGGCTGACGGGACCCCAGTGCTCGGCGGTGTTCTTCCAGGTCATTGCTCCGGATCCTGCGGCGGCGCGCCGGACGCGTCGGGCGCATCGGAGGCGTTGGGCGCTTCCGGCACGTCGGGCGCGTCGCCGGTGCGGTGCGCTTCGGCCTCTATGCGCAGCGCGACGGTATCGCCGACCAGGCTCGACCAGGCGTCGGCACCGAAGGCCGCGCGGCTCAGCGTGGTCGTGGCCGAGAATCCCGCAGTCCGCCTGAACGGCGGCAGCGGGTAGCGTTTCAGCTGGTTGAACTTCACGTCCAGGACGATCTCGCGCGCGACGCCGCGCAGCGTCAGCAGGCCGGTCACGCGCGCGTGCGTCGCATCCACCGGTTCGACGTGCGTGGACACGAACGTCGCGACGGGATGGCGGGCGCCGTCGAGCAGGCCGCGGCCGAGCGCCGCGCGGCTCCAGCCCGCGTCGCCGAGGTCGAGCCTGGCGATGGGCACGCTCACCGAGACCTGCGCGCGACTCCAGTCCTCCGGGTCGAAGACCAGCGTGCCGGTGCTGCCGGAGACGGTGCCGATCGCCTGCGAATAGCCCGCGTGCGAGAGCTCGAACACCACCCGCGTATGCACCGGGTCCAGCGCGTAGCGCGCGGCCTGCGCGGCTGCGGTCCGTGGCAGCACGAACAGCGCCGCCAGCATCGCGCCCGCCAGCAGCGCGCCGACCGTCGGCACGCGCGCGCGCCCTCCTGGCGCGGGCGGCGGAAAGCGGGCGGCGAGGCGGAGCGGCGCGGCGGAAGGCATGCACCGATTCTAGGCGCAGCGGCCGTCGCGAAGCGCGAAGCCCTGCGATCGGCCCGGGAGACCGGCGAATTCCAGTAGCGTGGCTTGCCTTGCGCCGCCCTGCATCGCGACGATCGGCGCATGCCCCGCATCGCATGGAAGCTCCTGGCCGACCTCGGACACGAGGTGCGCACGCCGATGACCG
>CBIHRR010000043.1:0-14990 GCA_966212495.1 uncultured Gammaproteobacteria bacterium
CGACATGGCGCCGGGCGAGTGGCTCGACCTGATGAACGACGACACCACCGCGCTGCGCGTGCAGTTCCTCGGCCCGGCGCCGCCGACCTCACGGATGTACTGGCGCGGCCCGGTGCTGTGGAACTACGACGGCCGGCGCTGGACGCAATCGCGCTGGCTGCGCGACATCCCGCCGCCGGCGGTGGAGCCCGGCCCGTCGCACTGGAATTACCAGATGGAAGTCGAGCCCACCGACGACAGGCAACTGGTCGCGCTCGAATTGCCGGGCCGCGCGCCCGCGGGCACGCGGCTGTCGCTCGACTATTCGCTCTACAGCGCGCGGCCGCTCACCTCGCTCACCCGCTGGCGGATGCGCTCGGCGCCGCCGGCGCGCTTCCAGCCGAAGCTGGGCAACGTGCTGCGACAGGCAGCCCTCGAATTGCCCGCCGGCTTCAACCCGCGCACCCTGGCGATGGGCCGGCAATGGCGCGCCGACGCCGGCGCTCCCTCGGCCGCCGCGGACCTGGCCATCGCCCGGCGCGCGCTGCGCCTGTTCCGCGCCAGCTTCGGCTACACGCTCGAAACGCCGCTGCCCGGGCACGACGCGGTCGACGAATTCCTGTTCGACACGCGGGCGGGATTCTGCGAGCACTTCGCTTCCGCGTTCGTGGTGCTCATGCGCGCCGCGGGCGTGCCCGCGCGCGTGGTCACCGGCTATGCGGGCGGCTATCGCAACCCGATCGGCGGCTACTGGCTCGTGCGCAATTCCGACGCGCACGCCTGGGCGGAAATCTGGCTCGAGGGTCGCGGCTGGGTGCGCATGGACCCGACCGCGGCGGTGGCCCCCGAACGCATCTACGACACCCTCGCCGACCGCGCCCCCGGCGCGAACGCGCTCGGCGGCCTCGGCGGGATCACGCCGATGATGGACGTCGGCGACTGGCTGCGGCGCGGCTGGAACGATTTCGTGCTCGGTTTCGACGCCGCGCGGCAGCGCCGCATGCTGCGGCCGCTCGGCCTGGACGACCTCGCGCCGTCGCGGCTGGTGCTGCTGTTCACCGCGACGGCGGTGCTGGCGCTGGCGTGGATGGCGTGGTTCAGCGCCCGCGCCGGCCGCGAAGCCGATCCGGTGCTGCGCGCCTGGCGCCGCCTGGGCCAGCGCTACGCCCGCGCCGGGCTGGGCCGCGCGCCCCATGAACCCGCCGGCACCTGGGCCGCGCGCATCGCCCCGAACCTGTCCGATGGCGGAACGACGCTGCGCCCGCTCATCCTGCGTTTCGACAACTGGCGCTACGCTCAGCACCAAGGGGGACGATGGGCCTCGCGCGCGCTGGTGCGCGCCTTGCGCCGGCACCGTCCCGACATATCCGCTTCCCGGAGATCCACATGAATTCCGCCGTCCGCACCGCCCTGCCCCTGGCCGCCGCCTGCCTGCTCGCCGCCTGCGCGACGCCTGCTCCGTTGAAGGGCACCTATTCACCGATCACGCCCGAACAGGCGAGCGCCACCGACGCCACCGGCGCGGTCGTCCGCTGGGGCGGCCGCGTCGTGTCGGTGCAGCCGCAGGCGCAGCGCACCTGCTTCGAGATGATCGGCATCCGCCTCGACGGCGACGGCCAGCCGCGCAGTTCCAGCGACGAGACGGGCGGCCGCTTCATCGCCTGCCGCACCGGCTTCTACGACCCGGCGCTGTTCGAGAAGAACCGCGAAGTGACCTTCACCGGCCGCATCGAAGGCTACGAGACGCGCAAGATCGGCGAGTACGACTACCGTTTCCCCAAGCTTGCCGCCGACGTGGTCTACCTGTGGCCGGTGCGCCGGCAGGTGGACGTGATCCGCGAGCCGGTGCTGAGTCCGTACGTGGGCTGGGGTTCGCGCGGCTGGGGCTGGGGCATGGGTTGGGGCTGGCGCATCCGCTGATTCAGGACGCCGCTTCGAGCGCGTCCGCGAGGCGCGCGACGGCGACGACTTCCATGTCCTTGTAAGGCTGGCCCTTCGGCGCATTCCCCTTCGGCACGATCGCGCGCCGGAACCCGTGCGTGGCCGCTTCGCGCAGGCGCTCCTCGCCGTTCGGCACCGGTCGGATTTCGCCCGATAGCCCGACTTCGCCGAACGCGACGGTCTTCTCCGGCAGGGGCCGGTCGCGCAGCGACGACAGCACCGCCAGCAGCACCGGCAGGTCCGCCGCGGTTTCCTGCAGGCGGATGCCGCCCACGACGTTGACGAACACGTCCTGGTCGGACACGCCGATGCCGCCGTGGCGATGCAGCACCGCCAGCAGCATCGCGAGGCGGTTCTGCTCCAGGCCGACGGCCACGCGGCGCGGATTCGAGAGCGGCGACGCATCGACGAGCGCCTGCACTTCCACCAGCAGCGGGCGCGTGCCCTCGCGCGTCACCGTGACGCAACTGCCCGGCTGTTGCAGGCTGCCGCCGGACAGGAAGATCGCCGACGGGTTCGGCACTTCCTTCAGCCCCTGCTCGCCCATCGCGAACACGCCGAGTTCGTTCACCGCGCCGAAGCGGTTCTTGAACGCGCGCAGCACGCGGAAGCGCGAGCCCGATTCGCCCTCGAAGTACAGCACCGCGTCGACCATGTGCTCGAGCACGCGCGGGCCGGCGATGCCGCCTTCCTTGGTGACGTGGCCGACGAGGAACACGGCGGTGCCGGTTTCCTTCGCGTAGCGCACCAGGCGCGCGGCGGATTCGCGCACCTGGCTGACCGAGCCCGGCGCGGCGGTGAGCGATTCGGTCCACAGCGTCTGCACCGAATCGGCGACGATCATGCGCGGGCGCATGGCCGCGGCGTGCTCGAGGATGCGCTCAACGCCGGTCTCGGCCAGCGCATGCACGCCCTCGATGCCGAGGCCCAGGCGCGCGGCGCGGCCGGCGACCTGCGCCAGCGACTCCTCGCCGGTGACGTACAGGCTGGTGAATGGCGTGCCATCGGCGGGAGCGCCATTGGCGGCCGCCGCGCCGCCGGCCATCTTCGCCACCGCCTGCAGCAGCAGCGTCGACTTGCCGATGCCCGGATCGCCGCCGACCAGCACCACCGCGCCTTCGACCAGTCCGCCCCCCAACACGCGATCGAACTCGCCGATGCCGGTGGAGACGCGCGCGTCCTCGTGGTGGCGCACGTCCGACAGCGCGGTGACCTTCGGCGCATCCACCTTGCCGGCCCAGCCCGCGCGCCGCGCCGGTGATTTCGACGCCGCCGCCCCCGCCGGCTCCAGCACGATCTCCGACAGCGTGTTCCAGGCGCCGCATTCGGCGCACTGGCCCTGCCACTTGTTGTGCTCGCCGCCGCATTCGCCGCAGACGTAGGCGGTCTTCGCCTTGCTCGTGATCTTCGCGGCCATCGGTTTCCAGGGTTCCCTTGCGTGCGACGCCGCCACTCTAGCCGGCGCGCGTCGCACGCGCTGGGATCAGGCGCTTCCGGTCGTCGCGGCCATGGGCGGCGCAGCCACTTCCGGCGTCGGCTCGACGCGCACCCATTCGCGGTAGGTCTCGTAGAGCCCGCCGAGGAGCACGAGCGCGCCGGCGAAGCGGAACCACGGCATCGCGATGGCGTCGGCACGGGGCAATGCGAACATCGCGAACGGCGCAGGGTCGAGGAACGCCGTCATCGGCACCGCATGCCCCAGCAGCATCAGGCCCAGGCCGAAGCTGGTGACGATGCCCGCGCGCCGGCTCCAGCGGCGCCAGCCGCCCTGCACCGCCACCGCGAGCCACACCGCGATGTACGCGAGCAGCCAGCCGATCGTCGCGGCGCGCTGCCAGCTGTGCAGGAAGGCGTCGGTCAGCGCGAGTCCGCCGCCCACGCCGTGGCCGAACGTGGCGGTGTCCCAGAACGCCTGCGGCGCGACGTACATCGCCAGCGGGAACACCGCCAGGCCCGCCGCGGCGAGCACGGCCTGCCAGCGCGGCGCGCGCGCGGGACTGGGTTGCGGGCGCGGCTTCCACGCGAAACTCCCCTCCGGCCGGCGGCGGCGGAACCAGGCGATGGCCATGAACACGAACGCCAGGCTGGCGAACCACTCCACGACGTCCAGTCCCTGCGGGTCGTCGGACATCCCGATCACCACGAGGCCGACGATCATCCAGATCGCGAAGTCGTGGTTGTCCTCCGGGTCGATCAGCGGCTGCCGTGGCTCGTAGCGCGCCGCGGCTTCCGCCGGGCGGCCGAAGCCCGCCAGCAAGGCCATCGCCATCGCGCGGTCGGGCGCGCGGCCCGCGGTTTCGGCCCTGGCCGCCAGTTCCTCCTGCAGCAGCGCGCGCAATTCCAGTGCCACGTCCTCGCGCCGCTTGTGCGGCAGGAGGCGCGCGACATCGCGCACGTAGGACTCGATCACGTCGTTTGCGGTCATCATTTTGGGTTCCCCTCCAGAAAGCCATCGATCGCCGCGGCCTGGGCGCGCCAGGCGGCGGACAGGTCCACGAAGGCGCGTTCGCCTTCTTCGCTCAATCGGTAGTAGCGACGCGGCGGCGCCGTCGTGGTGTCCCACTCGCTCAGCAACAGGCCCTGGGCCTCGAGCCGCCGGAGGAGCGGATACAGCGTGCCTTCCTCGATCGGCAGGCCGCCCTCCGCCAGCGCCTGCCGCAGCGAATAGCCGTACTGCCGCGTGCGCAGGCGGCTGAGCGTGGCCAGCACCAGCGCGCCGCGCCGGAGCTCGACCAGGCCGATGTCCTTGCTGTCCTTCGCGACCATGCGGTTGACCCTTTACTGTTTCTCGCACAGTACTGAGTGCCGCCTACTATGTCAAGCACAGTATGAGCGTTCGGGGGCTGCCACGGCTCCGGCCCCACGCCACCCGGCCGGCACAACGAAAAACGCCCCGGGCATCGCTGCCCGGGGCGCTGGTATCGCTGGTCTGGTGCCGGAAATAGGAATCGAACCTACGACCTACGCATTACGAATGCGCCGCTCTACCAACTGAGCTATTCCGGCGGAAAGGGGGCCTGCAGCGACGACATCGCGGCAGGGTGCGGATTCTAGCCGATGCGGCGGCTGGTCCACCAGCAGGCAGTCCACCAGCCGGCAGTCCACCCGCAATCAGTCCACCAGTTGCAGGCGCAGCTCGCGCGGCAGCGCGAACACCATGTCCTCGGGCTCGCCGTCGAGTTCGCGGACGGGGCCGGCGCCCAGCTGCTGCAGGCGCTCGATCACGCCGCGGACCAGGACCTCGGGCGCGGAGGCGCCGGCGGTCACGCCGACGTGCCGGCGGCCCGAGATCCACGTCGGGTCGATCTCGGACGCGCCGTCCACCAGGTGCGCTTCCACGCCCTCGCGTTCGGCCAGCTCGCGCAGGCGGTTGGAATTGGAGCTGTTCGGCGAGCCGACCACCAGCACCAGGTCGCACTGGTGCGCGAGCTCGCGCACCGCGTCCTGGCGGTTCTGGGTGGCGTAGCAGATGTCGTCGTTGCGCGGGCCCTGGATCGCCGGGTAGCGCACGCGCAGCGCATCGATGATGCCGCGCGTGTCGTCCACCGACAGGGTCGTCTGCGTGGTGAACGCGACGTTGCCGGGCTGCGCGATGTCCAGCGTCGCGACGTCGTCGATGTCCTCGACCAGGTAGATCGAGCCGGCCGACGCGCCGTCCGCGGCATGGGTCGAGCCGCCTTCCCGGCTCCACTGCCCCATCGTGCCCTCGACCTCGGGATGGCCGGCATGGCCGATCAGCACCATGTCGCGGCCGGCGCGGCACTGCCGCGCCACTTCCATGTGCACCTTGGTGACCAGCGGGCAGGTCGCGTCGAACACCTTCAGGTCGCGGCGCGCGGCTTCCGCGCGCACAGCCTGCGAGACGCCGTGCGCGCTGAAGATCACGGTGGCACCGTCGGGCACTTCGTCGAGTTCCTCGACGAAGACCGCACCGCGATGCTTGAGCTCGTCGACGACGTAGCGGTTGTGCACGACTTCGTGGCGCACGTAGATCGGCGCGCCGAGCGTCTCGAGCGCGCGCTTGACGATCTCGATGGCGCGGTCGACGCCGGCGCAGAAGCCGCGGGGATTGGCGAGGACGATGTCCATGGGCGCCATTTTACGCCTTGCGCGGCTGGCGCAGGCTGCCGAGGATCAGGATCGCCGCGGCCACGAAGATCGCGGAATCGGCGACGTTGAACGACGGCCAGAAGTGGTCGCGCCAGTGCCACTGGATGAAATCGACGACGTGGCCGTGCTGCAGGCGGTCGAGCAGGTTGCCGATGGCGCCGCCGATCACCAGGGCGAATGGCAGCGCGTTCCTCCAGTCGCCGCGCGGGGTCTTCGCCAGCCACCAGGCCAGCACCAGGCTGATCACGACCGCGAACCCGGAGAACAGGTACTGCTGCCATCCGCCGGCGTCGCCGAGCAGGCTGAACGCGGCGCCGGTGTTGTAGGTCCGGTACCAGTTCCAGACGCCGTCGATGACCGTCACCGGCTCGAACTCGGGCAGGCTGCGCAGCACCCACAGCTTGCTGAGCTGGTCGACGACCAGCACGAGCGCGGAGACGCCGAGCCAGGGCAGCGCGTTGGGTTTGGCGACACCACGCATCAGAACCACCTCCGCGTCTCGCCCGGCCCGGGCCCGATGTTGGAAATGCAGCGGCCGCACAGTTCCGGATGTGCCGCATCGGCGCCGATGTCGCCGCGCCGCTGCCAGCAGCGCACGCACTTCGGCTTGTCGGTCGGCTCGGCATCAATCGCCAGTTCGCGCGCGTCGTCGTCGGCGACGATGCGCACGTCGCCGCTGATCAGCAGGAAGCGCAACTCGTCGACGAAGGGCGCCAGCCAGTTCTGGTCGGCGACACCGCAGCGCAGCGCGATCTCCGCGTCGAGCGCGGCGCCGATGCGGCCGGCGGCGCGCATCGGCTCCAGCACCTTGGCGACGTCGTCGCGCAACGCGAGCAGGCGATCGAAGTCCTCCGCCGACAGCGCGGCGTCGGCCGGCAGCGGCTGCAGGCCTTCGTACCAGGTCGAGAACAGCACGTTGCCGCCGCGCGTCGACTCGCCGTTCGCGGGCGGCAGGTAGGCCCACATCTCGTCGGCGGTGAACGACAGGATCGGCGCGATCCAGCGCACCATCGCCTCGGCGATCGCGTGCATCGCGGTCTGCGCGCTTCGCCGGCCGGCCGAGTCCTGCTGCATCGTGTACAGGCGGTCCTTGGTGACGTCCAGGTACAGCGCGCCGAGGTCGACGCTGCAGAAATTGGACAGCGACTGCACGATCTCCGCGAAGTCGTAGCGCTCGTACGCGTCCTTGATCTTCTCCTGCAGCAGGAACGCGCGATGCACGATCCAGCGGTCGAGCGCGACCATGTCCGCGGGCGCGACGGCATGCCGAGACGGATCGAAGCCGTGCAGGTTGCCGAGCAGGAAGCGCGCGGTGTTGCGGATGCGGCGGTAGGCGTCGGCGGTGCGCTTGAGGATCTCCTGCGACAGCGACATCTCGTTGCGGTAGTCGGTGGACAGGATCCACAGCCGCAGGATGTCGGCGCCGAGCGTCTTGATGATTTCCTGCGGCTCGATGCCGTTGCCGAGCGACTTCGACATCTTGCGGCCCTGCGCATCGACGGTGAAGCCATGCGTCAGGCACTGCCGGTACGGCGCCGCGCCGTCCATCGCCACGCCGGTGAGCAGCGAGGACTGGAACCAGCCGCGATGCTGGTCGGAGCCTTCCAGGTAGAGTTCGGCCGGCTTGTGCAGCCGGTCCTCCGGCCGCTTCGCGAGCACGCAGGCGTGGGTCACGCCGGAATCGAACCAGACGTCGAGGATGTCGGTGACCTTCTCGTAGCGCGCCGCGTCCGCGCCGATCAGGCTCGCCGGATCGAGCGCGTACCACGCATCCACGCCTTCAAGTTCGACGATGTCGGCGACGCGGCGCATCAGGGCCGGCGTGTCGGGATGGGGTTCGCCGCTCTCGCGGTCGAAGAACAGCGCGATCGGCACGCCCCAGGTGCGCTGGCGGCTGATCGTCCAGTCCGGGCGGCCTTCGATCATGCCGGCGATGCGCGCCTCGCCCCACTCCGGGATCCAGCCGACGGTGCGGATCGCCGCGAGCGCGTCGCGGCGCAATCCGGCCTGCTCCATCGAGATGAACCACTGCGGCGTCGCGCGGAAGATCACCGGCGTGCGGTGGCGCCAGCAATGCGGATACGCGTGCGTGATCGCCACGTGTGCGAGCAGGCGGCCGCTGTCGCGCAGCACGCCGACGATGGCGTCGTTCGCCTTCCACACGTGCATGCCCGCGAGCGCGACGTCGCCCGCCGGGGCGGTCGACGGCAGGTACACGCCGCGACCGTCGACCGGATTGAGTTCGGCGGCGGAATATTGCTCGACCAGGCCGTAGCGCTGGCCGACGACGAAGTCCTCCTGGCCGTGGCCGGGAGCGGTGTGCACCGCGCCGGTGCCGTCCTCGGCGGAGACGTGCTCGCCGAGGATCACCGGGATGTCGCGGCCGTAACCCGGCGTGCCGTCGAAGAACGGATGGCGCAGGTGCTGGCCTTCCAGCTCCGCGCCCTTCGCGCGACCGAGCACGACCACGGTGTCGACGCCGTAGCGCTTGAGCGCGTCCGCCGCGAGCGCGTCGGCGAGCACCAGCAGGCGGCGGCCGCCATCGGCGCGGCGCGGCCCTTCGACCAGCACGTAATCGAGTTCCGGCCCGAGGCTGACCGCCAGGCTCGCCGGCAGCGTCCACGGCGTCGTCGTCCAGATCGGGATCGCGACCTCGTCGCCCTCCCCGACCGCGACGCCGAACGCCGCGGCCAGCGACTGCGGTTGCTTCGCCGCGTACGCGACGTCGATCGCCGGCGACTGCTTGTCGTGGTACTCGATCTCGGCCTCGGCCAGCGCCGAGCCGCAGTCGAAGCACCAGTACACCGGCTTCACGCCGCGCGCGAGGTGGCCGCGCTCGATGATCTTCGCCAGCGAGCGCAGCATTTCCGCCTCGTAGCCGAAGTCCATCGTGCGATAGGGCTTCTCCCAGTCGGCGATGATGCCCAGGCGCTTGAAGTCCACGCGCTGCAGGTCGATCTGCGACTGCGCGTACTCGCGGCACTTCGCGCGGAACTGTGCGGCGTCGAGCACGCCGTCGCCGAGCTTGCTGCCGACCTTGCCGAATTTCTTCTCCACCGCGAGCTCGATCGGCAGCCCGTGGCAGTCCCACCCCGGCACGTACGGCGCGTCGTAACCGGCGAGCAGGCGCGACTTCACCACCGCGTCCTTCAGCACCTTGTTGACCGCGTGGCCGAGGTGGATGGGGCCGTTCGCGTAGGGCGGGCCGTCGTGGAAGACCCACGTCTCGCGCCCCTTCGCCTCGGCACGGATCCGTGCGTACAGGTCCTCGCCTTCCCAGCGCGCAAGCGCGACCGGCTCGCGCTTCGGCAGGTCGCCGCGCATCGGGAAATCGGTGGCCGGCAGGTGGATCGTGGCCTTGTAGCGGTTGTTGTCCTGGTCGCTCACTGGATGTCGCTCACTTGGGCCCGCTGCTGTCTGGAGTCGGTTGGGGGATGGCGTCGCCGCCGGGGCTGGCCCGACCGTCGAGGATAGCCTGCCCGTCGAGGATCGCCCGCGCGCGCGCCGCGTCGAGGTGCATCTGCGCCACCAGCGCCGGCAGCCCGTCGAACTTCTCCTCGTCCCGCAGGCGGGCGACGAATTCGACCCGGATGCGGCGCCCGTACAGGTCGCCCTCGAAATCGAACAGGTGCGCCTCGAGCAGCGGCTCGCGCCCGTCGACGGTGGGCCGGGTGCCGAAGCTCGACACCGAGGGCCAAGGCGCCGGCCCGACGCCGTGGACGAGCGTGGCGTAGATGCCCGACAGCGCCGGCACCTTGCCGCCGAAGCGCAGGTTGGCCGTCGGATACCCCAGCGTGCGCCCGAGCTGCGCGCCGCGGACGACATGGCCGCCGATCGCGTACGGCCGCCCCAGCAGCCGCGCTGCGCCGGCGAAATCACCCGCGCGCAGCGCCTCGCGGATGCGCGTGCTCGAGACGCGCTCGCCGTCGAGCAGCACCGGCGCGATCTCGTCCGCCGCGAAGCCGAGCGCGCGCCCGAGCCGGCGCAGCGTCGCGATGTCGCCGCCGCGCTTGTGGCCGAAGCGGAAGTCCGGGCCGACCCAGACCTCGCGCGCATGCAGCCTCGCGACCAGCAGTTCGCGCACGAACTCTTCGGCCGGCATCGCCGCCAGCCGCGCATCGAACCGCAGCAGCCCGACGCAATCGGCGCCCAGCTGCCGCAGGCCCGCGAGCTTCGCGCCCGGCAGCATCAGGCGCGGCGGCGCCGGATGCGCGAACACCTCGCGCGGCAGCGGTTCGAAGCCGACGGCAGCCATCGGCAGGCCGAGGGCGCGCGCACGCGCGCCGGCACGGCCCAGCAGCGCCTGGTGGCCGAGGTGCAGGCCGTCGAAGGCGCCGATGCAGGCCACGCTGCCTTGCGGGCACAGGAGGGCGCCCCGGACGTCGCGGAATGGATGCTTCATGCGTACCGGCCAGTATAGCGAGGCAGCGCGCGCGCTCCGCGCTCAGTGCCCGCGCAGTTCACGCAGGCGCCAGCCCATCGCGAACAGCGTGGCGGCGTACGCGACGACGCCTGCCGCCACCAGGCCGAGCAGCCAGGCGATGCGCGACCACAAGCGCATGCCGGTGAAATCGGGCGCCAGGTAGAGGCCGGCCAGCACCACCGCGCACAGGGCCGCGCACGCCAGCACCAGCCGCAGCACGAACCGGCCCCAGCCGGGCAGCGGCTGGTAGACGCCGTCGCGGCGCAGCCAGTGCCACAGCAGCCCCAGGTTCACGTAGCTCGCGAGCGCGCTGGCGATGCCCAGCGCCAGGTGCAGGCCCGGCGTCGCGGCCAGCCCGGCGAACACCCCGCCGGCACGCGCCTGCGGCGTCGCCATCAGCACGTACAGCAGCGCGAGCAGCGCGATGTTCAGCACCATGTTCGCCACCAGCGCGGTCACGCCCGCGCGCACCGGCGTGCGCGTGTCCTGGCGCGAATAGAACGCCGGCAACACCACCTTCACCAGCGCGAAGGCCGGCAGGCCGAAGCTCAGGCCGAAGACCGAGAGCGCGGCCATCCGCGTGTCGAAGGGCGTGAAGCGCCCGTTCTGGAACAGCGTCGCCACCAGCGGCTGCGCGAGCAGCATCAGCCCGAACATCGCCGGCACCGCGATCAGCAGCGTGTTGCGCAGGCCCCAGTCGAGCGCGGCCGAGAAACCGGCGCGGTCGGCATTGACGTGGTGACGCGACAGCGCCGGCAGGATCACCGTGCCCAGCGCGATCGCGAACAGGCCCATCGGCAGCTCGAGGAAGCGGTCGGCCTGCGAGAGCCAGGTCTGCGAGCCGACGAACAGGAACGAGGCGAGCACGGTGTCCAGCAGCAGGTTGATCTGCGCCACCGACGAGCCGAACAGCGTCGGCACCATCAGCTTCATCACCCGGCGCACGTCCGGATGGCGCCAGCCCCAGGCCGGCAGCGACAGCAGGTCCAGCCCGCGCAGCGCCGGCAGCTGGAACAGCAGCTGCAGCACGCCCGCGACGAGCACCGCCCAGCCGAGCGCGAGGATCGGCACGTCCAGCCGCGGCGCCAGCCACAGCGCGCCGGCGATCATGCACAGGTTGAGGATCACCGGCGTCAGCGCCGGCAGCCCGAAGCGGCCGAAGCTGTTGAGCGCGCCGCCGGCCAGCGCCGTGAGCGACACGAACAGCAGGAACGGGAAGGTCAGCCGCAGCAACTCGACGACCATCGCGAAGCGCACGGGCTCGTCGACCACGCCGGGGTTGAACAGCATCGCCACCTGCGGGGTGAAGACCAGCCCGAGCGCGGTGATGACCAGCAGCACGCCGCCGAGCGTGCCCGACACCCGGGCCACGAGCGCCTTGAGGTCGGCGTGCGGCCGGGTTTCCTTGATCTCGGTGAAGACCGGCACGAAGGCCGTCGAGAACGAGCCCTCGGCGAACAGCCGGCGCATGAAGTTCGGGATACGGAACGCGACCCAGAAGGCATCGGTCGCCGCGTTGACGCCGAACACGTGCAGGATCGCCTGGTCCCGGACCAGCCCCAGGATCCGGGACAGGAAGGTCATGCTGCTGAAGGACAGCAGCCCGCGCAGCATGCCGTGGCCGTGCTGGGCCGGTCGCGCCTGCGGACCGCTCACGCGGCGCTCCGCGGGGTCCCGGCCGCCTGGGCGTTCGCGCCCGCCGGGTTGTTGACGCAAGTCCATGAATCGCCCATACTTTCCTGTCTGCCCGGGCCGAAACCCGCGGCCGCTGACCCCAACCGACCCTTCATTACACCCCGTTTCCAGGATTCCACGTGGCCAACATCAAGTCCGCCAAGAAGCGCTCCAAGCAGACCGTCGTGCGCAACGCCCGCAATGCGGCCCAGCGCTCGCAGCTGCGCACCGCCGTCAAGAAGGTGCTGAAGGCGCTCGACTCCAACGATGCCGCCGGCGCCAAGGCCGCCTACGACGTCGCCCAGCCGATCCTCGACCGCTTCAGCGCGCGTGGCCTGATCCATCGCAACAAGGCCGCCCGCCACAAGAGCCGCCTGGCTGCGCGCATCAAGGCGCTGCAGGCCGCCTGACCGGCGCCCGCGCGACACGCGGCATGCGAAAAACCCGGCCTGCGCCGGGTTTTTTGTTGCCCGCGCGACGGGCTCAGGCACCGGTGTCGTCCCGTTCGTCGCTGGCGCGCGGCGCCACCGCATCGCCCGCATCGCCGGCCGCGTGCGCGGCCTCGAGCGCCTCGGCGCGCTGGCGGTCGAAGAAGGCCTGCACGTCCAGCACGACCGGCCAGGTGCCCTCGCGGGCGATCGCCGACACGAGGTACCACGGCGCAGTCCAGCCCAGGTCGGCAACGATCTTTTCCGCCGCCGCGCGGGACTCTTCCTCGAACGCGAGGTCGGCCTTGTTCAGCACCAGCCAACGCGGCTTCTGCAGCAGCTCCGGATCATGGCGGCCGAGCTCGCGTTCGATCGCGCGCACCTGCTCCACCGGCGACGGCACGGCATCGCCGTAGGCCTCGTAGCCTTCCAGCGCCGGCGACAGGTCGACCAGGTGCAGCAGCAGGCGCGTGCGCTGCAGGTGGCGCAGGAACTGCGTGCCCAGGCCGGCGCCATCGGCCGCGCCTTCGATCAGGCCCGGCACGTCCGCGATCACGAAGCTGCGGTGCGGCTCGACGCTGACGACGCCCAGGTTCGGATACAGCGTGGTGAACGGATAGTCCGCCACCTTCGGCGTCGCCGCCGACACCGCGCGGATGAAGGTGCTCTTGCCCGCGTTCGGGAAGCCGAGCAGCCCGACGTCGGCGAGCAGCTTGAGCTCGAGCTTGAGCGCGCGCGCCTCGCCCTCGTCGCCCGGCGTGGACTGCCGCGGCGAGCGGTTGATCGAGCTCTTGAAGTGCATGTTGCCGAGGCCGCCCTTGCCGCCACGCGCGACGAGCAGGCGCTCGCCGTGGCGGGTGAGGTCGCCGATCACCTCATCGGTGTCGACGTTGGTGACGACAGTGCCGACCGGCACGGTCACGGTGATGTCGTCGCCGCCCTTGCCGTACATCTGGCTGCCCATGCCGTTCTCGCCGCGCTGCGCGCGGAACGACCGCTGGTGGCGGAAGTCGACCAGGGTGTTGAGGTTCTCGTCGGCCTGCAGCCAGACGTCGCCGCCCTTGCCGCCGTCGCCGCCGTCCGGGCCGCCGAGCGGGATGAATTTCTCGCGCCGGAAGCCGACGCAGCCGTTGCCGCCGTTGCCGGCAGTGACGGTGATTTCAGCTTCGTCGACGAGTTTCATGAGGGCGGGGAAAGGGGAATGGGGAACGGGGAACTGGAGTTTCGCGGTGACTGGATTCTACGGGCTGGCGGGTCGGATAGCGGGGAAAGCACGGCGATGCCGCGAGGCGCAGCCATCTGCAGTTCCCTGTTCCCTGTTCCCCGTTCCCCGCTCCCGAAACAAGAAGCCCCGCCGAAGCGGGGCCCTTGCACGCGCCGTCGGCAACCGTCAGGCGGCGACGATGCTGACGGTGCGGCGCTTCTTCGGGCCCTTGGTCGAGAACTCGACCTTGCCGTCGACCAGCGCGAACAGCGTGTGGTCGCGGCCGAGGCCGACGCCCGGACCCGGGTGGAACTGCGTGCCGCGCTGGCGGACGATGATGTTGCCGGCCTCGATGGCCTGGCCGCCGTACATCTTCACGCCGAGGTACTTCGGATTGGAGTCGCGGCCGTTGCGCGAGGAACCTACGCCCTTTTTGTGTGCCATGGCTGCTTCTCCTTACTTTTGCTTCGAACCACCGGCGATGCCGGTGATCTGGATTTCGGTGTAGTGCTGCCGGTGGCCCATCTGCTTGCGATGGTGCTTGCGGCGGCGGAACTTGACGATGCGGATCTTGTCGGCGCGGCCGTGGCCGATGACCTTGGCGGTGATGCTGGCGCCCTTGAGGTCTGCGCCGAGCTTGATGCCGTCGGCGTCGCCGAGCATCAGCACGTTGTCGAACGTGATTTCCTTGCCGGCCTCGTGCTCGCCGAGCAGCTCGACGCGGAGCGTCTCGCCTTCCATCACGCGGTATTGCTTGCCGCCGGTGACCAGTACTGCGTACATGACTGTGTTTCCTGAGTGCGCGGCCTCTTCGGCCTGGATCTTCTGTAGTTCTTCTTCGCTGCCTTGCGGCAGGTCCTGTGCGCGGCGGGGCCGGACAGAAGCGGAATTGTATGGGTTTCAGTGGCTTGGAGCAACCCGCCCGGAACGCCGCGGCGGCCCGCCAGCACCTGCTCCCCCGGCCCCCGCTGGCTGGGGGGTGCGTCCTCTCCGCGCACCTGAACGCCCGGGGTCGCAGGGCCTGCGACGGAGGGATGGCAGGCTGGCATACGCCCCCGTTTGCCCCCAGATCGGTGGCTCGCTACGCTCCCCTGTTCGGTCCCCGTCCGGCCCCCGGCCGCCCGGGACCGGCCCCCACCCGCAAGCCGAGGCCAGATCCCCCGATGGCGATGGATTTCATCCGCATCCGCGGCGCACGGACCCACAACCTCAAGAACATCGATCTCGACCT
>CBIHRR010000044.1:0-14884 GCA_966212495.1 uncultured Gammaproteobacteria bacterium
GCGGTGTGGGCGATCCAGATGCTGTGGATCCCGTTCTGGGCCGCGGGCGTCGTCAACGGCCTCGGCCACTGGTGGGGCTACCGCAACTTCGAGACCGACGACACCGCGACCAACCTCACGCCCTGGGGCCTGTGGATCGGCGGCGAGGAGCTGCACAACAACCACCACGCGTTCCCCTCGTCGGCGAAGTTCGCGCTGCGCAAGTGGGAACTCGACATCGGCTGGCTCGCGATCCGCGGGCTCGAGCGCGTCCGCCTGGCGAAGGTGCTGCGCACCGCGCCGACCCTCGCCGTGCGCCCTAACATCCCCGCGCCCGACGCGGACACACTGAAGGCGCTGCTCGCGGTGCGCTTCCAGGCGATGACCGACTTCCAGCGCGACGTGCTCAAGCCCGCGTTGCGCGAGGAAGCCAGCGCCGCCGGCGCCAGGCTGCGCGCGCTGCTGCCGCGCAAGCTGCGCCGCGGCCTCGCCGACGACGGCCGCTGGCTCAAGCCGGACGCGCGCGCGAAGCTGCAGGCCTTTGTTGCGCAGCGCCCGCGCATCGGCACGCTGGTCGAGCATCGCCGCCGCCTGGCGGCCGTGCTGGAAGCGCGCAGCCACGACGCGACCGAGCGCCTGCACGCGCTGCAGGCCTGGTGCCACGAGGCCGAAGCGAGCGGCATCCGCGCGCTGCAGGACTTCTCGATGCGGCTGAAGGGTTATTCGCTGCGCGGCGCCGCCGCGTAGCACGCCCGTGCGGATCGCGCGCCGCCGCAGGAGCCTCGTGCTGGCGGCGGCATTGGCGGCCACGCCCCTGGCCGCCGTCTTCGCGCCCGTCCGCGCACAGGCCGTGCAGGGCGCGGCCGGCTACCTCGCCCGCATGGACGCCGACGGCGACGGCCGCGTCTCGCTGCCCGAATACCAGGCCTGGATGGGCTACGGCTTCGACGCCATGGACCGCGACCACGACGGCGTGCTGTCCGCGCGCGAATTGCCGGGCGGCCGCGGCGCGCCGCTCACCCGCGATGCGCACCGCGCGCGGCTGGCCGCGGCCTTCGCCCGACAGGACCACGACCGCGACGGATTCCTGAACGCCCTGGAACTTGCCGCGCCGCCCTGACCGGGCCGGCGTCAACTCGAGCGCTTGCCGCCGCGTTGAAGCGGGCATCCACCCGGGCAGGAGCACGATGATGGGCATGCGGAGCGGAATCGCGATGATGGGACTGGCTGCCTGCATGGCGGCTGCGGCTGCGGCATCGGCGTGGGCGGCGCCGGCCCAGGGCTGGCAGGCGCGGCCATGGCGCGAAGCCGCCCAGCGGCGCGCGCAGGCAAGTGCGCAGCGCAATGTGCGCGGGGGCGACGCCAAGCGCGGTGATCGCGACGACAGCTTGCCCGCCGGCGTCCGCCGCATCGCCGACATCGCGTACGGCAGCGATCCCGCGCAGCGCCTTGATGCCTACGTTCCCGCGCACCCGACCGGCGATGCCGTGCTGCTGGTGCATGGCGGCGGCTGGCGGCGCGGCGACAAGGACAGCCGCAAGGTCGTCGACAACAAGCTCGCCGACTGGAGCGCGCGCGGCATGGTGGTGGTGTCGGTGGATTACCGGTTGCTGCCCGAAGCCGATCCGGTGACGCAGGCGGGCGACGTCGCCGCGGCGCTCGCGTACGCGCAGCGCCACGCACGCGAATGGGGCGCGGATCCGTTGCGCTTCGTGCTGGCCGGCCATTCCGCGGGCGCGCACCTCGTCGCGCTGCTCGACGCCGACCCGGCGCTCGCGCGTGCGCACGGGGCTCGCGCGTGGCGGGGCACGATCGCGCTCGACAGCGCCGCGCTGGACGTCACGAAGATCATGCAGTCGCGCCATCCGTCGCTGTACGACGACGCCTTCGGCACCGACCCGGCCTACTGGCGCGCAGCCTCGCCGACCCTGCAGCTCACGCGCGACGCGGCACCGATCCTGCTGGTGTGCTCGACCGAACGCGCGAACTCCTGCGACCAGGCGCGTGGTTTCGCGGGCGCCGCGCACCGCCTCCGCGTGCGCGCCGAAGTGCTGCCCGAAGCCCTGTCGCACGGCGAGATCAACGACAAGCTCGGCCTGCCCGGCGCCTACACCGACACGGTCGACCGCTTCATCGCTTCGCTGCCCGCGGTCGCGCGCTGACCGCCACGAACGACGACGGCCCGCGAGCGGGCCGTCGTTTCCAGCGGGGGCGCCCGCCCCGCCCGCGGTGGGAGTTCCAGAGGCGCCCCCGCGCCCACCCGGGCCGCCGCCCTCCCCCCCGCCGCGCCGCCGGCCCCGCCCCCCCCCCACCCACGCCCGCCGGCCCCCGCGGGGCCCCTCGTTTCCAGCGGTGGCGCCGGCCAGGCCGGCGTTGCGATTACCAGATGCGCACGCGCGCGTCCGGCGCCAGGTACAGCTTCTGGCCTTCCTTCGCGCCGAACGCGTCGTACCACGCGTCGATGTTGCGCACCGTCTGCGCGCGGAAGGCGCCCGGCGCGTGGCCGTCGCCGACCACCTGCGCGCGCAGCGCGGCATCGCGCGTCTTCGTGCGCCAGGCCTGCGCGAAGGCGAGGAAGAAGCGCTGGTCGCCGCTGAGCCCTTCGAGCACCGGCGCGGGCTTGCCGCCGAGCGACTTCACGTAGGCCTCGTGCGCGACCTCCAGGCCGGCCAGGTCGGCGATGTTCTCGCCCAGCGTCTGCTCGCCGTTGATGTGCAGGCCCGGCAGCGGCTCGTACGCGTCGTACTGCGCCACGAGCTTCTTGCCGGCCGCCTTGAAGTGCTCCGAATCGCCCGGCGTCCACCAGTTCTGCAGCTTGCCCTCGGCGTCGAACTCGGAACCCAGGTTGTCGAAGCTGTGGCTGATCTCGTGGCCGATGACCGCGCCGATCGAGCCGTAGTTCGCCGCGTCGTCGGCCTTCGGGTCGAAGAACGGCGGCTCGAGGATCGCGGCCGGGAAGTTCAGCGCGTTCTGCAGCGGCAGGTTCACCGCGTTCACCGTCTGCGGCGTCATCCACCATTCGCCGCGGTCCGGGGCCTGGCCGAGCTTGGCGACCTGGTGGTGGTATTCGGCGAGCTGGGCGCGCTGCGAATTGCCCAGCGCGTCGTCGGGCTTCACTTCGAGCGACGCGTAGTCGCGCCAGGTGTCCGGATAGCCCACGCCGACCTTCATCGACGCGACCTTCGCCTTGGCCTTCGCCTTGGTCGCGTCGTCCATCCAGTCGAGCTTGTCGATGCGCTCCGGGAACACCGCGAGCAGGTTCGACACCAGCTGCTGGATCTTCTCGCGCGAGGACGCGGGGAAGTACTTCTGCACGTAGATCTTGCCGACGGCGTCGCCGAGCGCGTTGTTCACCGCGGAGAGCGCGCGCTTGTCGCGCGGGCGCTGCTGCGGCGTGCCGCTCAGCGTGGTGCCGTAGAAGCCGAACGACAGGTCGGCATAGGCCTTCGGCAGCAGGCCGGCGGCGCGGTTGATCGCATGGAACGTCGCCCAGTCCTTCCAGTCCTGCAGCGGCACGCTGGCGGTGAGCGCCGAGAGCTTGGCGATCGCGCCCGGCTGCCAGGCGGTGATCGTCTGCTGGCCGTCGAGGCCGGCGGCCTTGAAGTACGCGGCCCAGTCGAGGCCCGGCGCCTTCTTCGCGAAGTCGGCGGTGGCCCAGGCCTGGGCGTTGTGCACGTTCTCGGTGTCGACAATCGAGGCCTGCGCCTTCGCGATCTTCTCCTCGAGCGCGTAGATGGTCTTCGCCTTCGCCTCGGCGTCGGCGATGCCCGCCTGCTTCATCAGCGCGGTCATGTAGGTCTTGTACGCGTCGCGTACCGAGGCCATTTCCTTGTCGGACGACAGGTAGTAGTCGCGGTTCGGCATGCCCAGGCCGCCCTGCAGCAGGTAGGCCATGTTGTGCGCCGGATCCTGCAGGCCCTGGGTGACGAAGAGGCCGAACAGGCGGTCGGTGTAGTAGTTGGTCGCGTTGAGCGGATCGACGTCGGCGCGCAGGTTCTGGCCGAGGTAGGTGGCGAACGCGGCCTTGTCGTTCACGGCGGCGATCGCGTCGAGCTCGGGCTGCACCGGCGCCAGGCCGCGTTGCTCGATCGTCGCGGTGTCCATGAACGCGGTGTAGTAGTCGGCGATGCGGCGCTCGTCGGTGCCGGCGGCGGGCTTCGCGTCGAGGATGGACTTCACCAGGTCGGCCTGGCGCTGCTCGGCCTTCTGGAACACCTGCAGGAAGATGCCGGTGCTGGAGCGGTCGGCCGGGATCTCCGCGGTCTTCAGCCAGCCGCCATTGGCGTATTCGTTGAAGTCGTCGCCCGGCTGCACCGACTTGTCCATGCCTGCGACGTCGATGCCGATGACGGGTTGTGCCGGCGCGGCGGCCGCGGGCGGCGTCGCGGGTTTCGCGGTCTCGCCTGCGGTCGGGGTGCGGCTGCAGGCGACGCAGGCGCAGATGGCCATCGCCAGCAGGGTGGGACGGGAAAGGCGCATGGGGCAGTCACCGGGTTCGGGAGGGACCCGCAACATAAACCCGCCGCGGGGCCTCGGCATAGGCCTGAAGTCACCGGCACGCGACGGTGGCGGTGCGGGATGGCGACGTGAAGATGCCGGCCCGATTGCGGCAAACTGGGGGCCTGCCCCGCCTGAAGGAGCCGGCCATGCCCCTCGATCCCGCCGAATACGCGCGCCTGTACGACGAGTCGCTGCGCGATCCGGACGGCTTCTGGGGCCGCGCCGCCGGCCGCCTCGACTGGATGCGCCGCCCGACGCAGGTGAAGGACACCACGTTCGACCCGGCCGGCTTCCACGTGCGCTGGTACGCGGACGGCGAGCTGAATGCGAGCGTGGAGTGCCTGGACCGGCACCTGGCGACGCGCGGCGACAAGGTCGCGGTCGTGTTCGAACCGGACGACCCGGCCGCCGACGGCGAGCGCATCACCTACCGCGAACTGCACGCCCGCGTGTGCCGCCTCGCCAACGCGCTGCGCAACCTCGGCATCGGCAAGGGCGACCGCGTCACGATCTACCTGCCGATGATCCCCGACGCGATCGTGGCGATGCTCGCGTGCGCGCGCATCGGCGCGGTGCACATGGTGGTGTTCGGCGGCTTCGCGCCGCATTCGATCGCCGACCGCATCGCCGACTGCGGCAGCAAGCTGGTCATCACCGCCGACGAGGGCCTGCGCGGCGGCAAGCGCATCCCGCTGAAGGCGAACGTCGACGCCGCGCTGAAGCTGCCCGGCACCAACAGCGTCGAGACCGTGCTGGTGGTCCGCCACACCGGCGGCGCGGTCGCGATGCAGATGCCGCGCGACCGCTGGGTCGACGCCGTCGTCGAGGGCCAGCCTGACACCTGCGCGCCCGAGCGCATGAACGCCGAGGATCCGCTGTTCATCCTCTACACCTCCGGCAGCACCGGCAAGCCGAAGGGCGTGCTGCACACGACCGGCGGCTACCTGGTGTTCTGCGCGATGACGCACGAGATGGCGTTCGACCTGCGCGACGACGACGTGTACTGGTGCACCGCCGACGTCGGCTGGGTGACCGGGCACAGCTACATCGTCTACGGGCCGCTGGCGAACGGGTCCACCGTGCTGGTGTTCGAGGGCGTGCCGACCTTCCCCGACAGTTCGCGCTTCTGGCAGGTGGTGGACAGGCACCAGGTGACGATCTTCTACACCGCGCCGACCGCGATCCGCGCGCTGATGCGCGAGGGTGACGCGCCCGTGCGCTCGACCTCGCGCAAGTCGCTGCGCCTGCTCGGCTCCGTCGGCGAACCGATCAACCCGGAGGCCTGGCGCTGGTACCACGACGTCGTCGGCGAATCGCGCTGCCCGGTCGTGGACACCTGGTGGCAGACCGAGACCGGCGGGATCCTGATCGCGCCCTGGCCCGGCGTCGTTTCCGAGCCCAAGCCCGGCGCCGCGATGAAGCCGTTCTTCGGGGTGCGCCCCGCGCTCGTGGATGCCAACGGCGCCTTCGTCGAGGGCGCGGGCGAAGGCAACCTCGTGCTGCTGGATTCCTGGCCCGGGCAGATGCGCACCGTGTACGGCGACCACCAGCGCTTCGTCGACACCTACTTCAAGGCCTATCCGGGCATGTACTTCACCGGCGACGGCGCGCGCCGCGACGCCGACGGCGACTGGTGGATCACCGGGCGCGTCGACGACGTGATCAACGTGAGCGGCCACCGCATCGGCACCGCGGAGATCGAGAGCGCGCTGGTCGGGCACCACGACGTGGCCGAAGCGGCGGTGGTCGGCTTCCCGCACGACGTGAAGGGCCAGGGCATCTACGCCTTCGTGACGCTGAAGGAAGGCGTCGCGCCGTCGGACGCGCTGCGCGCGGAGCTCGTCGCGCAGGTGCGCAACGAGATCGGCCCGACGGCCACGCCCGACCACGTCCAGTGGGCGCCGGCCCTGCCGAAGACGCGCAGCGGCAAGATCATGCGGCGGATCCTGCGCAAGATCGCGGAGAACGCGCCGGAGCAGCTGGGCGACACGTCGACCCTCGCCGACCCGTCCGTCGTCGCGTCGCTTGTCCGCGAACGCAAGGAGGCCTGAGCGGCGGCGCCCTGCGTCGTCGCGCCGCGCGCCGCGCGCAAAAGAAAAGGCCCGCTCGCGCGGGCCTTCGCTTTTCCGACTGAAACCGGCGGAAGCCTTACTTGATCTTGGCTTCCTTGTAGATCACGTGCTTCCGGACGACGGGGTCGTACTTCTTGACCTCCATCTTGTTCGGCGTGTTCTTCTTGTTCTTGTCGGTGGTGTAGAAGTGGCCGGTGTCGGCGGTGGACACCAGGCGGATCTTGTCGCGCTTGCTCGCCATGTCGTCCTCCTCAGACCTTTTCGCCGCGGGCGCGGAGATCGGCCAGGATCGAATCGATCCCGTTCTTGTCGATGGTGCGCAGTGCCTGCGCGGAAACCTTCAGCTTGACCCAGCGGTTCTCGCTGGCGACCCAGAAGCGACGCTCGTGCAGGTTCGGCAGGAAGCGACGGCGGGTCTTGTTGTTGGCGTGCGAGACGTTGTTGCCGGTCTGCACGCCCTTGCCGGTGACTTGGCATACGCGGGACATAACGCACCTCGAAAGGTAATGGTTGGTTCCCGTAGCCCGGGGACCTTCGGCCTCGATTGGCGGGCCGGAGGTCCGGCCAGGCGCAGCGAGCCGGCGATTATGCCGTAAATCAGTGGCTTGGCGCTAGTGGCTGGCCCGGTCGGGCGCCGGGTCCGCCCCGGCCTTGGCGATGTAGGCCCGGACCTGCGCCTCCAGCACCGGCAGCGGCACCGAGCCCTGGGCCAAGACCACGTCATGGAACCTGCGCAGGTCGAAGCGCGGGCCCAGGGCCGCCTCGGCCTCGTGGCGGAGGCGGACGATCGTGAGTTCCCCGAGCTTGTAGCTCAGCGCCTGGCCCGGCCAGGAGATGTAGCGGTCGACCTCGGTCTCGACCTCGTGGGTGGAGAGCGCGGTCCGGTCGGCGAGGTAGGCGATGGCCTGCGCGCGGGTCCAGCCCTCGTGGTGCAGGCCGGTGTCGATCACCAGCCGGCAGGCGCGCCACATCGCGTAGGTCAGGCGGCCGAAGTCCTCGTAGGGCGTCTGGTAGATGCCCATGTCCACGCCCAGGTCCTCGCTGTACAGGCCCCAGCCTTCGCCGAACGCGGAGATGTAGCTGTTGCGGCGGAACGCGGGCTGGCCCGCCTGCTCCTTCGCCAGGGACAGCTGCAGCGAATGGCCCGGCGACGACTCGTGCAGCGTCAGGGCCGGCAGGTTGTACAGCGGCCGGGACGGCAGGTCGTACGTGTTGACCCAGTAGGTGTCGGTGCCGCCGCGCCCGGCGGTCCAGAACGGCGCGATCTCCGGCGGGACCGGGACGATCGTGAAGCGGCCGCGCGGCAGCGTGCCGATCACCTTGCCGACCTCGCCGTCGACGCGCTTGGCGATCCAGGCCGCGCGATCGAGCAGTTCCTGCGGCGTCTTCGCGTAGAACCGCGGATCGGTGCGCAGGAAGTGCAGGAATTCCGCGAATGTCCTGTCCGGCGTGCTGCCCTGGAAGCCGACCTTGCGGATGATCGCGTCCATCTCCGCCTGGATGCGGTCCACTTCGCGCAGGCCGATGGCGTGGATCTCGTCGGGATCCATGTCCAGCGTCGTGTACTGGCGGATCTGCTCGCGGTACCAGGCCTTGCCGTCTGGCATCGCCTCGGCGGCGAGCGTGTCGCGCGCGCGGGGCATGTATTCGTCGCGGTAGAACGCGAGGAGCCTGGCGTGCGCGGGCACCACGCGCTGCATGATCGCCGTGCGCGCCCTGGCCCGCAACGCGTCCTGTTCCGCCGCCGGGATCCGCGCGGGCATGCGCGCGAACGGCTGCCACAGCGGCGAATCCTCGGCGCGCCGCAGGTTGGCGACGTCGGCGATGGACTGGTCGCGCCCGGCGAGGACCGCCTTCGGCACGCTGAAGCCGCGCGCCAGGCCGGCGCGCATGTTCGCGACCTGCTGGTCGAAGTAGCGCGGCACGTCTTCCAGGCGCCCGATGTAGTTGCCGTAGGCCTGCGCGTCGCGCATGTCGCGGCGCGCCATGAACGCCAGGTCGGCCCAGAACGAGCTGTCGGCGTTGAACGGCATCTCGTAGTCGCGGAAGCGCACGGACGCGGCGAGCCCCTGCACCTGCGGCAGGTAGACCGCGTAGTTCACGCGCTCGGCCGGCGACAGCCGCGCCGGGTCGATCGCGCGCAGTTGCGCGAGCACCGCATCCCACTTCGCCAGCCTGCGGGCCTGCGCTTCCGGGCCGATGTCGGGCAATCTCGGCAGGTCGATCTCGGGCTCGCCGTCCTCGTCTCCCGCATTGCCGAACTCGCGTTCGCGCCACTTCCATTCGGCTTCGTAGATGGCGCGGAATGCCGCGTCGGCGGCCGTGGTCGCGCCCGCGGCGGCAGGCGTTTCCGCCGCGCCCGCAGCGCGCGGCGCTACGGCCAGCGCCAGCACGATCACGAACGCCTGCGCGGCGCGCATCGACTTGCCTTGCATCGAGAACCCCCGGTGGATCAGTGGCTGGCGCGGTCGCGGCGCCAGCCGCGGTGGCGGATGTCCAGGTAGAGGCTGTAGCAGGCGGTGAACGCCGGGAACAGGTTCTGCAGGATGCCGACCGAATCGTTCTTGCCGAACACGAAGTAGGACAGCGTCATCAGGCTGCCGACGATGCTCATGTACCAGAACAGGCGCGGGATCACCGGCTTGCCCTGGCGCTTGCTCGCCACGAACTGCACGAGCCAGCGGCCGCCGAACATCAGCGCGCCGACCAGGCCGATCAGCTTCCACGGCGACGCGTGCAGGCCCGACCACGCGAGCCACGCGATCGGCTCGTTCATGGGGTCGGCCTGCACCAGGGCGACGCCCAGGGCGGCGACGCTCACGGCATTTCCTCGGTGGGGGCCACCTTGCCGCGCTTGATCAGCCAGGCCACGCCGCGCAGGTCGCTGATGCCCACCAGCGCGCGGTTGAGGTTGTTGTACTTCGACACGCCGGCGCTGCGGTGCCGGTGGTTCACCGGCACGCTCACCGTCTTCCAGCCCGCGCGCTGCATCAGCGCCGGCAGGTAGCGGTGCATGTGGTCGAAGTGCGGCAGGTCGAGGAAGGCCTCGCGCTCGAACAGCTTGATGCCGCAGCCGGTGTCGGGCGTGTCGTCGCGCAGCATCCGCGAGCGGATCGCGTTCGCCCACTTCGAGGCCCAGCGCTTGCTGCCGCTGTCCATGCGGTTGACGCGCCAGCCGGCGAACAGCTTCACGCCCGGCGCGGCCCTCGCGCGCTCGGCAAGGAGCTTCGGGATGTCGGCGGGGTCGTTCTGGCCGTCGCCGTCGAGCGTGGCGATCCATTCGCCGCGCGCGGCCTTGACGCCGTTGCGGATCGCGGTGCTCTGGCGACCTTGTTTCAGGTGGCGGATGACGCGCAGCTCGGGCACTTCGGCCTTCAGCGCCTGCAGCCTCGCGAGGGTGCCGTCGGTCGAGCAGTCGTCCACGTAGACGATCTCGAAGTCGCCGCCGTCCTGCGGCGGACGGCCGCGCAGCGCGGCCACGATCTCGCCGACGAGGGGCGCGACGTTGTCTTCCTCGTTGTAGACCGGCACGACGACGGACAGCATGCGTCAGCCCTTCGCGCGCAGCTTCTCGAGCACGCCGTCGAGCGCGTCGAGGTTGGCGTAATGGATCACCAGTTTGCCCTTGCCGCCGCGGCCGTGGTCGATGGCGACGCGCGTGCCCAGGGCTTCGCCCAGTTCGCGCTCGAGCGCGGCGATGTCGGCTTGCGGGGCGGCCTTGCCGGGCTTCGCCTTCGCCTGCGCACCGCCCGCGGCGACCTTGCCCGCGGCCAGCTGCTGCACGCGATGCTCGACCTCGCGCACCGACCATTCGTTCTCGGCCGCCTGGCGCGCGAGCGCGACGGCGGCCTGCGGCGCGAGCGTGAGCAGCGCGCGCGCGTGGCCCATCTCCAGCGCGCGCGTTTCCACCAGCGTGCGGATCTCGGGCGGCAGCTCCAGCAGGCGCAGCAGGTTGGACACCGCCGCGCGCGAACGGCCGACGGCTTCCGCCGCCTGGGCGTGGGTCAGGTCGAATTCGTCGATCAGCCGCTGCAGCGCGCTGGCTTCCTCGAGCGGGTTGAGGTCTTCGCGCTGGATGTTCTCGATCAGCGCCATCGCGACGACGGTGCGGTCGTCGACTTCGCGCACCACCACCGGGACTTCGCCGAGGCCGGCGAGCTTCGACGCGCGCCAGCGGCGCTCGCCCGCGATGATCTCCCAGGTCCGGCCGCCGCGCGCGGACGCGACTTCGCGCACCACGATGGGCTGGATCACGCCCTGCGCGCGGATCGATTCGGCGAGCTCGGCGAGCTTCGCATCGTCCATCGTGCGGCGCGGCTGGTACTTGCCCGGCGCCAGCGCGTCGACCGGCAGCCGGCGCAGCTCGTCGCCCGGCGTGGCCTGCAGCACGGGCGCCTCGGCGGCGGCCTTCGGGCCCAGCAGCGCTTCCAGCCCGCGGCCGAGGCCGCGCTTCTTCGGCGCGCCCTTGGATGCGGCGTTCATGCCGGGCTCCCGGTGGTGTCCTTCATCGTCCTGCCTTCCCCCTGCTTTTCCTTGTCCGCCTGTTCGCGCTCGCGCTGGCGGCGCAGCACTTCGCCCGCCAGCCCCAGGTACGCGACCGCGCCGCGCGAGCCGCGGTCGTAGCCGACGATGCTCTGGCCGTGGCTCGGCGCCTCGGCCAGGCGCACGTTGCGCGGCACGATGGTGCGGAACACCCTGTCGCCGAAATGCTCGACCAGCTCGGCCGACACCGCGTTGGCGAGGTTGTTGCGCACGTCGAACATGGTGCGCAGCACGCCCTCGATCTCCAGCGCCGGATTGAGCCGGCCCTTGAGCGCGTCGATGGTGCGCACGAGCGAGCTCAGGCCCTCCAGCGCGTAGTACTCGCACTGCATCGGCACCAGCACGCCGTCGGCGGCGGTGAGCGCGTTGAGCGTGAGCAGCGACAGCGCCGGCGGGCAGTCGATGATGATGAAGTCGTAGCGCCCGCGCAGCGGGTCGAGCGCGCGCTTGAGGCGCTGCTCGCGGCCTTCCTCGTCCATCAGCTCGATCTCGGCCGCGGTGAGGTCGGTGTTGCCCGGCAGCAGGTCGAAGCCTTCCGGCGTCTTCACGATCGCGACGTCGGCGTGTTGTTCCTCGAGCAGCACGTCGCAGCTGGACGCGGCCAGTTCGTGCTTGTCCACGCCGCTGCCCATGGTGGCGTTGCCCTGGGCGTCGAGGTCCACCAGCAGCACGCGCTTGGGCGTGGCCGCCAGCGCCGCGGCCAGGTTGACCGCGGTGGTGGTCTTGCCGACCCCGCCTTTCTGGTTGGCGACAGCGATGATGCGGGCCATGGCTCGGCGCGTGACCTCGTGCGGTGGAAGGCCGGCGCGAACCATGTCGCCATGGAGCGGGGCCGGACCGGGGATTATGCGGTATCCCCGCCAGGGGCGCGGCCGACCACGACCAGGTGCCGTTCCGCGCCCAGCCCGGGCACGGCGAGCGGGCGGATCTCCCTGACTTCCCAGCCGGGCGGCAACGCGGCGATCTCGTCGGCGGGGACCACGCCCTTCATCGCCAGCAGCACGCCGCCGGGCTTCAGCAGGTGGCCGCCCAGCGCCAGGATCAGCGGCAGCGTGGCCAGGGCGCGCGCGGTGATCGCGTCGAAGGCGGCGGGCGCGTCGTAGGCCTCGATGCGCGACTCGACTGCCGTCGCATTGCCCAGCCCGAGGTTGCGGATCGCCTCGCGCAGGAAGCGCGCCTTCTTGCCGCTGGATTCGACCAGCGCGACCTGCAGGCCCGGCTGCGCGATCGCCAGCGGGATGCCGGGGAAGCCGGCGCCGGTGCCCAGGTCCGCGAGGCGGCCGCCGGCCGCGGCGAGCGGCGCGGTCGCGCCGTGCATCGCCAGCGAATCGAGCAGGTGCTTGGCCACCATCTCGCGCGGGTCGCGGATGGCGGTGAGGTTGTAGGCGGCGTTCCAGCGCAGCAGCAGCGCGAGGTAGTCGAGCAGCGGTCCGGCGAGGGCGCGGTCGAGGCCCAACGCATCGAGGCCGGCCTCCAGGTCCTTGCGCAGCGCTGCGTCGATCGTTCCGCCCATCCCGTCATTGTAGTGGCGGGATGCGGGGTTCAGCGCCAGGCGAGCGCGGCGCGATAGCCAGGGTGCGGGACGAATTCGTGCAGCGACCAGGCTGCGGGATCGCCGAGCGCCGCATCCGCCTCGGCGAGGACCAGCGCGCCGCCGCGTTCGGCGAACGCGAGGCGATCCAGTCCGAAGGCCAGGCCGCGGCCGTGCGCCTTCAGCACCGCCTCCTTCGCGCACCACAGGCGCAGGAACGCGATGTCGCGCGGCGCGGGCGCATCGCCGGCAGCGGCGTGCGCGCGGCCGGAGGGGTCGGGGGCATGCGCTTCGAGCCACGCGATCTCCGGCGCGGTGAAGTAGCGGCGGGCTAGCTCGAGCGCCTTGGGGCGCGGGCGTTCGAATTCCATGTCGACGCCGAGCACCACGCCGCGACCGTAGGCGAGGAGGAGGCCGTCGCCGCTGTGGCTCCAGCCCGCGTCGTCGGGCGCGGCGCCGGCGACGGCGGCGAAGCGCGGCCGCCCGTGCGCATCGCGATGCATGGGCAGGGTCGCGGACGGCGCTTCCGGCAGGGAGGCCAGCCAGTCGTGCGCGGCGTCCCACGCGGCATCCGGCCGCGCACGCGCTTCCCCGGGCCACGGCTGCCAGTGCCAGAGCGGCATCGCGGGCTTCGCGCTGGGAGGCGGCGGTGTCGGCATCGGGGCGTTCGTCGGATCGACCGCCAGCGTAAAGTACCGCCGGGGAAAACGCAGGCCTTCCATGTCCGCAGTCGTCGACGACAACGTGATCCACGCGCTCCCGCTCGCCACGGGCGATGGCGCGCGCACGCTGGTCTTCGGGCCCGGCGGCCCGGTCGCGCTCGACGCCTTCCTGCGGCGGGCGCATGCGCTCGCGGCACGCCTGCCCGAGGCGAGCCACGCGATCGTGCTGTGCGAGCACCGCGATCGCTTCCTGCTCGCCTTCTGCGCCGCGGCGCTGCGCGGACAGGCGGTGCTGCTGCCGCCGTCGCGCGCGCCGGCCTGCATCGAGGACATCCTGGCGCGGCATCCCGGCAGCCATTGCATCGATGACGATGCGGCCGACGACGCGGGCGCCGGCGCGGGCGAAGCCCCCGATGCGACGGGCGCGACGGTCGCCGAAGTGCGCGCCGACGCGGTCGCGGTGATCGGCTTCACGTCCGGCAGTACCGGCACGCCGGCCGCGCATGCGAAGACCTGGGCCGCATTCCACGCCAGCACCGCGCAGAACGCCGCGGCGCTGCGCCATCTCTGGCGCGCCGGCGAAACCCCGAGCCTGGTCGCGACCGTGCCGCCGCAGCACATGTACGGCATGGAACTGAGCGTGCTGCTGCCGCTGTTCGCCGGCTTCGCGGTGCACGCGGGCCGGCCGTTCTTCCCGCACGACATCGTGCGCGCGCTGTGCGAGGCGCCGGCGCCGCGCCTGCTGGTGACCACGCCCGTGCACCTGCGCGCGCTGCTCGACGCGTGCGACGCCGACGCCTCGCTGGCGCCGCCGGCCCTCGCCGGCATCGTTTCCGCGACCGCGCCGCTGCCCGGGGCGCTCGCGTCGGCGGCGGAAGCGCGCTTCGGCTGCGAGCTGCGCGAATTCTTCGGCTCCACGGAGACCTGCGTCATCGCCTCGCGCCGCACCGCGCGCGAAGAGGCGTGGACGCCGCTGCCCGGCGTGCGCCTGCAGCCGCGCCCCGGCGGAACGGAAGTGCATGCGCCGCAACTCGCCGCCGCGACGATGCTGGCCGACCTGGTCGAGTTCGACGACGCAGGCCGTTTCCTGCTGCGGGGTCGCGACGCCGACCTGCTCGAGATCGCCGGCAAGCGCGCTTCGCTCGGCGACCTCACGCGTCGCCTGCAGGCGATCGACGGCGTCCTCGACTGCGCGGTGTTCGCGCTGGATGCAGATCCCGCCACCGGCGTGCGCCGGCTTGCCGCGCTGGTCGTCGCGCCCGCGCTCGACGAGGCGGGCATCCTCGCCGCCCTGCGCGAGGGCATCGACCCGGTGTTCCTGCCCCGCCCGCTGCGCCTGGTCGCCGCATTGCCGCGCAATGCCACCGGCAAGTTGCCGCGGGACGCGCTTCTCGCCGCCTTGCGCGATCCGGGCGCGTGACGCCCACGTGACGCCGCGGGCCCCGCGGCCCGCGTTTTCGCCCGTTTTCCGCGTGGTTGCGCCATTTGCATGCGCGGTCGGCGCTAGACGCTGCCGTCACGGCTCCCTGTACAGACTTGTCATGGCCTCAGCGGCTACCCAACCACCGTGCACAAGGAGAGAGAACATGGGCCTGATC
>CBIHRR010000045.1:0-14603 GCA_966212495.1 uncultured Gammaproteobacteria bacterium
TCTCCTCGCGCCTCAACATGAACCTGCGCGAGGACAAGCACTGGGCCTACGGCGCTTACAGCTCCACGATCGCGGCGCTCGGCCAGCGTCCGTGGCTGGCCTACTCGCCGGTCCAGATCGACAAGACCGCGCCGGCGTTGCAGGAAATGGTGCGCGAGATCACCGAGTACACCACCGGCGTGAAGCCGGCGACGCAGGCCGAAGTGGACAAGGCGCGGGCCGACGAGATCAACGGCCTGCCGGGTTCGTTCGAAACCGCGAGCGCGGTGATGAACGCGATCGGCGACATCGTCCGCTACGACCGTCCGGACAACTACGTGGTCAAGCACGCCGACCAGATCGAGGCGCTGACCGCCGACGACGTCAACGCGGCCGCGAAGACGCTCGACCCGAAGGCCCTGACCTGGGTCGTGGTCGGCGACCTGTCGAAGATCGAGCAGCCGATCCGCGACCTGAAGCTGGGCACCGTCACCGTGATCGACGCCGACGGACACCCGGTCACGAAGTAACCCGCGGCCCTGCATCACGGCCGTTCAGATGCCCCGGGCCACAATCCCGGGGCATCGTTTTTTGACGCCATCGTTTCCGGAGCCCCGCATGCGCCTGCCGATCGCCGCCGCCACCGTCCTTGCCGCCATGGTGGCGACGGGCCTCTCCGCCTGCACCTGGGTTCACATGGCGCCCGGCGCGAGCGCTGTCCGCGTGGTGTCGGCCGCGCCGGCGAACTGCCAGAACCGGGGCGAGGTCGAGGTTTCGGTCAAGGAGCGCCTGGGCCCGTACGAGCGCAACACGCTGCGGGTCCGCGACGAGCTGGAAACGCTGGCCCGCAACGAGGCGCCGGGCCTGGGCGGCGACACCGTGCAGCCGCTGGACGGCTACGAGGACGGCAACCAGCGCTTCACCGTCTGGCGCTGCGGGGGCTGAACCGCGTTCGCACCCCGCGGACCCTGCGACCGGGGGTCGACAGGCGCAGTGCTAAACTGGCTTGTTCCCTCCTGTCCACCGGGTGTCTGCCCATGCTGTTCCAGCACGTCGCCATTGCCGGCTTGGCCCATATCGACGCACCGCGCCGGTTGAGCACGGACGAGATCAACGCGCGCCTCAAGCCCACCCTCGACCGCCTCGGCATCAAGGCCGACGTGCTCAAGGACATCGCCGGCATCAACGCCCGGCACCTGTGGAACGAGGGCATGCTGGCCTCCGACGCGGCGACGCTCGCCGGCGTCAAGGCGCTGGCCGACGCCGGCATCGATCCGGACAAGGTGGGCCTGCTGGTCAACACCTCGGTGAGCCGCGACTACCTCGAGCCGTCGACGGCCTCGATCGTCAGCGGCAACCTGCGCCTGCCCGACACCTGCCAGAACTTCGACGTGGCCAACGCCTGCCTGGCGTTCCTCAACGGCATGGACATCGCCAGCCGCATGATCGAGCGCGGCGAGATCGAGTACGCGCTGGTGGTCGACGGCGAGACCGCCGACCTCGCCTACGAGAAGACGATCGAGCGCATGATCCGCGCCGATACCACCGAGGAAGACTTCCGCAACGAGATGGCGACGCTGACCCTCGGCTCCGGCGCCGCGGCGATGGTGCTGGCCCGCGCCGAGCTCGCGCCGGGCGCGCCGCGCTACAAGGGCGGGGTCACCCGCGCCGCCACCGAGTGGAACAAGCTGTGCCGCGGCAACCTGGACGGCATGGTCACCGACACCCGCCAGCTCCTGGTCGAAGGCGTCAAGCTGGCGCAGAAGACCTTCGAGGTCGCGAAGCACAAGCTCGGCTGGGTCGCCAGCGAACTCGACGAGTTCGTCGTCCACCAGGTCAGCAAGGTCCACACCGCCGCC
Source organism: uncultured Gammaproteobacteria bacterium (assembly GCA_966212495.1). Lineage (GTDB taxonomy): Bacteria > Pseudomonadota > Gammaproteobacteria > Xanthomonadales > Xanthomonadaceae > Cognatiluteimonas. The sequence goes on from CBIHRR010000045.1 coordinate 1,839, forward strand.
TTCACCAAGGCCATGGGCATCGACCCGCGCAAGGTCCTGACCATCTTCGGCGAGCACGGCAACATCGGCCCGGCCTCGGTGCCGATCGTGCTGAGCAAGCTGCGCGAGATGGGCCGCCTGAAGAAGGGCAGCCGCGTGGCGCTGCTGGGCATCGGCTCGGGGCTGAACTGCTCGATGGCCGAGGTGGTCTGGTAATTCGAACGGTTGCCTGCGCGCGTTGCCGCGCGCACGCAAGGATGGCGGACCTGGCCTGATGCTCTTTCCGGATTATCCGTTCGAGCCGCGCGCGTTCGAGGCGCGCCCTGGCATCACGATGTCGTACCTCGACGAAGGCCCGCGCGACGGCGAAGTCGTCGTGATGCTGCACGGCAATCCGTCGTGGAGCTACTACTGGCGGCACCTCGTGCTGTCGCTGCGCGACCCGGCACCGGGCAAGGCATACCGCTGCATCGTGCCCGACCACGTCGGCATGGGGCTCAGCGACAAGCCGGGCGACGGCGCATCGGCGACGCCGCGCTACGACTACACGCTGCAGTCGCGCATCGACGACCTGCAGGCGCTGCTGCGCCATGCGGGCGTGGACGATGCGACGCCGGTGACGCTGGTGGTGCACGACTGGGGCGGGATGATCGGCTTCGGCTGGGCGCTGTCGCACATGGTGCAGGTGAAGCGGCTGGTCATCCTCAACACCGCGGCGTTCCCGATGCCGGCAGCGAAGCGCTTCCCGTGGCGGCTGGCGTTGGGGCGCGATTCGCGCGCCGGCGGCTGGCTGATCCGCCGCTTCAACCTGTTCGCGCGCGGCGCGGCGCGCTTCGGCACGACGCGCAAGCTGTCGCGCGACGTGCGCGAGGCCTACGCCGGCGTGTACGACGGCTGGGACAACGCGATCTCGACGCTGCGCTTCATGCAGGACATCCCGCTGGGCGAAGGCGATCGCGCGTGGCCGCTGCTGGTGCGCTCGGGCGAAACGCTGCCGCGGTATGCGGACCGGCCGGCGTTCATCGGCTGGGGGCTGCGCGACTTCGTGTTCGACCGGCACTGCCTCGACGTGTTCCGCGCGGCGCTGCCGCAAGCCGAGGTGCATGCGTTCGACGACGCCGGCCACTACGTGCTCGAGGACAGGCACGCGGTGCTCGTGCCCGCCATCCGCGCCTTCCTCGACGCACACCCGCTCTAGCCTGGTCCGCGCCCGGCCTCAGGCCGCGTCGGGATGGCCGTCGTTGTCGTTCGCCGGCGCGTCGATGCCGTGCCAGTCCGCCGGCAGCAGCGGCGCGAGGCCATGAGCCACGCGCGCCCTGTCGCACTGCGGGCTCGGGGCGCCGGACTCCCACGAGGCCGCGACGTCCCGGCAGGCGGCCGGCCGTCGCGGGTGGATCGTGCAGCGCGAGCGCACGCCGATCTCCGCGTCCAGGGCGATGCAGCGCGGCTTGTCCTGCGAGGTGCCCTTCATGGCGCGTTCGTGCCGGCGCAGCGGCTCGGTCAGCTCCGGCGGCACGATCCCGCCCAGTGCCGGGTCCGCCTCGGACCAGTGCAGGGCGACGCGGAAGTGGGCGCAGCAGGCGCCGCAGGCGAGGCAGGGGTGACGCATGGCGCGTCGGCTCCTGGGAGGACGGGCGCGGATTCTGCGCTTTCCGCGGCGGCGCGCAAGGGGGTGCCGTCGCGGGCGACAATGGGCGGGATGGACCGAGCCGCTGCCGACCCCGACGCCTGCAACATCGCCGCTGCACTCCCGCGGCTGGCACGCGCGCATCCGGAGCGCGTGGCGATGCGTTATCCCGGCCGCGACGGGGCTTACCGCGATGTCCTGAGCTACGGCCAGCTGGATGCGCGCAGCGATGCCATCGCCGCCGGGCTGGCGCGGCGCGGCATCGCGCGCGGCACGCGCACGGTGGTGATGGTGCGGCCGACGCCGGAGTTCTTCCTGGTGATGTTCGCGCTGTTCAAGGCAGGCGTGGTCCCGGTGCTGGTGGATCCGGGCATCGACCGGCGCGCGCTGAAGCAGTGCCTGGACGAGGCGCAGCCGGAGGCGTTCATTGGCGTGCCGCTGGCGATGCTGGCGAAGGCGTTGCTGGGCTGGGCGGGCAGCGCGAACCTGCGGATCACGACGGGTGCGCGTGCGCTTTTCGCGGATGCCACGCTGGCGGCGATCGAAACCGAAGGCGCGGGCGCCGGCGGGCAGCCGGCCAACGCCGGGCCATCCGGAAGCACGCAGCCCGACGACGTCGCCGCGATCCTGTTCACCAGCGGCAGCACGGGCGTGCCGAAGGGCGTCGTGTACCGGCATCGCCATTTCGTCGCGCAGGTGGCGATGCTGCGCGACGCATTCGGCATCGAAGCCGGCGGCGTGGACCTGCCGACGTTCCCGCCGTTCGCGCTGTTCGATCCCGCGCTCGGGCTGACCTCGATCATCCCCGACATGGACCCGACGCGGCCCGCGAAGGCGGATCCGCGCAAGCTGCTGCGCGCGATCGGCGGTTTCGGCGTCACCCAACTGTTCGGATCGCCGGCGTTGATGCGCGTGCTCGCGGAACACGGCGCGCCGCTGCCCGGCGTGCGACTGGCGACCAGCGCCGGTGCGCCGGTGCCGCCGGAGGTCGTCGCGCGCATGCTGGCGCTGCTGCCGGACGACGCACGGTTCTGGACGCCGTACGGCGCGACAGAATGCCTGCCGGTCGCGGCGATCGAAGGCCGCGAGCTGCTGGCGCTGCGCGAACGCACCGAAGCCGGCGCAGGCACCTGCGTCGGCCGCCCGGTGCCGCCGAACGACGTGCGCATCATCCGCATCGACGACGGCGCGATCGCCGACTGGAGCGAGGCGCTGCCCGCCGCGCCGGGCGAAGTCGGCGAGATCACCGTCGCCGGCCCGAGCGCGACCGACACGTACTTCAACCGCGACGCGCAGACGCGCCTGGCGAAGATCCGCGAGGCGCTGCCCGGCGGCGACGCACGCATCGTGCATCGCATGGGCGACCTCGGCTATTTCGACGCGGAAGGCCGGCTGTGGTTCTGCGGGCGCAAGTCGCAGCGCGTGGTCGTCGATGCGGCGACGACGCTGTGCACGGAGCAGGTGGAGCCGGTGTTCAACGCGCATCCTGCGGTGCGCCGCAGCGCGCTGGTCGGCATCGGCCCGCGCGGCGCGCAGCGCGCGGTGCTGGTGTACGAGCCGGAAACCGGCGCCGGGCACGGCGCGCACGGCAGCCGCCACGACCTGCGCGCAATCCCGGGCGAACTGCGCGCGATTGCGGCCCGGCAGCCTGGCACGGCGAGGATCGCGGCCTTCATGCGTTATCCGAAGCCCTTTCCCGTCGACATCCGCCACAACGCCAAGATCGGCCGCGAGGCGCTGGCCGCGTGGGCCGCGCGCCAGCCGCAAGGCGATCGCGCATGAGGCTCCTGGTCACCGGTGGCGGCGGCTTCCTCGGCCAGGCGCTTTGCCGCGGGCTGGTCGAACGCGGCCACGAGGTCGCCAGCTTCAACCGCGGCCACTACGACGCGCTCGATGCGCTCGGCGTGCGCCAGCTGCGCGGCGATCTCGCCGATCGCGATGCCGTGCTGGCCGCGGCCCGGGGCTGCGACGCGATCTTCCACAACGCCGCGAAGGCCGGCGCTTGGGGCAGCCGCGACAGCTACCACCGCGCCAACGTGCTCGGCACGCAGAACGTCATCGCCGCCTGCCGCGCGCACGGCATCGGGCGGCTGGTGTACACGTCCACGCCCAGCGTGACCCATCGCGCCACGCACCCCGTCGCGGGCGGCACTGCGGACGAGGTGCCGTACGGCGAACACCTGAAGGCGCCGTACGCGGCGACGAAGCTCGTCGCCGAAAAGGCCGTGCTCGCGGCGAATGGCGATGCGCTCGCGACCGTCGCGCTGCGCCCGCGCCTGATCTGGGGCGTCGGCGACCAGCAGCTCCTCCCGCGCCTGGCCGAACGCGCGCGCGCCGGCCGGCTGCGCCTGGTGGGCGGCGGCGACAACCTCGTCGACACCACGTACATCGACAACGCCGCGCAGGCGCACTTCGATGCATTCGACCATCTCGCGCCGGGCGCCGCGTGCGCAGGACGCGCGTATTTCATCAGCAATGGCGAACCCAGGCCGATGCGCGACATCGTCAATGCGCTGCTCGCGGCGGTCGGCGCCCCGCCGGTGACGAAGTCGCTGCCCTTCGGCGTGGCCTACGCGATCGGCGCCGCGTGCGAGGCCGCATGGACGCTGCTGCCGTTGCGCGGGGAGCCGCCGCTGACGCGCTTCCTGGCCGAGCAGCTCGCGACGACCCACTGGTACGACATGGGCCCGGCGCGGCGCGACTTCGGCTACGCCCCGCGCGTCTCCATCGCCGAAGGCCTGGCCCGCCTCGCCGCTTCCTGAGCCACGCGACCCCTGCCCGAAGCCAATACAATGCGGCCATGAGGAGCTTGCCGTTCAACTGGAAGGTGCCCGCCGGGCGCGCGCTCGAGGCGGCGCTGGACCGCGCGCTGGCGCTCGACCCCGAGACGCGTGCTGCGCTCGCCGCGCTCGACGGCCGCAGCGTCGATCTCGCGCTGGAAGCGCCGACGCTCGCGCTGCGGCTCACGGTGTCCGGCGACCGGCTGCGCGTCGGCCCCGTCGATGCCGGCGCGGAAGCGGATCTCGGCGTGCGCGCGACGCTCGGCGCGGTGCTCGCGCAGTTGCCACGGCTCCTGCCGGGCGCGAACCGCGGCGACGATGCGCCGCCCGTCGGCCGCATGCGCATCTCGGGCGACGCCGATCTCGCGCGGCGGCTGCAGCGCCTCGCGGGGCGCTTCGATCCCGACTGGCAGCAGCCGTTCGTCGCCGTGTTCGGCGACATCGTCGGCGTGCAGGTCGCCAATGCATTCGCGGCCGGGCTGCGCCATGCGCGCGATGCGGGGCGCGACCTGGCCGAAACGACGGCCGAATACCTGACCGAGGAATCGCGCGACGTCGTGCCGCGGGCGGAACTCGACGCGTTCCACGACGCGGTGGACACGCTGCGCGACGACGCGGCGCGCCTGGCCGCGCGCGTCGCGCGCCTGCGTTTCGCCGCGCCCGGCGCCGCGACCGGCACTGCCGCCAAGCCGGGCGGTGCGCGATGAAATCCGGGCTGCGCGCGCTGCGCATCGGCCGCGTGCTGCTGCGCTACCGGCTCGACGACCTGCTGCGCGGCACGCCGGCCGATGCCTGGCTGCGGCTGATGCGTCCGTTCGTGCCGCGTGCCTCGCGCGACGTGGCCGCGATGCCGCGCGGCATGCGCCTGCGCCTGGCGCTGCAGGAGCTCGGCCCGATTTTCGTCAAGTTCGGGCAGATCCTGTCGACGCGGCGCGACCTCGTGCCGCCGGACGTCGCCGACGAACTGACCCTGCTGCAGGATCGCGTCGCGCCGTTCGACGGCGAGGCCGCGCGCGCGATCGTCGAGCAGGCGCTCGGGCGCCCGGTCACGGAAGCGTTCGCGAGCTTCGACACCACGCCGCTCGCGTCCGCGTCCATCGCGCAGGTGCATGCGGCGACGCTGCCGGCGCAGCGCGGCAGTGGCGACGGCGCCGATGCAAGCATCGTGCTCCCGCCGCGCGAAGTCGTAGTCAAGGTGCTGCGCCCCGGCATCCGCCGCCAGATCGCGCAGGACATCGCGCTGCTGAAGCACGTCGCCGCGCTCGTCGACCGCACGCATCCGTCGGCCGACAAGATCCGCCCGCGCGAGATCGTGGCAGAGATCGAGAACACCCTCGCCGCCGAGCTCGACCTGCAGCGCGAAGGCGCCAACGCCAGCGTCCTGCGCCGCAACTGGCTCGGCTCGCCCGACCTGTACGTGCCCGAGCCGGTCTGGAGCCACACCGCCGAGCGCGTGCTCACGCTCGAGCGCGTGCGCGGCATCCCGAGCGACGACATCGCCGCGCTCGACGCCGCCGGCATCGACCGCAAGGCGCTCGCGGCCAAGGGCGTGCGCGTGTTCTACACGCAGGTGTTCCGCGACAACTTCTTCCACGCCGACGCCCACGCGGGCAACATCTGGGTCGACATCGACCCCGCGCGCAAGGCCGATCCGCGCTTCATCGCCCTGGATTTCGGGATCATGGGCCAGCTCTCGACCGAGGACCAGTACTACCTCGCCGAGAACTTCATGGCGATCTTCAACCGCGACTATCGCCGCATCGCCGAGCTGCACGTCAAGGCCGGCTGGATGCCGTCGCACATCCGCATCGACGAGCTCGAGGCCGCCGCGCGCGCCGTGTGCGAGCCGTACTTCACCCGCCCGCTGAGCGAGATCTCGCTGGGCGAGGTGCTGCTCAAGCTGTTCCGCACCGCGCAGCGCTACGAGCTGACGATCCAGCCGCAGCTGATCCTGCTGCAGAAGACGCTGCTCAACATCGAGGGCGTCGGCCGCCAGCTCGACCCGCACATCGACATCTGGGCGGTGGCGAAGCCGGTGCTCGAGAAGATCCTGGCCGAACGCTACAGCCCGCGCCGCCTGTTGCGCGAATTCCGCGCGCGCCTGCCCGAGCTGGTGACGCGCGCGCCGGAAATGCCCGGCCTCGTGCATGCCTGGCTGCAGCAGCAGGTGGAGGGCCGGCACGCGTTGAACATGCGCTCCAGCGACCTCGCGGCGCTCGCGCGCGCGGTGCGCGAGGCGGAGGCGCGCATCGTGGCGGCGATCCTCGGCATCGGCGCGCTGATCGCGCTTGCCGTGTTGTACGCATTGCGCTGAGCCCGGCGCGATGGACGCATTGCCGGTCCTGTTCGAGGACGCGTTCCTCGCGGTCGTCGACAAGCCCGCGGGCCTGATGGTCCACGACAGCGCGCTCGCGCGCGGGGAGACCGACTTCGCCGCCGATCGATTGCGCGCGCAGTTCGGCCGACCGGTGTTCCTGGTGCATCGCCTCGACCGCGCGACCAGCGGCTGCCTGCTGCTGGCCTTCGACCGGGATACCGCGTCGGCGCTCGGCCGCGCGTTCATGGCGCCCGCGGAAACGCGCAACATCGAGAAGGATTACTGGGCGATCTGCCGCGGCTGGCCCGCGGAGCCGCGCTTCACCATCGACCATCCGCTCGACGGCGGCCCGGGCAAGCCGGTGAAGAAACCGGCGATCACCGACTTCGAAGTGCTCGCCACCTGCGAGCTGCCGATACCGTCCGCCGGCTTCGACACCTCGCGCTATGCGTGGCTGTGCGCGCACCCGCGCACCGGCCGGTTCCGGCAGATCCGGCGCCACCTCAAGCATGCCTTCCACCATCTCGCCGGCGACAGCAGCCATGGCGACGGCCGCCACAACCGCGCGTTCCGCGCGATGGGCATCCACCGCATGCTGCTGCACGCGCGGCGGCTCGCGTTCGATCATCCGGGGACGGGCGCCCGCATCGAGGCGATCGCGCCGCCGGACGCCGAGTTCGCGACGGCGCTGGCGTTGTTTCGGGAGCAAACGCGGGAACAGGGAACGGGGAACAGGGAACAGTAGCTTCGTCGCCGCCCTCTTGCCGGGGCTCCGCGTGAAGCAACAAGCCGCAGGACAGTCCAGTTCCCCGTTCCCCGTTCCCTGTTCCCCGCTTCTCCTACAATCGCCCCATGCGCGCAGGCCACCTCGACATCGACGACGGCGAACTCACCGAGCGCTTCGTGCGCTCGGCGGGGCCGGGCGGGCAGAACGTCAACAAGGTCGCGACCGCGGTCGAGCTGCGCTTCGACGTCGCGAACTCGCCGTCGCTGCCGGAAGCCGTGCGCGAGCGCCTGCTCGCCCGGCGCGACCGCCGCCTGACCGGCGAGGGCGTGCTGGTGCTCAACGCGCAGCGCTTCCGCACCCAGGACCGCAACCGCGAGGATGCGCGCGAGCGCCTGGCCGCGTTCATCGAGGCCGGCCTGCATGCCCCCAAGCCGCGGGTGGCGACCAAGCCGACCCGCGCGTCGAAGGCCCGCAGGCTGGACGCCAAGCGCGAACGCAGTACGATCAAGCGCGGCCGCACCGGCCGCAACTGGGACTGAACCGCCCCGATCCCGAGCCGCATGACCGAGGCCGCCGCCGACATCGTCCTGCCCCTTCCGCCGAACGCCCCCCGGGTGAAGCGCAATGCGTTCGCCCGCTGGCTGGGGCGCGCCGTGCTGCGCGCCGGCGGCTGGCGGATGGAAGGCGCGTTCCCCGACATCCCGAAGCTGGTGCTGATCGGTGCGCCGCATTCGTCGAACTGGGATGCGGTGTGGGGTTTCGCCGTGAAGCTCGCCATCGGCCTGGACCTGAAGGTGCTGGGCAAGCACCAGCTGTTCTGGTGGCCGCTGAGCCTGCTGCTGGGCCGGCTCGGCGTGATCGCGGTGAATCGCGATGCCGCCAGCGGCGTCGCCGAACAGGCCACGGCGATGGTCCGCGACGCCGACAGGCTCTGGTTCGGGCTGGCGCCGGAAGGCACGCGCAAGCCGGTGCCGCGTTTCAAGACCGGCTTCTGGAAGATCGCGAAGGGCGCCGGGGTGCCGGTGCTGCCCGTGTACTTCGACTATCCGCGCAAGACCATCGGCGTCGGCCCGCTGTTCGAGCCGGGCGAGGACATGCAGGCCGACATCACCCGCCTGCAGCACTGGTACGCGCCCTGGCGCGGCCGCAACCGCGACGTCGCGCAGCCGCCCGCGACCGCCTGATGCACGTCCACGCGGCCCCGCGGGGCGCGGGGACCGCGGCCGGTGCGGTGCTACTCTTGCGTTGAGCACGACATGAAAGTCGTGATGGGCGCTGGAGCCGGCCGCCTCGCCGCGGTATCGGAAAGGGGTGCGGAACCGGGAATGGAATCGTCCACGGTACTGACCGCGGAGGAATACGCGCTGTTCGAGCAATTCGGACGGCCGCGCCTCGTGCCGGCCGGCGAATCCCTGTTCAGGCGCGGCGACCTGGGCACGACCATGTACGTGGTCGTCCAGGGCGAGGTGGACCTCGACTTCGGCGACGACCTGGTGCCCAAGCGCCTCGGGCGGCATGAATTCTTCGGCGAACTCGGGCTGCTGATCGGCGACCACGCCCGCAGCGCCGATGCCGTGGCGGTGGGCAGCGCGGTGCTGCTGGAATTGCGGCAGGACGAATTCGAACCGATGGCGCAGCGGTCGCCGACGCTGCTCGCCCACTTCCTGCGGCGCGCCATCGCCCGCGTGGTGCTGAACGAGCAGAGCCTGATCGGCCGCCTGCGCCGACGCAACGTCGACCTGCAGTCGGCGCTCGACACGCTGCGCGCCACCACGCATCGCCTCACCCAGACCGAAGCGCTCACGCGCACCGACGAACTCACCGGCCTGGCGAACCGTCGCGGCTTCCAGCTGCACCTCGACCAGCGCCGGCGCCACGACATGCTCGCCGGCCGCGGCCTGCTGCTGATCGACTGCGACCGCTTCAAGGGCATCAACGACGAGCACGGCCACCTGGTCGGCGACCGCGTGCTGCAGGGCGTCGCCAACATCCTGCGTTCGGCGGCGGGGCCCGACGACATCGCCTGCCGCCTCGGCGGCGACGAGTTCTGCCTGCTGGTGGGCGCCGAGCGCCAGGCCGATGTCGTGCGCATCGCCCAGTTCGTGGTGGATACCGCGCAGGCGCTGTACAAGCTGCAGCCGGCGCCGCCGCAGATCGCCACGCTCAGCATCGGCGCCTGCCCGGTGAGCCCGGCGCAGGCCTGGGACGACTGGTACGCGAGCGCGGACGCCGCGCTCTACCGCGCCAAGCGCCTGGGCGGCAACCGGGTGGAATGGCAGGACGCCGTGCTGGCGCCGGTCTAGGCGCGCGACGCAGGGACGCCAGGATGCACGCCGCAAACGACAACCTGCCGGGACAGCGGCTGGCCAGCGATCCGGGCGCCCCCGGCGCCGCGGAGACGCCGCAGGTCCGCACGCTGCTGCTGACCGACCTGTGCGACTCCACGCAGCTGGTGGAGCGCCTGGGCGATGCCGCCGCGGCGGAACTGTTCCGCGAACACGACCGGCTCGTGCTCGGCCTGCAGCAGCAGTGGCGCGGCCGCCTGATCGACCGCTCCGACGGGCTGCTGCTGCTATTCGACCGAGCGGTCGACGGCCTCGGCTTCGCGCTGGACTACGCGCGCGGCCTGCGCGACATCGGCGAGCGCCGCAAGCTCGCGCGCCACGACCTCGAACTGCGCGCGCGCTCCGGCCTGCACGTGGGCGAAGTGCTGACCTGGCGCAACAGCGACGCCGCGGTGTCCTTCGGCGCCAAGCCGCTGGAAGTCGAGGGCCTGGCCAAGCCGATGGCGGGCCGGCTGATGACGCTGGCGCGGCCGGGCCAGATCCTCCTGTCGGCCACCGCCGAACCGCTGGCGCATCGCGCCGCGCGCGAGCTCGGCGAGCGCGGCGACCAGCTGATCTGGAAGGACTGGGGCCGCTGGCGCTTCAAGGGCGTGCCGCAATCGCAACAGGTGTACGAGGTCGGCGAGCCGGGCATCTCGCCGCTGCGCGCGCCGCAGCAGAACCGCGCGAAGGCCTGGCGCGACATCCCGGTGTGGCGCCGCCCGACCGCGCTCGCCGCGGAACTCCTGCTCGTGGCCGGCCTGGTCGGCGGCGCGTGGTTCCTGACGCGGCCGCAGCCCGCGATCGCCTTCAACGAGCGCGACTGGGTCGTCGTCGGCGACCTGCGCAACCTCACCGGCGACAGCGTGCTCGACGACTCGCTCGAGCAGGCGTTCCGGATCAGCCTCGAGCAGTCGCGCTACGTCAACGTGCTCAGCGACCTGAAGGCGCGGGACACGCTCGGGCGCATGCGTCGCGCGCCGGACACGGTGCTCGACCGCGCGGTGGCCTCGGAGATCGCGCTGCGCGACGGTGCCCGCGCGGTGATCCTGCCGACGGTGGCCGAAATCGGCGGGCGGCTGCGGGTGAGCGCCGAAGTCGTCGATCCCAATACGCAGACCACGGTGTATGCGGCGACGAGCGATGGCCGGGGGGTGGCGTCCGCGCTCGGTTCGATCGACCGCGTCGTGACCGACCTGCGCGGCCGCCTCGGCGAGGCGTTCGAGTCGATCCAGCGCACCTCGATCGCACTGCCGAACGTCACGACCACCAGTCTCGACGCCCTCAAGGCCTACGCGCTCGGCTACGCGCTCCAGGCGAAGGGCGACGGCAAGGCGGCGCTCGGCTACTACGAACAGGCGCAGCGACTCGACCCGAAGTTCGCGCTGGCCTGGCTCGCCGCCGGCACGGTGAAGGCGTCGCAACTCGGCGACATCCCCGGTGCCCGGCACGACTTCGACCGTGCGACGACCCTGCGCGACAGGCTGACCACGCGCGAACGACTGATCCTGGAGGCCACCATCGCGAGACTCGGGCCGCCCGGCCCGGCGATGGAGCGCTGGCGGCAGTTGCTGGGCCTGTATCCCGACCATCTCGGCGCGCGCATGATCCTCGGGCAGATGGAGGCGTTCACCGCGGGCGATTTCACCGCCGCACTCGCCCATGCCAAGGCTGCCAGCCAGCCCCAATACGAGCGTCTCGGCGCCGCGCGCTACCTGCAGGGCATCGCGCTGGTCGGCCTGGGCAGTTACGCGGACGCGATCTCTCAATTCGAGGCGTCGCGCGCGGCCGGATATTCGGGTGCCATCCACTCCTGGGCCTACGCCTACGCGGCACAACGCGACTGGACCAACGTCGATCGGGTGCTCGCGCTGCGCAAGCCCACGGGCGTGCCGAGCGCCGAGGTCGCCGTGCCCGAGCAGGCGGCGGTGTTCGCCCTGGACCAGGGCCATATCGGCGATGCGCTGCGCGACGCCGACGAGTCGGTGCGCGCGGCCGAGGCCGCGGAGCCGATGTACCTGGGGCCGCAGCAGCGGATCCGCCGGCTCTCCATCGCCACCGTCGTCGGCGAGGATCCCGTCGCGACGCGTGCCGCCACCGCCCGGGAAGCGCGGGCGCTCGCCCAGCGCATCGATACGCCGGACGTGGTCGAGCGCATGGGCCTGGTGCCGTGGTTGCAGGCGCTCGGCTACATCGCGGCGCGCAACGGCGACCGCGCCACGCTCGACGGGATCATTGCGAACGTCGCTGCCGTGGGCATCGGCGGATATCCGCAGGACGAGCAACTGCAGGCCGTGCTGCTCGCCGAATCCGAGCGACTGCGCGGCGATGCCGCTGCTGCGGCGAAGCGGCTCGCGCCGCTGGCGGCGCAAGCCAGGGCTTCGGTGGCGGTGCATTCGGCATTGCTGCGCGCGCTGCGCGGCTCAGGCGACGCGCGCGGCGCAATGGTTCAGGCGCAGTGGCTGTCCGCGCATCGCGGACGCGCCTACGTCGATCGCGTGGGAGAGGACACACTGCAGGGGATCGACGTGGCGGACACCACGCTCGCACTGCTCGATCAGGCGGAACTCGCGCGCGCCTCCGGTGACGCGGCCGCCGCCCGCGTCTCGCGGGACACGTTCCTGCGTGCGTGGTCGCAGGCCGGGCTGCCGCCGGAAATCGCGAAGCGCGCCGCCGCCCTGCGGTGAGCGGCGGCGACGCGTGCCGTCGTCAGGCCTTCAGGCCCGGCGGGCAGTCGAACGTGAACCCGAAAGGCAAGGCGACGAGCGCGCTTTCGAAACGTTCGCGATCGCGCGCGAAGGCTTCTTTCGACGCCAGCGGCGCGCCCGACAACGCCATGCATTCGCCGACGTCGCCTTCGCCCTCGGCGACGGTGTAGCCCACTTCCTTCAGCGCGGCGGACGGGTCGTCCTGGAACCGGCTGCGGAACGCGTCGTCGGTGGCCAGCTTGTCGACAAGCGCGGCGGCGACTTTCGGATGGATCGCGGCCGGGCGCGGCCCGGGCTTCTTCG
>CBIHRR010000046.1:0-14344 GCA_966212495.1 uncultured Gammaproteobacteria bacterium
GAGAGGCCATCCCGGGCCGCCCGCTCCCACACTTTGACCCCGGTCAGTGCCTTCCCTGCGCTTTCCGGCCAACATGGGGTCCTGTCAGCCAACTGGAGTCCTGTTCATGCGCATCGTCGTTGCAGTGGATGGCAGCCCCGTTTCGGCGCGCGTGGCGCGCCACGTCGTGGCCCTGGCCAAGGCCATGCGCAAGCCGCCGGCCATCGTCCTGCTCGTCGTCGACATCCCGATGATGCCGGGCGTCGAACGGAAGATCGGCGCGGCTGCGGTCCGCAGGTTCCACGCGCAGACGTTCACCGACTGCCTGCGCCAGGCGCGGGACGCGTTCGCGCGCGCCGGCGTGGCCTGGCAGGAAGAAACCCTGGTCGGCGTGCCGGCCGCGGAAATCCTGAAGGCCTGCACGCGCCATGACGCCGACCTGCTGGTGATGGGCTCGCGCGGCCAGGGCGCGGTCAAGAGCATGCTCGTCGGTTCGGTCGCGATGAAGGTCGTGGCCGCGGGCAAGACGCCGGTCACCCTTGTGCGCTGAACCGGGTCCGCCGCCAGCCGGCCGCCAGGCGGCAACCCATCAGCGCTTGCGCGCCGCCAGCGCCTGTTCGCGCGCCGCGCGCAAGGCGTCGAGCTTCTCCTTCAGCTTGAGTTCCATGCCGCGCGGCACCGGCTGGTAGTACACGCGTTCGCCGATCGCGTCGGGAAACCCGGTCTGGTCAAGCGCGATGCCGCCTTCGGCGTCGTGGTCGTACTGGTAACCCTGGCCGTAGCCGAGTTGCTTCATCAGCTTGGTCGGCGCATTGCGGATGTGCATCGGCACGTCGAGCGTGCCGTGGCGCTCGACGTCGGCGCGCGCGGCGTTGTACGCGGCATAGGCGGCGTTCGATTTCGCCGTGCTGGCCAGGTAGATCACCACCTGCGCGAGCGCGAGGTCGCCTTCGGGGCTGCCGAGGCGGTCGTACGCATCCCAGGCCTCGATCGACATCTGCAAGGCGCGCGGATCGGCCAGCCCGATGTCCTCGACCGCCATGCGCGTGAGCCGTCGCGCCAGGTACACCGGGTCGACGCCGCCATCGAGCATGCGCGCGAACCAGTACAGCGCGGCATCGGGGTTGGAGTTGCGCACCGACTTGTGGAGCGCGGAGATCTGGTCGTAGAACTGCTCGCCGCCCTTGTCGAAGCGGCGAGTGCGGTCCGCGAGCACCTGGGCGAGGGTGGCGTCGGTGACGGTGGCGCCCTGCCCCGCGACCGCCCCGCCGCCGCCCTCCCCTGCCACGTCTTCCTCGGCAAGCTCGGCGGCGATCTCCAGCAGCGTCAGCGCACGGCGCACGTCGCCGTCGGCGGCCTGCGCGATCAGCGCGAGCTGCGCGGGTGCAACGTGCAGGTTGCGGGTGCCCAGGCCGCGCTCGCCGTCGTCGAGCGCCTGCTGCAGGGCCAGCACGATGTCGTCGACGGACAGCGCCTCCATCACGTGGACGCGGCAGCGCGACAGCAGCGCGGAGTTGAGCTCGAACGACGGGTTCTCGGTGGTCGCGCCCACGAACAGGATGGTGCCGCGCTCGATGTGCGGCAGGAACGCGTCCTGCTGCGTCTTGTTGAACCGGTGCACCTCGTCGACGAACAGCACGGTGCGGCGGCCGGCGGCGAAGCGCGCCGCGGCTTCGGCGAGCACCTGCCGCACTTCCGGCAGGCCCGACAGCACCGCGGAAATCGCGCGGAATTCCGCATCCGCGTACTGCGCCAGCAGCAGCGCGAGCGTGGTCTTTCCGCAGCCCGGCGGTCCCCACAGGATCATCGAATGGACCCGGCCGGATTCGATCGCGCGCCGCAGGGCCGAGCCCGGCGCAAGCAGGCGGCGCTGGCCGACCATCTCGTCGATCGTGCGCGGCCGCATGCGTTCGGCAAGCGGGCGCATCGCGGCGTCGCCGTCCGGCAGCAATCCCTGGGAAATATCGGCGGGGGCGGAGCGTCGTGCAGGCATGCCGCTAGCCTACCCGCTCGGCGGCCCCGGAGGCGCCGCGGCCGTGCGCGCCCGGCTCAATGGCCGGCGTACGCGAGTCCGTCGTCGGGCACGACCTGCGCGGGGTCGGCGCCCAGCGCGTAGTCCAGGCGCAGCCACTCGCCGGTGCGCGGGTCGTACAGGGCCTCGACGGTCGTCGCCGCGCGGCCTTCGCTGCCGAAGTCGGCCGTGCCGCGCGCGACGACGCGCAGGTAGCGCCCGCCGATGCCGCTGGTTTCGGCGTCGGCCAGCGCCAGCGTGAATGGCTGGTCCGCGAATTCCGCGCCGAGGCGATGCGTCGTTGCCGTCGCCAGTGCGCGGCGGAGCGCTTCGTCGGCGGCCTGCGCGCCGGTCGCCTCGAACCACAGCGACGGCGAATCGATGCTGTGCGCTTCGCGGTCGTACAGGGCGCTGACCCGCACCGGCATCGGTGCGCTGCCATCGATGCGCACGCGCGCAAGCGCCTGCATCTCCTGCTGCGCGGGACCGGCGTCGGCGACGATCGGACGGTCGAGCGCCACGTCGACGCGATGGCCCGGGAACTGGTCCTGGATCGCCGCGGCGAGGGTGACGAGTTGCGCCTGCGTTTCCGCGACGGCGTGCGCACGCGCGGCCGCTTCGGCGCGCGTCGCGGGGGTGGCGATCGCCACGGGATCCGCGGTCGCCGGCCCGCGCAACGCACCGGCGATCGAGGCGCCGAAAAGCAGGCTTCCGGTCAGCGTGGCGACGATGAATGCAGGCTGGCGCATCGGGACCCCCGTGCCGCGTCGGCGGCGTCGGGATCGAGCATGCGTGCACGGCCGTCGAAAGACCGTGACGCCACCGGCTTCATCCCTCGATCACGTCCACGCCCTTCGGCGGCGCGAACTGGAACGTCGCGGCGGGGAACGCCGGATTGCGCTTCCAGGCGCCGAAGTCGATCACGCTCTTCTGCCCGAGCGCGTCGATGAACTGCATGGCTTCCAGGCCGCCCGCGCCGAACCCCAGGCGTGCGGATTCGAAGCCCGCGCCGTCGGCCTTGCGCGGCTTCAGCGTGAGCCAGTGGAGGCCGCCGGCATCGCCGGCTTCGGCCACCGCGTAATCGCGGTCCAGCTTCGCCGGATCGATCAGCGCCGCGAGCGGACTGCCCTGCTCCGCCGCGCCCTGCGTGCGGCGCGTGGCCTGCTGCAGGTCGGGGTCGTACACCCACACGCGGCTGCCGTCCGCGACGATCAGCTGTTCGTAGGGCTTGCGGTATTCCCAGCGGAACAGGCGCGGCGCGGACAAGGCCACTTCGCCGCTGGAGGTCTCCTTCAGCTTGCCGTTCGGGTCGAACACCTGCTGGGTGAACGGCGCCTGCAGGCCCTTGAGGTCGTGGGTGAACGCCGCGAGGTCGGCGCGCGCGCCGGCCGACGCGGTGCCGGCGAACAGCAGCGTGGCCACGGCGACACCGAGGGCGGAGCGAATCGGAAGACGGATCATGGCGATCTCCGTGAGGTCTGCCTAGAAGTCTGCCGCGGGCTTCCTGAACGCGCGGTGCAAGCAGCCGTGGGTGCGCCCGCCGCGTTCAGGGCGGGGCCCTGCGGACGCCGGGATCAGGGCGCGGGGGGCGGCGGCGCCAGCACCGACCGGTCGCCGTTGTGTTCCGGCGGCGTGACGATGCCGGCGGCTTCCATGGCCTCGATCAGGCGCGCGGCGCGGTTGTAGCCGATCTTCAGCCGGCGCTGCACGCCCGAGATCGACGCGCGGCGGGTCTCGGTGACGATGCGCACCGCCTCGTCGTACAACGGGTCGGATTCGTCGCCGCCACCGCCGCCGCTTTCGGGCAGCCCGGTGGCGCCGACGACGGTGCCGTCGCCGAGCGACTGCACTTCCTCGAGCACGCCGTCCATGTAGCTCGGGCCGTCGCTCGACTGCTTCAGGTGCTCGACCACGCGATGCACTTCCTCGTCGCTGACGAAGGCGCCGTGGATGCGCTCGGGCATCGCCGTGCCCGGCGGCAGGTACAGCATGTCGCCGTGGCCGAGCAGCGTCTCGGCGCCGCTCTGGTCCAGGATGGTGCGAGAGTCGATCTTGCTCGACACCTGGAACGCGACGCGCGTCGGGATGTTCGCCTTGATCAGGCCGGTGATCACGTCCACCGACGGCCGCTGCGTCGCCAGCACCAGGTGGATGCCGGCCGCGCGCGACTTCTGCGCCAGGCGCGCGATGAGCTCCTCGACCTTCTTGCCGACGATCATCATCATGTCGGCGAACTCGTCGATGATGATCACGATGTAGGGCAGCGGCTCGAGCGTGCGCGGCGCCTCGCCGGCCTCGGGCTTGAACAGCGGATCCGACATCGGCTGCCCGGCGTCCGCGGCGTCCTTCACCTTCTTGTTGAAGCCGCCGAGGTTGCGCACGCCGACCGTGGACATCAGCTTGTAGCGGCGCTCCATCTCCGCCACGCACCAGCGCAGGCCGTTGGCGGCCTCCTTCATGTCGGTGACCACCGGCGCGAGCAGGTGCGGGATGCCCTGGTAGACGCTGAGCTCCAGCATCTTCGGGTCGATCATCAGCATCCGCACGTCCTGCGGCGACGCCTTGTACAGCAGCGACAGCACCATCGCGTTGACCGCGACGGACTTGCCCGAGCCGGTGGTGCCCGCGACCAGCAGGTGCGGCATGCGCGCGAGGTCGGCGACCGTCGGCCGCCCGGCGATGTCCTTGCCCAGCGCCAGCGTCAGCGGGCTCGGCGACTTGTCGTATTCGCGCGAGCGCAGCAGCTCGCTGAGGAAAATCATCTCGCGGTGCGAGTTCGGGATCTCCAGGCCGATCACCGACTTGCCCGGGATCACGTCGACCACGCGCACAGACTTCACCGACAGTCCGCGCGCGATGTCCTTGTCGAGGGAGGAGATCTGGCTGACCTTGACGCCAGGCGCCGGCTCGATCTCGAAGCGCGTGATCACCGGGCCCGGATAGGCGCCGACGACCTGGGCGTCGATGCGGAAATCCTTGAGCTTGAACTCGATCTGCCGCGACACCGTCTCAAGCGTCTGCTCGTCGTAGCCCTTGACCTGCGGCTTCGGATCGTCGAGCAGCGCGAGCGGCGGGATGCCGGAACCGTCGCCGACGTGGAACAGCGGGATCTGCTGCTCGCGCTTGGCGCGATCGCTCTTCTCGACCTGCGGCGGCGCCGGCGGCTCGATCTTGACCGGCGGGCGCTTCGCGCGCAGCTCGGTGTCGTAGCGGCGCACTTCCTCGCGTTCCTCGCGCAGGTCGCGCGCCTGCTGCCACTTGTCGGCCTCGCGGGTGGAGACGCGCGCGAACTTGGCGAGCACGCCCGGCATCGCCAGCGTCCATTTGCCGATGCGATCCATCACCGCCAGCCACGACAGCCCGGTCGCGAGCGTGATCGAGACCAGCAGCAGCGCGAGCAGGAACAGGTTGCTGCCCATCGGCCCGAACGCGCGGAACAGCGAATCGCCGACGATGTGACCGAGGATGCCGCCGGCCCCGCCGCGATAATCCTCGACCGCGCCGATCCGCAGCCGCAGCAGCCCGGTCGCGGCGATGAGGAAGCCGACGATGCCGACCAGGCGCAGCGCCGGGCCGAGGTCCGGATCGCCGTCGCCGTCGCGGTCCATGCCGAACAGCGCGATCCACGCCACCATGCCCAGCACGAACGGCAGCAGGTACGCGACGAAGCCGGTGAAATACAGCAGCACGTCGGCGAGCTTCGCGCCGACCTGCCCGCCGACGTTGTGCAACGGCGCGGTCAGGCTGCCCGAGTTCGACCAGCCCGGGTCCTGCGGCGAATAGGTGACCAGGCTCGCGAGGAGGTACAGCAGCAGCGGCGCGATCAGGATCAGCGCGATGTCGCGCCACAGCCGCTGGCGGCCGGGCGACGGCGCCCGGCGCTTCGCTTCGGAGGCGGCGGCTTTCCTGCGGCTGGTCGCTGCCTCAGCCACCTGCGGGCGTCAGACTTTCATGTCCAGGAGGGCGTGGTGCACCAGCTTGCCGCCCTCGACGTTGATGCCCTTGACCAGCGCCTCGTTGCCGCGCCAGTCGCCCGAGGCCAGCTTGTTCACCCACGGCAGGATCGCCGCGCAGATCGCCTGCGACGAGGTCTGCGGCACGGCGCCCGGCATGTTGGTGACGCAGAAGTGGGTGACGCCCTCCTCCACGTAGGTCGGATCCTTCCAGGTGGTCGGCCGCGAGGTCTCGAAGCAACCGCCCTGGTCGATGGCGATGTCGACGACGACGCTGCCGTCCTCCATGTCGCGCAGCATCTCGCGGGTCATGACGTGCGGCGCCTTCGCGCCGGTGACGAGCACGGCGCCGATCACCAGGTCGGCGGAGGCGACTTCGCGCGCGACGACGTCGTGGTACGGGTACAGCGCGGTGACGTTGTTGCCCAGGCGCATCATCTCGTCCATGCGGTCCTGGCGCATCTCGAACACGGTGACGTTGGCGCCGGCGGCCGCGGCCAGCGCGGCGGACGCGCCGCCGGCCTTGCCCGCGCCGAACACCACGACCTTGCCGCGCTCGGTCGACGGCAGGCCGCCGAGCAGCTTGCCCTTGCCGCCCATCGGCTGGTGCAGCAGGTGCGTGCCGACCTGGACGCCGATCTTGCCGGCGATGATCGACATCGGCGCCAGCAACGGCAGGTCGCCGTTGGGCAGTTCGACGGTCTCGAAGGCGACGCCGGTCAGGCCGATGTCGAGCAGCTTGCGGGTCAGCACCGGCTCCGCGGCCAGGTGCAGGTAGCAGAACAGCAGGTGGTCCTTGCGCAGGTGCGCGAGGTCGCCGGCGATCGGCTCCTTGACCTTGACGATCAGCTCGCCTTTTTCATACAGGCCGGCCGCGTCGGGCGCGATCTTCACCCCGAGGCGCGTGTACTGCTCGTCCTGGAACCCGCTCTTGATGCCGGCGTCCTTTTCCAGCCAGACCTCGTGGCCACGCTTGACGAGATCGCCCGCCGCGGCGGGGACGAGCGCGACGCGCCCTTCGAGGGTCTTGGTTTCCTTGGGGACGCCGATGCGCATGACTGGTGGGACCTCGGAGCTGTGGGGGATAATCAAGGGAGGATTATACCCACGCCCCTTCGACGACCGCAGGCACCATGACCGCTCCGAAGCACTGCAAGCTCCTCATCCTCGGCTCCGGCCCCGCCGGCTGGACCGCGGCCGTCTATGCCGCCCGCGCCAACCTCAAGCCGGTGCTCGTGACCGGCCTGCAGATGGGCGGCCAGCTGATGACCACCACCGAGGTCGACAACTGGCCGGGCGACGCGCACGACCTGCAGGGCCCGGACCTGATGGCGCGCATGCAGGCGCACGCCGAGCGCTTCGAGACCGAGGTGGTGTTCGACCACATCCACACCGCCGACCTGTCGCGCCGCCCGTTCCGCCTGGTCGGCGACAGCGGCGAATACACCTGCGACGCGCTGGTCATCGCCACCGGCGCCACCGCCAAGTACCTGGGCCTCCCGTCGGAGGAAGCGTTCAAGGGCCGCGGCGTGTCCGCCTGCGCCACCTGCGACGGCTTCTTCTTCCGCGACATGGACGTGGCCGTGGTCGGCGGCGGCAACACCGCGGTCGAGGAAGCGCTGTACCTGTCCAACATCGCGCGCAAGGTCTACCTGGTGCACCGCCGCGACACGCTGCGCGCCGAGAAGATCATGCAGGACAAGCTGTTCGCGAAGATCCAGGCCGGCAAGATCGAGCCGGTGTGGCACCACACCGTCGACGAGGTCCTGGGCGACGAGAAGGGCGTGACCGGCCTGCGGGTGAAGTCGGTGCAGGACGGCGCCACGCGCGAACTGCCGATCCACGGCTTCTTCGTGGCCATCGGCCACACCCCGAACACCTCGCTGTTCGAAGGGCAGCTGGCGATGAACAACGGCTACCTGGAAATCAGGTCCGGGCTGGCCGGCGGCGCCACCGAGACCTCGGTCAAGGGCGTGTTCGCCGCGGGCGACGTCGCCGACCAGCACTACCGGCAGGCGATCACTTCGGCGGGCTTCGGCTGCATGGCCGCGCTCGACGCCGAGCGCTTCCTCGACCAGAACGACTGATGCCGCAGGCGCGCATCCACGGCGCGCTCTCGGAAATCCCGGCGGCGCAGTGGGATGCGCTGCACGACGGGCGCAATCCCTTCGTGGCCCACGCGTTCCTCGAGGGCATGGAACGCCATGGCGTCGTCTCCGCGCGCCACGGCTGGACGCCGCGGCACATCGCCTTGTGGGAAGGCGACGCGCTCGTCGCCGCCGCGCCTGCCTACCTCAAGGAGAACTCGCACGGCGAGTTCGTGTTCGACCATGCCTGGGCGCACGCGTACGTGCAGCATGGCCGCGACTACTACCCGAAGTGGCTGTGCGCGGTGCCGTACAGCCCGGTGGCCGGGCCGCGACTGCTGGCCCGCGACGACGGGATGCGACGACTGCTGCTGGGGGCGATGCGCGCGATCGCGGGCGAGGCCGGGCTCTCGTCGGTCCACGTGAACTTCCACGAGGCTGCCGAGGACGGCGTGTTCGACGCGGCCTGGCTGCCGCGCGCGGACGTGCAGTTCCATTGGCGCAACGACGCGGGCTGGCGCGATTTCGACGGTTTCCTCGCGGCGATGGACCACAAGCATCGCAAGAACATCCGCGGCGAGCGCCGCAGGCTCGCCGCGTCCGGCGTGCGCTACCGGGTGGTCCACGGGGACGAAGCGTCCGACGCCGACCTCGCCGCGATGCACGACTTCTACCTCGCCACCTTCGCCGAGCACGGCAACCGCCCGACCCTGACGCTGCCGTTCCTGCGCCACCTCGCCGCGGCGATGCCGAGGCAACTGGTGCTGGTCCTGGCCGCGCTCGACGACCGGCCGATCGCCGGGGCGCTGTGCCTGCGCGGAGGCGACACCCTGTACGGCCGCTACTGGGGCGCGGATCCGGAGTCCCGGTTGCCCGGGCTGCATTTCGAGACCTGCTATTACCAGGGCATCGAGTACTGCCTGCGCGAAGGACTGGCGCGCTTCGAACCGGGCGCCCAGGGCGAGCACAAGCTCGCGCGGGGGTTCCTGCCGGCGCCGGTGCGCAGCCGGCACTGGATCGCCGATTCCGACTTCGCGGCCGCGCTCGCGCCGTGGTGCGCGGAGGAGTCGCGCGAGATCCGGCGCTACGCGGAAGCGCTCGCGGCGCATTCGCCGTTTCGTGCCCGAGGCGACTGACCTTGCCCGCGCCGCGCGTCCCGCTCCTCGATGCGGATCCCGCCACGCCGTTTCCGCTGGCGGACAGCGCGCTGCGCGAACCCGACGGGCTGCTCGCGGCCGGTGGCGACCTGTCGCCGCGACGCCTGCTGGACGCCTACGCGCACGGGATCTTTCCCTGGTATTCCCGGGGCCAGCCGATCCTGTGGTGGTCGCCGGACCCGCGCATGGTGTTCCGCACGGATGGCGTGCATCTTTCGCGGCGCTTCCGCCGGGCGCTGCGCGGCCTGCCCTGGATCGCCAACGCCGACACGGCCTTCGATGCGGTGGTCGCCGCCTGCGCCTCGACGCCGCGGCCGGGCCAGCGCGGGACCTGGATCACGCCGGAAATGCGCGAGGCCTACGGCGAACTGCACCGCCTCGGGCATGCGCACTCGATCGAAGTGCGCGACGGCGCCGGCGCGCTGGTGGGCGGACTGTATGGCGTGGCGATCGGCCGCATGTTCTTCGCCGAGAGCATGTTCAGCGCGTCCAGCGGCGGCTCGAAGGCGGCGCTGGCCGCCCTCGCCTCGCGGCTGGCGTCCTGGGGCTATCCCCTGCTCGATGCGCAGGTGGAGAATCCGCACCTGCGCTCGCTGGGCGCCGAAGCCTGGCCGCGCGAACGTTTCCTGCGGGAAGTGGCGGCGCTGGTGGCGGTGCCCGAACCGGCGGGAAGCTGGAAGGCGCGCTTCGGCGTCGTGGCTGCCGCGACCCTCGCCGGCTGAACCGCGCCGGGCGCGGTTTTGCGCCCCCCTCGCCAAAGTGTCAGAATGTCGGACTTTCGGGCCCGTCCACCGGGCCCCGCAACAGGAAACACATGTCGAAAGACGACGTCATCGAATTCGAGGGCACGGTCTCCGAGACCCTGCCCAACACGATGTTCCGCGTGAAGCTGGAGAACGGCCACGAGATCATCGCCCACATTTCCGGCCGGATGCGCAAGAACTACATCCGCATCCTCACCGGCGACAAGGTCAAGGTGGAGATGACCCCGTACGACCTGAGCAAGGGTCGGATCACCTATCGCATGAGGTAATGCGCGCAAGTGATTGATGAAAAAGGCGGCCATGGGCCGCCTTTTTCGTTCCGCCGCCACCGGCCGCGCGGCCGGCCGCCGCCCGGGCTACACGGTGGCGGGCAGGAGCTTTTCCGGCTCGGCCTGCGCCGACACCGCGAGCTCGCCGTCCACCACGTCGAGGCCGACGCGGCCGCCGCCCACCAGCTTGCCGAACAGCAGTTCGTCGGCCAGCGGGCGCTTCACCTTGTCCTGGATCACGCGCGCCATCGGCCGCGCGCCCATCAGCGGGTCGAAGCCGTGCTGCGCGAGCCAGTCGCGCGCCGCGGGCGTGGCCGAGAGGCTGACGCCCTTCTCGTGCAGCTGCGCCTCCAGCTCGATCAGGAACTTGTCCACCACCCGCAGGATGTGCTCCACGCCCAGCGGCTGGAACTGCACGATCGCATCGAGGCGGTTGCGGAATTCCGGGCTGAAGCCGCGGCGGATCACCTCCATCGCGTCGGTCGAGTGGTCCTGCTTCGTGAAGCCGATCGAGCGGCGGGCCGCCTGCGCGGCGCCGGCGTTCGTGGTCATCACCAGGATCACGTTCCGGAAGTTCGCCTCGCGCCCGTTGGTGTCGGTGAGCACGCCCCGGTCCATGACCTGCAGCAGGATGTTGAAGATGTCCGGGTGCGCCTTCTCCACCTCGTCGAGCAGCAGCACGCAGTGCGGCGTCTTGACGATCTTCTCGGTCAGCAGGCCGCCCTGGTCGAAGCCGACGTAGCCCGGGGGCGCGCCGATCAGGCGCGACACCGAGTGCGGCTCCATGTATTCGCTCATGTCGAAGCGCACCAGCTCGATGCCCAGCTGCAGCGCGAGCTGCCGCGTGACCTCGGTCTTGCCGACGCCGGTCGGGCCGGCGAACAGGAAGTTGCCGATCGGCTTCTCCGGGTTGCCCAGGCCCGA
The DNA here is from genome assembly GCA_966212495.1 of uncultured Gammaproteobacteria bacterium. Lineage (GTDB taxonomy): Bacteria > Pseudomonadota > Gammaproteobacteria > Xanthomonadales > Xanthomonadaceae > Cognatiluteimonas. The sequence continues at coordinate 11,145 of CBIHRR010000046.1, forward strand.
GCGCGCCAGCTTGATCGCGCTGGTCAGCGTCCCGATCGCGGCGTCCTGCCCGAAGATGACCATCTTGAGGTTGCGTTCGAGGTGGGCGAGCACGTCCTTGTCCGACGCGCTCACCTGCTTGGCCGGGATCCGCGCCATGCGCGCCACGATCGTCTCGATCTCCTCGACGTCGATCAGCTGCTTGCGCGCGTCCTCGGGCAGGAGGCGCTGGCGCGCGCCGGCCTCGTCGATCACGTCGATGGCCTTGTCCGGCAGCAGGCGGTCGCCGATGTGGCGCACGGACAGGTCCACCGCGGCCTTGATCGCGTCGTCCGCGTAGGTCACGCCATGGTGCTGCTCGTACTTCGGCTTGAGGCCCTGCAGGATCTCGATCGTCTCGCCCACCGTGGGCTCGACGATGTCGATCTTCTGGAAGCGGCGCGCGAGCGCGCGGTCCTTCTCGAAGATGCCGCGGTATTCCTGGAACGTGGTCGAACCGATGCAGCGCAGTTCGCCCGAGGCAAGAACCGGCTTGATGAGGTTCGACGCGTCCATGGTGCCGCCCGAGGCGGAACCCGCGCCGATGATGGTGTGGATCTCGTCGATGAAGAGGATCGCGCCGGGCACCTTCTTCAGCGCCGCGAGCACGCCCTTGAGGCGCTTCTCGAAATCGCCGCGGTACTTGGTGCCCGCGACCAGCGCGCCGAGGTCGAGCGAATAGATCACCGCGTCGGCCAGCACCTCGGGCACTTCGCCGTCGACGATGCGCTTGGCCAGGCCCTCGGCGAGCGCGGTCTTGCCGACGCCGGCCTCGCCCACGTACAGCGGGTTGTTCTTGCGGCGGCGGCAGAGCACCTGGATCGTGCGCTCGATCTCGTCCGATCGCCCGACCAGCGGGTCGATCTTGCCCTCGCGGGCGAGCGCGTTGAGGTCGCTGGCGAACTCGGCGAGCGCGTCGCCCTTGCCTTCCGCGGCTTCGGGGCCGTTCTCGCCCTGCGCGCCTTCTTCCTGGCGCGACTCCTCGCCGCCGTGCTTGGCGATGCCGTGCGACAGGTAGTTGACCGCGTCGAGGCGGGTGACGTCCTGCTGGTTGAGGTAATAGACGGCGTGCGAATCCTTCTCGCCGAAGATCGCGACCAGCACGTTGGCGCCGGTCACTTCCTTCTTGCCGGAGGACTGCACGTGGTAGACCGCGCGCTGCAACACGCGCTGGAAGCCCAGCGTGGGCTGCGTGTCGCGGCCGTCCTCGGGGTCGAGCTTGACCACCGACTTCTCGATCGCCTGCTCGAGCTCGGCGCGCAGGCGCGGGAAATCGGCGCCGCTGGCCTTGAGCACGCCCTCGGCCGAGGGGTTGTCGAGCAGTGCGAGCAGCAGGTGCTCGACGGTCATGTACTCGTGGCGCGCCTCGCGGGCGCGCTTGTAGCACTGGCCGATGCTGTACTCGAGGTCCTTGCTGAACATCGGGGGGAACCTCCGCTGGGAACCGTCTTGCGTGCCCGGATGGGCCGCCTGTCCCCGATATGGGGCGCCGGCGGCACCCGTGCAAGCCCCTTCTACGCCTTCTCCATCGTGCAGAGCAACGGATGCTGGTTGAGCCTTGCGTATTCGTTCACCTGCGCGACCTTGGACTCGGCGACTTCGCGGGTGAACACCCCGCAGACGCCCCTGCCCCGGGTATGGACGTGGAGCATGACCTGGGTGGCCTTCTCGATGTTGAGGCCGAAGAAGCGCACCAGCACGTCGACCACGAAGTCCATCGGCGTGTAGTCGTCGTTCAGCAGCAGCACCGAATAGAGCGGCGGGCGCGCGACCTCCGGGCGGGTGGTCTCCACCGCCACGCCATGGTCGCGCTCGTTGCCGGGTTTGTTGGCCATGGCGTGATTATAGAATGGCGCGCATGAGCTATCGCGAAGGCAGGTTCTGGCAGCCCGACGTGACCGTCGCCACGGTGGTGGTGCGCGACGGGCGCCTGTTGTGCGTCGAGGAGCAAGCCAACGGCCGCGGCCTGGTGCTGAACCAGCCGGCCGGGCACCTCGAGCCGGACGAAGGCCTGGCCGAGGCCGCGCTGCGCGAGACGCTGGAGGAAACCGGCTGGGACGTGCGGCTGACGGCGTTCATCGGCGCATACCAGTGGAAGGCGCCCGAGTCGAACCGCCATTACCTGCGCTTCGCCTTCCTCGCCGAACCGCTGCGCCACCATCCGGAACGCCCGCTCGACACCGGCATCGAACGCGCGCTGTGGCTCGCGCCGGCGGAGCTGCAGGCCGCCCGCGCGCGCCATCGCAGCCCGCTGGTCTGGCAGGTCGTCGCCGACGCGCTCGGCGGGCGCCGGCAGCCGCTGTCGGTGCTGCAGCAGGTGGGTTGACCGTGGCGACGGCGACGTCCCCGGCGGCTCCCTCCACGATCGTCGGCATGTCCGGCGGCGTCGACTCTTCGGTCGCCGCGCTGCTGCTCCTGCGCGCAGGGGAAGCGGTCGCCGGCATGTTCATGGACAACTGGGCCGACGACGGCAGCGGCGAATGCCGCGCCGGCGACGACCGCCGAGACGCGGTCGCGGTCTGCGGCCGGCTCGGCATCCCGCTGCACGTGCGCGACTTCTCCCGGGAATACTGGGACGGCGTGTTCGCGCATTTCATCGCCGAGTACGCCGCGGGGCGCACGCCGAACCCGGACGTGCTGTGCAACCGCGAGATCAAGTTCCGCCATTTCCTGGACGCGGCGCGGGCGCTCGGCGCGACCCGCATCGCGACGGGACATTACGCGCGCGTCGAACGCGCGGCCGGGGGCTGGCGGCTGCTGCGCGCGCTCGATCGCGACAAGGACCAGAGCTATTTCCTGCACCTGCTGGGCCAGGAAGCGCTGTCGGCCACCCGTTTCCCGCTGGGCGACCTGCGCAAGGGCGAAGTGCGCCGCATCGCCGCCGAAGCCGGGCTGCCGACGGCGGCGAAGAAGGACTCCACCGGCATCTGCTTCATCGGCGAGCGTGACTTCCGCGGCTTCCTCTCGCGCTACCTGCCGGCGAAGCCCGGCGAGATCCGCGACCCGCAGGGGCGCCGCCTGGGCGAGCACCCGGGCGTGTTCTATTTCACCCTCGGCCAGCGCGGCGGGCTGCAGCTCGGCGGCGTGCGCGGTCGTGCGGCGGCGCCGTGGTACGTCGTGGGCAAGGACGTCGCGGGCAACGTGCTCTACGTCGACCAGGGCCACGACAGTCCGTGGCTGCA
>CBIHRR010000047.1:0-14312 GCA_966212495.1 uncultured Gammaproteobacteria bacterium
TCAGCAGGAACTGGTCGTCGCAGACCAGCGCGACGATCTTCGCGTCGAGCCACAGGCCGTATTCGCCGAACATCGTCTTGTGCGCCAGCCCGGGCAACGGGCCGACCTGGTCGAGCACGTACGCGACGTAACCGGGATCCGAAGCCATGCGCGCGCCTAGCCGTGCCCGCCGGGCAGGCGGTCCGCGGTGACCGAACGCACCTGCGCGTTTGTCGCCAGCTGGCGCACTTCGCCGCGCAGGTGGCCGTCGACGATCCGGTAGGACCAGCGATACCACGCCCCCTGCGCGATCCAGTCGTGGCGCCAGGACCCGCTGGCCGCGTCATGCCGGAAATCCATCTCGTACATCACTTCGTAGCGGCCGGCGACGATCTTCTCCGCGACCAGGTGCATGGGTTCGGCCTTGTTCGCGCCGGGCGCGAAGGTGTAGCGCACGACCTCGTCGTGGCAGTGCGGCGCCGCCACGAGATCGGTGCATGTCGACGTGCCCGTCCAGCGGCCCGCGATCGCGGCATCGGCCGGCGGGTTCGCCGCCGGCGCGCACATGGCGCACGACAGCAGCAGCGTGGCGACGGGAAGTGAGCGGCGGCGCGATGCGGGCTCCACGGCATGGGACTCCGGTCGGGCGACGCGCGCGTCAGGATTCGACCGGCTTGCCAGCGGCCTGCCAGGCCTTGAAGCCGCCGTCCAGGTGCGCGACGTTCGGACGGTGGATTTCGCGTCCAGGACGAGCTGGGTGGCGGTCCTGGCGGCCATGGGGGCTCCTCCGGTGCGGGGCATCCATGATGCGCCCGTTCCGAGGGGGCCGCGACCGGCCTAGCGCTCCTGGCGCCAGTTCACCGAGGCGCGGTTCTCGACCGTGCTCGACTCGATCTCGATGTCGAAACCCTTGCGCAGCAGGTACTTCAGGGTCAGCACCTGGCCGGTGCCGAGCAGGGACACGCCGTAGCCGACGTAGAGCCTGGGCGAGAGGTACTTGCCGACGCCGAGCACGCTGCCGCCGAGCGCGCGCGACTGGGTCACGCCGGCGTCGTCGAGGCCGATGCGCGCGCCGAGCTGCGAGGCCAGCAGGCTGCCGCCGGCGGAGAGCGCGGCGCTGGCGGCATCGAGCTGGCGGCTCTCGTCGCTGCTCAGCGTGCCGAGCGAGCGGCCGAGCGTGAGGTAGGCGAGCGCCTCGGACTGGTCCATCGCCGGGTCGCTCCACACTTCGGCTTTCGGGCGGCTGGCCCGGCCGGTGACGGCGATGCCGGCGGTGACGTCGCCGACGTCGCGCTCGGCGCGGATGTCGAGCATCGGGTCGTCGATCGGGCTGCCCTGCCACAGCAGGCGGCCGCGGGTGATGCTGAGCTTCTGGCCGTACGCGGTGTAGCGGCCGCCGACGTCGAGCGCGCCAGTGCCCGTCATGTCCTGGCCCGGCCCGGCGAGCACGCGCAGCTTGCCGGCGAGCGTGCCTTCGAGGCCGAAGCCGTTGAGGCGCACGTCGCGGCCCATCGCCAGCGTGAGGTCGAGCTGCAGCGGCGTGGCCAGGCCTTCCTCCGGGTTTTCGGGATCGAGGACCACGACGTCGTCGGACACCGACACGCCGCGATCGAGGCGTTCCAGGTCGACGCGCGCCTCCGGCACGGTGACGGTGCCGGTGACCTGCAGCGGCTGCTTCGCGGCGTAGCGCACGACGACGTCGGGGTCGACGACCGCGTGCAGGTCGCGCGTGTCGGACACGAGCACGTTCCTTCCGCTGATGGCGAGCACCAGCGGCGTGTCGCCGCCGCGCCAGCCGAGCGTTCCGTCGACGCGCAAGGTGCCGTCGCCGGAGACGAGCGTGCCCGCGATGCGCGCGGTGCCGTCCGGCATCGCGTCCAGGCGCACGTCGCCATCGTGCGGGGCGATCGCCAGCGCGGGGATTTCGGTGGCGAACTGCGTGAGCCGGGCGCTGCCGCCGATCGTCGGCGCGGCCCGCGTGCCGCCGAGCGTGACGTGGCCGGCGAGCTTGCCGGTGGGATCGACGATGTCCGGCGAGAACAGTTCCATCCAGGTCAGTTCGTCGGTGTCGAGCGCGATCTCGCCCGAGAGCGGCGCGTACGCGTCCCAGCCGGTGGCCAGGCGCGCCTGCAGGTGGCCGTCGTCGTTGACGGCGGCGGCGAGCGTCGCCTCGATGCGCTGCGCGTCGAAGCGCGCGTCGAGCACGAGGTTGCGGTAGTCGACGAGGTCGTTGCGCGAGCGCTGGCTGTTGCGCATGCCGCCTTCGGGCGACGCGACGCGCACGGTGCCCCGCCATGCACCGCCGGCGGGCTGCACGTGCGCGTCGAGCGCGAACGCGCCGTGCAGCGCCCACGGGCGCCCGTCGCTGCGCTCCGGCAGCCACGGCGCGACGAGCGCGAGCGGGACGTCGCGGCCGGCGACGTCCAGGCCGGGCCGCGGCCAGGCGCCGGTGGCGCAGAGCGTCGCGTCGCCCGCCGCGGCGTCCGCGACGGGCGCGAAGCAGGTGCGCGCGATGCGCCATCCGCCGCCGCGCTGCTTCGCGAACGACGTCGGCGCCTGCAGCGCCCACGCGCCGCCCTTCACCGGTTGCAAGCGCAGGCGCGCCAGGCTCGCCTGCCACAGGCCGTTGCGGCGGTCGGTGCCGCCGGCCAGCGACACGCTGCCCAGCGCACCGTCGGCATCGGCCTCGAGTTGCAGGTGCTCGACCGAGCCGCGCGCCCGCGCGTGCAGGCGGTCGAACGCGGTCCCGGCCTGCACGCCGGTGGCGTCGAGCGCGAGCATGCCGCCCTCGCCGCGCCACGGCAGGCGCCCGTGCGCGCGCAGCGTCGCCGCGGCCCATGCGCCCCATCGCAGGCCGTCGCCGGCGAGGTCGGCGGAGACATCCGGCGCGGTGCGCGCGCCGGCGAGCGCGAGCGTGCCGCGCAGCGTGCCGGCGGCGCCCGGCCACAGGTCGTCGAGCCGCAGGGGCGAGAATTCCGCGCGCACGTCCAGCGTGTCGGCGAAGCTGCCGCTCGCCTGCACGCGGCTTGCGCCGAGTCCCAGGGCGACGTCGCCGCGGTAGGCGGTCGCGGCGCCGCGTGCCGCCGCCGCGTCGCCCGGCGTGCGGATCGCGAGCGTGCCGTGGCCGGACAGCGCGCGCCCGCGCAGGCGGCCGCCCAGGCGTTGCGCGTCGACACGCACGTCCATGCCGCCGTCGTCCCGCGTGGCGCCGGTGCTGGCGAGGCGGCCATCGACCGCACCCTTCCAGTCGGGCAGGAAATAACCGGGATCGAAGCCGGCGAGCGTGGCGTTCGCGGTCCAGCCCGGCGCAGGCGACCAGCGCAGCTCGCCGGTGGCGTCGAGCGTGCCGGTCGGCATCGCGGCATGGAGGCGCTTGATCGTCGCGTGCACGCGATCGCCGCGGCCATCGAAGCGGAGCTGCGCGCGCTGCCCGTCGCGGGCGAGGGTCGCGTGGCCGATCGCCGCCCAGGCATCGGCGGTGCCGGCGACGCCGAGGTCCGCGTCGGCTTCGACGAACGGTGCATCCGCGGCGCCCGCATCCGGAACGCTGCCACGCAGGCGCAGGCCGCGCGCATTCACGGCCAGCGTGATCTCCGGCTGCGCGAGCGTCGCGTTCGGGGCCGGCGCAGCCGCCGAAGCGGCCGCGTAGGACGCGACGGTCCTGCGCAGGTCGATGCGCCCGCTGGCGCGTACGCTGCCGTCGAGCAGGTCCACCACCAGCGGGTCCAGCGCCAGCACCTGGTCGGCGAGGACGACGTGCGACGGCTGCAGCGTGGCCTCGAAGCCATCGCGCGCGTAACGGCCTTGCAGCCGCATGTCGCCCGAAGTGCCACCGGCCTGCAGCGCGAACGCGATCGGCGCTGCGCCGCTCCCCTCCGCGGCGGCGGCGCTGCCGGCGAGCAGGGCCGGCTCGAACGCGTCGCTGTCCGCGTGCAAGGACCAGCGCGGCCGTTCGCCGCCGCTGTCGTCGTCGAGCACGAGCGTCGCGCGCAGCGGCGCCGGCGCATGGCCCGACAGCGCCACGACCAGGTGCGACAGGTCGCCGCGCGCGACGAGCCCCAGCCGCGCCCGCGTGCGGCCTGCAGGCGCGGGCAGCACCGCGGTCGCGACCAGGTCGCTGCGGTACTGCTGCGCCGGCGCGTAGTCCCCATGCAGCATGAACCGGCCGCGGTCGCTGTCCACGGCGAGGTGCTCGACGTGCAGGCGCCCTTCGGACGCATCGAGCCCGCCGCGCGCGCTGCGCACCACGACCTGCGGCACGCCTTCGCGGGTCACGGCCAGGCGATCGATGCGGATGTCGTCGGCCTGCAGCGCCAGCGGCGGCGCGATGTCCGGCAGCGACTCGGGCCAGCGCGGCAGCGCGAAGGGCTTGTCGCTGCGCGGCAGGTCGAGCGCGGCATCGCGCACCACGAGCGCATCCAGGCGCAGGCGCCGCCCGAGCAGCGGCCGGATCGCGGGATCCAGCACCACCAGCGCGGCGCGGAAACGGATCGTGCCCATCGCGCACCTGGCCTGCGGCGACGGCACGCAGTCGGGGTCGCGCTGGCGCGGCATCGAGAAACGCACGTCGTGCAGCGTCAGCGGCCCCGACGCGGGGCCTTCCGCGCGCGCCCAGGTGAGCGTGGCGTCCGCCGGCAGCCGCGCGACGACCTGCCGCAACAGCAGATCGCGTCCGCCGACGGTGTTCAGCAGCCATCCCAGCGCCAGGACCGCCAGCACGAACACGGCGATGCCGAGGAGTGCGCTGCGCAACGCAAGCATGCGCAGGCGCGCGTGCCGCCGCGCGCGCAGCCCGGCGATGCGCGCTTCGTGCGCGTCGCGGTCGCTCACAGCTGCGCCCCGATGCTGAGGTAGACCTGGAACTTCGAATCGGGATGGTCGAGCCCGCGGCCGATGTCCACGCGCACCGGCCCCACCGGCGAGCGCCAGCGCACGCCGACGCCCACGCCGGTGCGCCAGCCGGCGGTGCTGCCGTTGAAGGCGTTGCCGCTGTCCACGAATGCCGCGGCGCCCCACGGGCCGCCGCCGAAGTAATGCTCGTATTCGACGCTGCCGGTGACCACGTTCTTCGCGCCGATCGAGAAGAAGCCGTGCTCCGTTTCCACGCGCGGGCTGACCTCGCGTTCGCCGTAGCCGCGGATGCTGCGCGCGCCGCCGGCGTAGAAGCGCAGGCTCGGCGGCATGTCCACCAGGGCATCGGTGAACGTGTGTCCGACCTCGCCGCGGAGCAGGAGGCGATCGCTGGCGCCGACGCCGAGGAACCAGTTCGCCGTCGCGCGCAGCTGCGTGAAGTCCGCATCCGAGCCGGCGCCCTTCAAGCCGCCGCGGAGCTCGACGTGCAGGGCGCCGCCGCGGCGCGGGAACACGCGGTCGTCCACGTCCACGTACTGCGCGTTCAGCGCCGGGAACACGAAGCTGGCGTAGCGGTAATCCACCACGGCCGGCGCGCCGCCGGCGTCCACCAGCGCGTAGGCCCAGCGCTCGCGCAGCGCGTGCAGCGACGCGTTCGCCGTCAGCTTCGCGTTCACCTGTCCGCTGCGGCTACCCACGAGTTCGGCGCGGCGGCTGTCGATGTAGTCGGTCTGTTCGTCGGCGAACTGCAGGCTCGCCGTGTACCAGCCGTCGAGCCAGGCGAACGCGGGGATGCGGTATTGCAGGGTGAGCGTCTTGCGCTTTTGCGCCCAGTCCACCTGCGCCAGGGCCTTGTGGCCGCGGCGGTTGAGGTAGCGCCGCTCCAGGCCGAGGCGCGCGCCGGCGCCGCTCTCCGTGCCGTAGCTCAGGCCGTAGGTGTAGATGCTGCGCTTGGCAGGCGTCAGCGTCACCGTCACCGGGACGCGCTTGCCGGAGCCGTCCGCCGGCTGCACGGCGTCCGCCGGCTTCGCCTCGATGTCGATCCCGCTGAAGTAGTCGAGGTCCGCGAGCGCGCCACGCAGGCGGTCGAGCTTGCCCTGGTGGTAATAGCTGCCTTCGTCCCAGTACACGAGCTTGTCGAACAGGCGCGGGTCGATCGGCTGCGTGGGCGCCTGCACGAACGTGACCTGGCCCATCGCGTAGCGGTTGCCGCTGGTCCAGCGCAGGTCGATGTCGGCGGCGTGTGCGGCGCGCGTCACTTCCACGGTGTGCCCGGCCAGCGCCGCGTCGAAGTAGCCGCGCTCGGCCAGGCGCCGGGTCACGCGCGTCTTGCTGGCGTCGTACAGCGGGCTGTCGAAGATCGCGCCCGGCTTCGGCGCGAAGGCGTCGAGCTCCTCGCGCATGTAGCGGTCGTCGGCGGCTTCGCCGTCGATCGCGACGTGGAAGCCGCGCACGCGGACCGGCTCGCCGGGCTCGATGGTGATGGTGACCACCCCGTCGTCGCGATCGCGCCGCACGTCCACGACCGGCGAGTAGTAGCCGAAGGGCGCCAGCGCCTCGCGCGCCTCGTCTTCGGCCTCGCGCACCAGGTAGGCCATGCGCCGGCCGGAAACGTCCTTGCCGATCGCGTCGACCAGCGACAGCGACAGGCGCACGTTCTGCGTCATCGCCTCGTCGAGGCCGACGATCTCGACGCGCTGCACGATCGCCGCCCGCGCCGCACCGGTGGCGAACAGGGAGAGGGCGATGGCGACGGCGGCGAACGGGTGGGGGGCCGGGCGCATGCCCGCAGCATAACCGCCCCGCCGTGATGCGGCGCCGGCCGCCGCCGGCGCCCTGCGCCTCAGGTCGAGAGGTGCTCGATCGCCGCGACGCTGCCCAGCCGGCCCGCGAGGCGCTGCAGCAGCGCGAGGCGGTTGGCGCGCACGGCGGGGTCGTCCACGTTCACCATCACTTGGTCGAAGAACGCATCCACCTGCGGCCGCAGGCGCGCCAGGCGCCCGAGCACGGCCACGTAGTCGCCGTGCACCAGCGCGGGACCGGTGTCGCCGTACGCGGCCTCGACCGCTTCGGCCAGCGCCGATTCGGCGGGTTCGCGCAGCAGCGACGGGTCGACCGACGCGGGGATCGCGCCCTCGGCCTTCCTGAGGATGTTGCGGATGCGCTTGTCGGCCGCGGCCAGCGCCTCGGCCTCCGGCAGCGTGGCGAACTCGCCGATCGCGTCGATGCGGCGGTCGAAGTCGGCGAGCGAACCGCCCGCGACCGCGAGCACCGCGGCGAAGTGTTGCGACGGCACGCCCTTGTCGGCGTAGTAGCCGCGCAGCCGGTCGAAGATGAAGTCGCGCAGCTCGCCGGCGTCTGCCGGCGCGGCGGCTTCCTTGCCGATCGCGATCGCGCCGACGCCGTCGCGCGCCTTCGCCAGCAGCGCATCGAGGTCGAGCTCGAGCCCGCTCTCGATGATGGTGCGCGCCAGCGCCAGCGCGTTGCGGCGCAGCGCGAACGGATCCTTGTTGCCGGTCGGCTTCAGGCCGGCGGCGAAACCGCCCGCGAGCGTGTCGAGGCGCTCGGCGATCGCCAGCACCTTGCCCAGCGGCGACAGTGCGATGTCGTCGCGGGCGAAGCGCGGCTGGTAGGCCTCGTCGATCGCGTTCGCGACCTCGGCGGGCTCGCCCGCGGCGCGCGCGTAATGGCGGCCGGCGATGCCCTGCAGCTCGGGGAACTCGTTGACCAGGCGCGACTGCAGGTCGGCCTTCGACAGCGCCGCGGCGCGGCGCGCGAGCGCCGCATCCACGCCGATGGCGGAGGCGACGGTGTCGGCGAGCGCGGCGACGCGCGCGACCTTGTCGGCCACGCTGCCCAGCTTCGCCTGGTAGGTGACGGTCGCCAGGCCGGCATTCATCGACGCCAGCCCCTGCTTCAGGTCCTCGTCGAAGAAGAAGCGCGCGTCGGCGAAGCGCGGGCGGATCACGCGCTCGTAGCCCTTGCGCACTTCGGCCGGGTCGTTCGAGGCGATGTTGGCGACGCCGACGAAGTGCTCGGTCAGCCGGCCCGCCTGGTCGAGCACCGGGAAGAACTTCTGGTTCGTCTCCATCGTGGCCACCAGCGCTTCCTGCGGCACGACCAGGAACTCGCGCCCGAAGCCGCACAGGATCGCGCTCGGCCATTCGACCAGGCATGCGACCTGCGCCAGGTTGGCCTCGTCGATGCGGGCGACGCCGCCGGCGGATTCCGCCGCGATCCCCACTTCGCGCACGATGCGCTCGCGGCGCTCGGCCGGGTCCACCAGCACGCGCGCGCTGCGCAGCAGCTCGACGTATTCGCGCGGCGAGCCGATGGACACGTGGCTCGCCGACATGAAGCGGTGGCCGCGGCTGGTGCGCCCCGCGCGCAGGCCCAGCAGGGTGCCGTCGACCACGTCGTCGCCCAGCAGCAGCACGAACCAGTGGACCGGCCGCGCGAAGCCTTCGCTGCGCGCGCCCCAGCGCATCGGCCTGGGAATCGGCATCGCGGCGACGGCCTCGCGCACGATCTCCGGCAGCAGCGCGGCGGTCGCCGCGCCCGGCGTCGTCGCGCGATGCACGAAGCGCTCGCCCTTCGCGTCGCTCGTGCGTTCCAGCGCGGTCCACGCGACGCCCGCCTTCGCGGCGAATCCCTGCAGCGCCTTGGTCGGCTGCCCCTCGGCGTCGAGCGCGATGTTCACGTAGGGGCCGGGTACTTCCGAATGCTGCTCGGGCTGGTCGGTGGCGACACCCGGCAGCAGCACGGCCAGGCGCCGCGGCGTGTACAGCGGCTTCGCTTCGCCGCGCTCGAACGCGATGCCGCGCCTGGCGAGCCCGTCGATCACGCCGTCGAACAGCGCCTGCGCCAGTCCGGGCAACGCGCCGACCGGCAGTTCCTCGGTGCCGATCTCGACCAGCAGCGGCTTCATCGCGACGCCGGCGGACGTCATCGCGCGCCCTCCGCGGCCGCGCCGCGCAGGCCCGGGAACCCGAGCTTCTCGCGCTGCGCGAAGTACGCCTCGGCCACCGCCTGCGACAGCTTGCGCACGCGCAGGATGTAGCGCTGGCGCTCGGTGACGGAAATCGCGCGGCGCGCATCGAGCAGGTTGAAGCTGTGCGAGGCCTTCATCACCTGCTCGTAGGCCGGCAACGGCAGCCCGAGTTCGACCAGGCGCAGCGCTTCGCCTTCGCACGCATCGAAGCGGTGGAAGAGCTCTGCGACATCGGCATGCTCGAAGTTGTAGGCGCTCTGCTCGACCTCGTTCTGGTGGTACACGTCGCGATAGGTGATCGGCGCGCCGTCGGGGCCGTGCGTCCACACCAGGTCGAACACATCGTCCACGTTCTGCAGGTACATGCACAGCCGCTCGAGGCCGTAGGTGATCTCGCCCAGCACGGGCCGGCACTCGAGTCCGCCGGCCTGCTGGAAGTAGGTGAACTGCGTCACTTCCATGCCGTTGAGCCAGACTTCCCAGCCCAGGCCCCAGGCGCCGAGCGTCGGCGATTCCCAGTTGTCCTCGACGAAGCGCAGGTCGTGCACGAGCGGATCGACGCCGAGCGCGCGCAACGACCCCAGGTACAGCTCCTGCAGGTTGTCGGGGTTCGGCTTCATCACGACCTGGTACTGGTAGTAACGCTGCAGGCGGTTCGGGTTCTCGCCGTAGCGGCCGTCGGTGGGACGGCGGCAGGGCTGCACGTACGCCGCATTCCACGGCTCCGGCCCGATCGAACGCAGGAACGTGGCCGGGTGGAACGTGCCCGCGCCGACCTCCATGTCCAGCGGCTGGACCAGCACGCAGCCGCGCTCGGCCCAGTAGGCGTTGAGGCGCTGGATCAGTTCCTGGAACGTGACGGTGGATGCCGTGGGGCCGGTCATTTTTCGCTGCGGTTCGCGGTTCGAGCGGGCTAGTATAAGGGCGTGAATGCACCCTTCCTGATCCTCGAAACCGGCCAGCCGGTCGCGTCGATGCGGCGCCACCGCGGCTTTCCCCACTGGATCCGCGTCGCCGCGGGCCTCGATGCCGCCGACGTCGCCGTGCTGGACGTGGAACGCGGCGACGGCCAGGCCGAAGCGGGCGGAGGCTTGCCCGCGCTCCCGGACTTCGCCAAGGCCTTCGCCGGCGTGATCGTCACCGGTTCCGGCGCGATGGTCACCGACCGGCTGCCCTGGAGCGAGCACACTGCCGCCTGGCTGGGCGAGGCGGCGCGCGCCGGAATGCCGCTGCTGGGCATCTGCTACGGCCACCAGTTGATCGCGCACGCGCTCGGCGGCGAGGTCGGCGACAACCCGGCCGGCCGCGAGATGGGCACGGTCGAAGTCGAAATCGCGGCGGGCGCGGAAGACGACCCGCTGTTCGCGGGCCTGCCGGGGCGCTTCCCGGCGCAGGCGACCCACCTGCAGAGCGTGCTGCGCATGCCGGACGGCGCGACGCTGCTCGCGCGTTCCGCCGGCGACGCCTGCCACGCATTCCGCTGGGGCGATGCGGCCTGGGGCGTGCAGTTCCACCCCGAGTTCAGCACCACCCACATGCGCGGCTACGTCCACGCGCGCCGCGAGGCGCTGGCGCGCGAAGGCCGCGACCCCGCCGGCATGGCGGCGGGGATCGCGGCGGCGCCCCACGCGCGGCGGGTGCTGCGGCGTTTCGTCCGGCATGCCCGTACACTGGCGGCACGGCGCTGAAGGCCGTCTCCCGGGGAACGGATGCGATGGACGACGTGAACAAGGTGCCGGCCTCCGCCGGCGCGCAATGGCTGCTCGACGGCCTGGCAAACCTGCGCAAGGCGCCGCTCGGCCTCGGCGTGCTCGGCCTGATCTATGGCGCGATCGCGCTGGTCGTCGGCCAGGCCGCGGCGATCAACACCGGCCTGTTCATGGCGCTGGAAGTGCTGCTGGTGCTGCTCGGGCCGCTGCTGATGGGCGGCTTCGTGTTCGCCGCGCGCAGCGTCGCCTCGGGCGGGCCGGCAGCGCCGGCGCAACTGCTCGAAGGCATGCATGGCGGCCGCACGGGGCGCCTGCTCGCGACGCTGCTGCCGAACATCGCGGCGCTCGTGGTGTGCGTGGTGCTGCTGTTCGCGATGGTCGGCGGCGACGCGCTGCTGCAGATCGCGCAGGCGGTCGAGCGCGCCAGCGCGCAGGCCACGCCCGATCCGTCCGTGTTCGACGGCCTGCCGGTCGGGAGCCTGTTCCTGTGGTTCCTGCTGGTGATCGTCATCGGCATCGTCGCCAGCTTCTTCACCTTCGTCGCGATCCCGGAAGTCATGTTCCGCCCGACCGGCGCGTTCGCGGCGATGGGCCGCAGCTTCCGCGCCTGCGCGCGCAACCTGCCGGCGCTGCTCGTCTTCCTGGTGCTGACCTTCATCGCGATCGTGGTGCTGTACATCGGCCTGTCGGTCGTGGGCGCGATCGTGGGCGCGATCGCCGGCAAGGCGGCGATGCAGGTCGTGTTGCAGCTGCTCGGATCCGCGCTGGTCATGCCGACGGTGATGTCGGCGATCTACTTCGCATGGCGGCAGATGCTGTCCGGCGAACAAGTGGTGTCGGCGCCTTCGAACGTGGCCGGTTTCGAGGCCTGACCCCCGCGGGCGGAGCCTTCAGCGCGCCGCCCTGACCTGGGTGCCGGCGAGGCGGTCGTGCAGCGATTGCCGACGCGGAGGCAGCAGCGCCAGCGCGTGGCCGAGGTTGAGCGTGAGCCAGGACAGCGCGCTGCCGGCCTCGCGCAGCATCGCCTGCCGCACCGTCGGCATGCCGCCGTCGATCGCCTCGACGCGCAGGCCGAGCCAGTGCTTGCCGGGCGAACCGCGCCACGGCGACAGGTCGCCGCCGACGTGCCACGCGAAGGCCAGCACCGCGTAGGCGAGCGTCCACGGCATGAGCAGCGCCGACAGCGCGTCCTGCACCCGCGCCGCCGCGAGCAGCATCGCGGGGTCGTGCAGCAGCGCCTGCACCATCGCCATCGGCGGCGTGCCCGCGACCAGGCCGTCGACGAGCCTGAGCGCGGCGAGGTCCTGCAGTGCGTGCATCGCAAGCAGGGAGGCGCTCGTGGCGGGCGCGATCCAGCGCCACGCGAACGCGGCCGCCAGCACGGACACCGCGGTCGCGTCGATCAGCCAGGCGACGCTGCGGCGCAGGAACGGCGCGGCGTTCACGCCCTGCGGTCGGTGCGCGCGGTCGCCGCGCGCGACCGCGCCAGCGCGCTCGAGGCGATGATCCCGGCCTCGTACAGCGCCACCATCGGCAGCGCCAGCAGCAGCTGCGACACCACGTCCGGCGGCGTGATCACCGCCGCGACCACGAAGATGCCGACGACCGCGTAGCCGCGCCATTCGCGCAGCTGCGCCGGCGTGACCCAGCCGAGCAGGACCAGGATCACCAGCGCCACCGGCAATTCGAAGCTCGCGCCGAACGCGAGGAAGATCACCAGCACGAAGTCGAGGTAGGCGTTGATGTCGGTCATCATCGCCACGCCCGGCGGCGTCACCTTGTTGAGGAAGGTGAACACCGCGGGCAGCACGATGAAGTACGCGAACGCGCAGCCCGCGTAGAACAGCGCCAGCGCCGACGCCAGCAGCGGGAACGCGAGGCGACGCTCGCGCTTGTAAAGCCCCGGCGCGACGAAGGCCCAGGCCTGGTAGAGCAGCCACGGCATCGCCACCACCAGCGCGACGAAGAACGCGAGCTTGATCGGCGCGAAGAACGGCGACGCCACTTCCACCGCGATCAGCTGGCCGCCCTTGGGCAGCTTGTCGAGCAGCGGCTGCGCGAGCCACGCATACAGCCGGTTCGCGAAGGGCAGCAGCGCGATGAACAGCAAGACGAGCCCGGCGACGCCGCGCAGCAGGCGCGCGCGCAGTTCGACGAGATGGTCGAACAACGTCGGGCCGGCGGCGTCAGGCAGGTCCATCGGGTTTCCCGGCATCTCCGTCGTTGGCCGCGGCGCCCGGCGTCGCCTCGTGCGGGGCGGCATCGCGCGCCGCAGGAGCAGGCCCGCGCATCAGCCCGTCGGCCTCGGCGCGCAGCGCGGCCTGCGCCTCGCGCATCGCCGCGCCCGTCTCGCGCAGGCTGCGCTGCAGTTCCTCGGCGGCGATGTCGCGCTCGAGTTCGGCGCGCACCGAGTGCCATTGCGCGCGCGCGCGCCGCACCCAGAGCCCGGCGAAGCGCGCGGCCTTGGGCAGGCGCTCGGGGCCGAGCACGATCAAGGCCACCACCGCGATCACCAGCAGTTCGGAGAAACCGACGTCGAACATGCCCGTTGCGTCCTGTGCCTGCCGAGTCCGTTCGCCTGCGCGCTGCGGCGCGGGCTGCCGGGATTACTGCACGACCGGCGGGTTGGGCGGGTTGCGGTGTTCGGGCTTGTCGGCCGGCTTGTCGGCGGCCGTCGTCGCCGTCGGCGTGGCCGCGGCGTCGGCCGGCGCGGAGGCGCGCGCGGCGTCGGCCGCCTTGTCGTCCTCGCCGTTCAATCCCTTCTTGAAGCCGCGGACGGCTTCGCCCAGGTCCTGGCCGACGTTCTTCAGGCGCTTGGTGCCGAACACCAGCACCGCGATGACGAGCACGATGAGCCAGTGCCAGATGCTTAGACCACCCATGTCAGCGCCCGCCGGAATCGAGAGGAGGAAGGATACCGCAGCGGCGCCGCGCCGGCCTGGAAGGCGCGGGGCGGGCGCGGCGGCGTTCGGGTCGCCGGGCCGCGATCAGCGGTTCGCCGGCAGCGGTTCGGCGGTGGCCGGCGCGTCCTCCACGGGCTGGAAGGCGCCCGGCTGCGGGTTCGCGGGCGCGGTGACGGTGGTCGCCGGCAGCACCGGCTCGGTGGTCACGGCGCCGGAAGTCGCGGTCGGCGCCGGCACGGCGGCGGTCGTGGGAGCCGCCGGCGGCGCGTCGCCGGTGTCGTCGGCGCGCGCTGCGCGGGCGGCGGACGTGGCCTCCTCGAGCGCGTCGCGGAAGCCCACCACCGCGTCGGACGGGCGCTGCGCGTAGCGATCCTCGAAGATCATCCGCGGCGTGGTGTCCCGGCCATACACGGCTTCGTCGGCGGCATCGTCGATCGACAGCACCGCGCCGTCGAGCGCGACGCCGGCGAACAGGCCGCGCGCGCGCGACCACGACCAGATTTCCGCCTTGAGTTGCCCGTCGGTCGCGGCCGAGGCATTGCGGCCGACCGGGCCGGCCGCCACGCCGGCATCGGCGCCCAGGGTGAACTTGCCGTTGACGATCGAATCCAGCCCGCGTTCGCTGCGGAACACCAGCAGGATGTCCGCCGACTGCACGCCGGCCTGGAAGCCGATGCTGCCGCCGGTGAGCGTCACGAAGGCGGGGTTCGACCAGGTGCCGTCGGCGCGCTTCACCGACAGCAGGCCGTGGCCGCGGCGGCCGCCGATCACCAGGCCGGCCTTGATGCTGTCGGGCACGACCACGATCGCGTGCGCCTCGTCGAGCAGCTTGTCCGGGATCGCCGATTCCGGGATCGCCTGGATGTCGGTCACCACGCG
>CBIHRR010000048.1:0-14221 GCA_966212495.1 uncultured Gammaproteobacteria bacterium
TGGATCTCGTAGGCGATCTCCTGCACCAGCGCCCCTTGCCAGGCCGCGTCGTCGAGCTTGCCGTCGATCACGATCCCGTCCTGCAGCAGCGGGATGCGGCCGCCGGGCACGTAGCCGGGCGGCTGCGCGGCGACGGCGTCCTGCGCGTGGGCGAGCGGCGCGCAGGACAGCAGGACGGCTGCGAGCGCGGAGGTGAGGGCGTGGGGCTTCATCGAGGGGTCGTTCCGTCGGGGGGAGGGATCATGGGGAGGGATGCGCGTTCGGGCTCCCGCGTTGACATGACCAATGGCAGGGTGGCCCGATCGCCCGGTCGCGCGGCACGCACAATGCGGATGTGCTCGCCGCCGCAGCAGTGCCGCAAGTCGGGTTGACTGTCGCCACGGCTGCATGCGGCGCCTGCGCCCGTGCGGCGCTAGACTTGGCGGACCCGTCGCCACCGGTTCGCTCCCCCATGCGCCAGACCCTGCTGTTGTTGTCCGCCGCCGCCGTCCTCGCCGCCGCAGGCGCCTGTTCGCGCGATGCCGCGCCTGCCGGCGCCGCCAAGCCCGAAGCCAAGCCGGAGGCCGCCACCATGCCCGTCGCCGATGCAGGCCACGACGAGTTCTCCTATGCCGAGCCCGGCAAGGTGAAGATCACCGACCTCGCGCTCGACCTGAACGTCGATTTCGACAAGAAGCAAATCGGCGGCACCGCCACCTACACCCTCGACTGGGTCGACCCGAAGGCGAACCAGCTCGTCCTCGACACCCGCGACCTGACCATCGAGAAGGTCGAGGGCGCCGGCAAGGACGGCCAGTACGAGCCGCTGCACTACGCGCTCGCCCCGGCCGATCCGCTGCTGGGCAGCAAGTTCACCATCGACGTGCCGGAGCGCAACGCGACGGTGCGGGTGGCCTACCACAGCTCGCCCGAGGCCTCGGGCCTGCAGTGGCTTGCGCCCTCGATGACCGAAGGCAAGCAGCAGCCCTTCATGTTCAGCCAGTCGCAGCAGATCCACGCGCGTTCGTGGGTGCCGCTGCAGGACACGACGCAGGTGCGCTTCACGTACAAGGCGCACGTCACCGCGCCGAAGGACGCGATGGTGCTGATGAGCGGCAACAGCGACCCGAAGGCCGCGCGCGACGGCGATTACACGTTCGACATGCCGCAGAAGATCCCGTCGTACCTGATGGCGATCGCCGCCGGCGACCTCGTGTTCCGCCCGACGTCGGACCGCTCGGGCGTGTGGGCCGAGCCGGCGATGGCCGACAAGGCGCAGCACGAGTTCGAGGACACCGGCAAGATGATCAGCACGGCGGAGTCGCTGTACGGCCCGTATCGCTGGGGCCGTTACGACATCCTGGTGCTGCCGCCCTCGTTCCCGTACGGCGGCATGGAAAACCCGACGATGACCTTCGCCACGCCGACCGTGATCGTCGGCGACAAGTCCCTGGTCTCCCTGGTCGCGCATGAACTGGCGCACAGCTGGTCGGGCAACCTGGTCACCTTCGCCACCTCGCGCGATGCGTGGCTCAACGAGGGCATCACCACCTACGTGCAGGGCCGCATCACCGAGGCACTGTACGGCAAGCCCATGGCCGACATGGAGGAAGTGATCGACCGCAGCGAACTGCAGCAGGAGTTCACCGACGCCAACAAGCCGTTGCAGGCGCTGTCGGTGAAGCCGGGCGACCTGAAGGACCCGGACCAGTACCTCAGCAGCACCGTCTACACCAAGGGCGCGTGGTTCATGCAGTTCCTGGAGGAGCGCTTCGGCCGGGCCGACTTCGACGCGTTCCTGCGCGGCTACTTCGACCACTTCGCGTTCCAGAGCATCACCACCGCGCAGTTCCGCGACTACGCCATCGCCAACCTGCTGGACAGGCACCCCGGCAAGGTGAGCCAGGCCGAGTTCGACGCGTGGCTGTACGACCCGGGCGTGCCGGCGACGGCGCCGCAGGTGAAATCCCAGCGCTTCGCCGTGGTCGACGCCGCGCGCATCGCATGGACCGGCACCGGCAAGCTGCCGGTGCCGCAGCTGACCGCGCCGTGGACGACGCAGGAGTGGGTGCGCTTCCTCGAGGGCATGCCGGAAGCGCTGGCGCCGGAGCAGATGGCCGCGCTGGACGCCGCGTACCACTTCACCGGCACGCCGAACGGCGAGATCGCGATGCGCTGGTATCCGCTCGCCGTGCGCAGCGGCTACCACGCCGCCGACGGCGAGATGGCGGCGTTCATGGCGCGCGTCGGCCGGCGCAAGCTGATCATGCCGATCTACGCCGAACTGGTGAAGACGCCGGATGGCCTGTCGTTCGCGAAGGACGTGTTCGCGCGCGCGAAGCCGGGTTACCACCCGATCACGACCGGCTCCGTCGAAGCCGCGATCGCGAACGGCGAGAAGGCGCAGGCCGGCAAGGGCGGGAACGCGCAGTGATGCTGCGCGAGCGCGCGCCAGCCCGGCTGCAGGCGACGCCGGTGCGCGTCGCCGCGGCGGTCGCGCTCGCCGTGGCGCTGCTCGCCGCGACGGGCTGCGACCGCAAGGCGAAGCTCGCCGAGCAGGCGGCGGCGCAGGCCGCCGCCGCCGAAGACGCGGCGAAGCAGGGCGAGGCCGCGTTCGACGCGGCCGTCGCCAGCGGCAACTGGGCGCTGGCCAAGGCGCAGGGCGACGTGCTGGTGATGCAGCACCCGGAAAGCCAGGCCGCCGCGCGCGTGAAGCCGAAGCTCGAGGAAGTCGCGGCGAAGGCCGCGGCGCAGCGCGAGGACGCCCGCCTCGGCGCGCTCTGGAGCTACCAGGCCGAACCGGTGAAGGGCGGCAGCCAGCTGTCGGCGTCGCTCTACGCGAAGGACAACGTCGACGTGGACGGGAGCGGCCCGACCCAGGTGCGGCTGATCTTCCGCGACCATCCGTCGTGGGGAAAGAGCAGCTACATGGTGCTGCAGAAGGGCGACTTCGACTGCTATCGCGGCTGCAGGGTCAAGGTCGTCGCCGACGGCAAGGCGCACTCGCTGCCGGCATCGCGCCCGAAGACCGACGAGGCGATCGCGATGTTCATCGACGACCGCAAGGCGTTGTGGAAGCTCGCCACCACCAGCAAGGTGCTGGAAATCGAATTCCCGACGAAGGACGTCGGCAAGCGCACCGCCGTCTTCGAGACCGGCGGCCTCGACGCTTCGAAGATGCCGGGTTGGTAGGCGCGCAGGGCGCGGTTCGACGGAGGAAAGCCATGCAGGCAAGGAAACTGGCGGTAGCGGTAGCGGTTGCGCTCGCGGCGCTTGCGGCTTCGCTCGATTGCGCGGCGGCCAATGCCTGGCGCGTCGAGGCGACATTGCGCCATGGCGGCGAACGTTTCGCCGCGCCGATGGCGGTCGTCGCGGCGGGCAAGCCCGCGACCATCGAGGTGGCCGGGAACAAGGGTTACAAGCTGACGATCGGGGTCGAGGAACTCGCCGAAGGCAAGCTGAAGCTCAGCGCCGCGCTCGTGTCGGCCTACGGTGCGATGTCGCCGGTCCTGGTCGTCCTGCCGGGCCAGCCCGCCGACGTGGACGTCGGCGACCTCGGCATGTCGGTGACCGTGGCCGCCCAGGCCGACTGACTACAGCGCGTAGCCGAACTGCTGCTTGAACTGCTCGGCGAACTCGTCATAGTCGAAGCGCTGGTTCTGCGTGCCCGGGTGCTCGACCTTGAGCGCGCCCATCAGGTTGCCGATGCGGCCGATGGTCAGCCAGTCGTAGCCTCTCTCGATGCCGAACATCAGGCCGGCGCGGAACGCGTCGCCGCAGCCGGTCGGGTCGGTGACGCGGCGCTCGTGCGCGGGCGGCACGTCGATGGTCTTGCCGTCGGCGAAGATCACTGCGCCCTTCGGGCCGCGCGTGGCGATGTAGGCCTTGACCTTGCCGGCGATGGTCTTCTCGTCCCAGCCGGTGCGCTCCTGCAGCAGGTTCGACTCGTAGTCGTTGACCGTCACGTAGTCGGCCTGCTCGATGAACTCGCGCAGTTCGGCGCCGTTGAACAGCGGCATCGCCTGGCCCGGGTCGAAGATGAACGGGGTGCCCGCCTCGGCGAACTCGCGCGCGTTCTGGATCATGCCCTCGCGCCCGTCCGGGCTGACGATGCCGAGCGTGACGCCGGGCACGTCGCGAACGTGATTCTCGTACGACCGCATCATCGCGCCCGGGTGGAAGGCGGTGATCTGGTTGTTGTCCAGGTCGGTGGTGATGAAGGCCTGCGGCGTGAACAGCTCCGGGATCTCCTTCACCCGACCCAGCTCGATGCCGAGCTCGGCGAAATACTCGCGGTAGGGCGCGAAATCCTGGCCGACGGTGGCCATCGGGATCGGGTCGCCGCCCAGCAGCTTGAGGTTGTAGGCGATGTTGCCCGCGCAGCCGCCGAACTCGCGCCGCATCCGCGGCACCAGGAACGACACGTTGAGGATGTGCACCTTGTCCGGGAGGATGTGGTTCTTGAACTGGTCGGGGAACACCATGATGGTGTCGTAGGCCAGGGAACCGCAGATCAGCGCAGCCATGGGCGGGCCTCGTGGTGCCGGCGGCGCCGGCGGGGCGGAAGGAAGGTTGGGTGGAGCGGCGAACGGGGCAGCCGGAAGGAATCCCCCGGACCCGGCCGTTCCGGCGGCGGCAAAGGGTACCTTCTGGCGCCCGCGGAGGCCAGTTTTTGCTAGGCTAGCGCATCCCTTGCGACACACGCGGAGCCGGCCCGAGGGCTGTTTCTCCGCCCTCATGGACGCCCCCACGCGATGTTCAAGAAGTTCCGCGGCATGTTCTCCAACGACCTGTCGATCGACCTCGGCACGGCCAACACCCTCATCTACGTGCGCGGCCAGGGCATCGTGCTCAACGAACCCTCGGTCGTGGCGGTCCGCCAGGACCGGCTCGTCGGCAACACGCGCACCGTCGCCGCGGTGGGCAGCGAGGCCAAGCAGATGCTCGGCCGCACGCCGGGCCACATCACCACGATCCGGCCGATGAAGGACGGCGTCATCGCCGACTTCACCTACACCGAGGAGATGCTGAAGTACTTCATCCGCAAGGTGCACAAGTCGCGGATGCTGCGGCCGAGCCCGCGCGTGCTCGTGTGCGTGCCCGCGGGCAGCACCCAGGTCGAGCGCCGCGCGATCAAGGAATCGGCCGAGGAGGCCGGCGCGCGCGAGGTGTTCCTGATCGAGGAGCCGATGGCCGCCGCGATCGGCGCCGGCATGCCCGTGACCGAGGCGCGCGGCTCGATGGTCGTCGACATCGGCGGCGGCACGACCGAGGTCGCGGTGATCGCGCTCAACGGCATCGTGTACTCGCAGTCGGTGCGCATCGGCGGCGACCGCTTCGACGAGGCGATCATCGCGTACGTGCGCCGCAGCCACGGCATGCTCATCGGCGACGCGAGCGCCGAGCGCGTCAAGCTCGAGATCGGTTGCGCGTACCAGCAGCAGGACGTGCGCGAGATCGAAGTGTCGGGGCGCCACCTCGCCGAAGGCGTGCCGAAGATGATCACCATCGATTCCAACGACGTGCTGGAAGCGCTGCGCGAGCCGCTGTCGGGCATCGTGGCCGCGGTGAAGCAGGCGCTGGAGCAGACCCCGCCGGAACTGTGCGCGGACGTCGCCGAGCGCGGCATCGTGCTCACCGGCGGCGGCGCGCTGCTGCGCGACCTCGACCGCCTGCTCAGCGAGGAAACCGGCCTGCACGTGCAGGTCGCCGACGATCCGCTGACCTGCGTGGCGCGCGGCGGCGGCCGCGCGCTCGAGCTCGTCGACATGCACGGCAACGAATTCTTCGCGCCGGAATGAAGCGGTAAAGGGTGGAGGGGAAAGTCGCGCCGCAAGGGGTGAACGGGAAAGGATGAAGTCGCGCCTTCGGCGCTGTGAATGGCGAGGTTTCCCGATGGCGTCGATGCAGATTGCTTTTCCTGACAGGCCGCGCGGCGGCCGACTTCACCGTTGACCGTTCACCAGTCGCCCCCATGCCTTCGTACACCAGCCCACACGGTTCCCGCCCCGGCGACGTCGCCGGGACGCTGAAGCTGCTGGCGTGGCTGGTGCTGGCGATCGCGCTGATCGTGCTCGACCATCGCGGCGGCTGGCTCGCGCAGGCGCGCCAGCGCGCCGTCGCGGTCGTGCAGCCGCTGTGGTGGCTGGCCGGGATGCCGGCGCGCATCGGCGACACGCTGGGCGAGAGCGCCGCCACCCGCAACCGGCTCGCCAGCGAGAACCGCGTGCTGCGCAATGCGCTGCTCGTCAGCGGCGCGCGCGTGGCGCGCCTGCAGGCCGCATCCGCCGAGAACGCGCACCTGCGCGAACTGCTCGGCGCGGCGCGCCGCAACGGCGGGCTCGACGTGCAGCTCGCGCCGGTGCTCGACATCGACCTGGACCCGACGCGGCAGCGGCTGTTGCTCGATGCGGGCGCGCGCGACGGCGTCGTCCTCGGCCAGGCCGTGATCGACGCGGGCGGGCTCGTCGGCCAGATCATCTCGGTGCAGGCGGGCACGGCCACCGTGCTCCTGCTCACCGATCCCGACCACGCGGTGCCGGTGATGGTCGCGCGCAGCGGCGTGCGCCTGCTGGCCTACGGCAGCGGCCGCAGCGACCGGCTCGCGCTGGCCAACATCCCGCTGTCGGCGGACGTGCGCGTCGGCGACGTGGTGCTGACGTCGGGCCTGGGTGGGCGCTTTCCCGCGGGCTTCCCCGTCGGCACGATCGTCGCGTTGCATCCCGACGACAGCCACGCCTTCCTCGTCGGCGACGTGCGCCCCGCGGCGCGGCTCGACCGGGGCCGCGACGTGCTGCTGCTGCGCGAGCAGCCGCATCCGGAGCCGAAGCCATGAGCCGCCACGCGCCCGGCTGGGTGTTGCCGGTGAGCCTGCTCGCCGCGCTGCTGCTCGGCCTGTTGCCGCTGCCCGTGCCACTGCAGCCCTACCGCCCGTACTGGCTCGCGCTGGTGATGGTGTACTGGCTGATCGAGGCGCCGGACCGCTTCGGCCTGGGCTTCGCCTTCCTCGCCGGCGTGCTCGCCGACCTGTGCTTCGGCACGGTGCTGGGCGAACAGGCCCTGCGGCTGACGGTGATGGCCTTCATCGTGCAGCGCTTCCGCGCGCAGCTGCGCTTCTTCCCGTTGTCGCAGCAGGCGCTGGCGATCGCCGGCCTGCTGCTGAACGATCGCGTCGTCGTCGCGGTGGTGCACCTCGCGCTCGGCGAACCGCAGCCGCTGCTCGCGTCGTGGTGGTCGCCGCTGGTCGGCATGGCGTTGTGGGGGCCGGTCTTCCTGCTGCTCGACCGGCTGCGGCTCGGCGGCCGGAAGTAGGCGGTGGGGCCGCGTCGCCGCCAGCTGAAGTCGCAGGCAGCGGAGGCCGCGCAGTTCCGCGTGCGCGCCGCGATCGGCTTCGTCGTGGTGCTGCTCGCGCTCGGCGGGCTGGGCGCCTGGTACTTCAAGCTGCAGGTCATCGACCACGCGCAGTACGCGACGCAGTCGGAAGCCAATCGGGTCAAGCTGCGGCCGGTGCTGCCCGCGCGCGGGCTCATCCTCGACCGCAAGGGACGCGTGCTCGCCGACAACGTGCCCGCCTACCGCCTCGACGTGATGCCGCAGGAAGCCGGCGAGCCCGACCAGTGGCTGCCCGCGCTGCGCCGCATCGTCGCGATCTCCGACGAGGACGTGCGCAACCTGCAGGCGCAGCTGCGCGCCGGGCACTTCAAGCCGGTCACGCTGAAGCCGCGCGTCGAACCGGAGGAAGCGGCGCGGTTCGCGGTCGACCGCTGGCGCTTTCCCGGCGTCGAACTCGTGCCCTACCTCAACCGGCGCTATCCCTACGGCGCGTTGTTCGCGCACGTGATCGGCTACGTCGGGCGCGTCGACGAGGCCGACCAGAAGGCGCTGGGCCCGGCGAACGCGGCGTTCACCCACATCGGCAAGACCGGGCTGGAGCGTTACTACGACGACATCCTGCGCGGCCGGATCGGTTACGAACAGGTCGAGACCAACGTCGAGGGCCGCGCGCTGGGCACCGTCGGCCGCGTGCCGGCGGTGGCGGGTTCGGACCTGCGCCTGTCCATCGACCTGGACCTGCAGCGCGCCGCGGTCGCCGCGTTCGGCGATTTCGACGGATCGGCGGTGGCGGTGGATCCGCGCACCGGCGAAGTGCTGGCGATGGTGAGCCTGCCGGCTTTCGACCCGAACCTGTTCGTCAACGGCATCTCGCACGCGGACTACCAGTCGCTCATGGCGAATCCGTCGCGTCCGCTGTTCAACCGCAACGTGCTCGGCGGCGGCCCGCCGGGTTCGACGGTGAAGCCGTTCATCGGCCTGGCCGGGCTGGACAGCGGCCTGCGCACGCCCGGGGACCGCGTGCTTTCCACCGGCGAATTCCACATCCCGGGCCAGCGCCGCGGATACCGCGACGCGCACGCCGGCGGCAGTGGCTGGACCGACCTGCGCAAGTCGATCTCGGAATCGGTCAACACGTACTACTACAAGCTCGCGCTCGACATGGGCATCAAGCGCTTCGACGAATGGATGCGGCGCTACGGCTTCGGCCAGCCCACCGGCATCGACCTGATCGGCGAGAACCCCGGCATCGTGCCGTCGCCGGACTGGAAGCGGAAGCACAGCCGCGAGCCCTGGTACGTCGGCGAGACCGTGATTTCCGGCATCGGCCAGGGGTACTGGAAGGCGACCATCCTGCAGCTCGCGCGCGCCACCGCCGCGCTCGCCGACGACGGCATGCTGCGGCGGCTGCACCTGGTGCGCGATCGCCGCGACGGTTACCGCGCGCCGTGGCAGCCGTTGCCCGAGCCGCCGGCCGTGCGCATCAGCGACGATCCGGCGCACCTGCGCGCGGTGCGTGAAGGCATGGAGGGCACGATGCAGCCCGGCGGCACCGCGTATTCCGTCGGCCGTGGCTCGCCTTACCTGATCGCGGCCAAGACCGGCACCGCGCAGAAGATCAGCCGGCGCGGCAACGTGAGCATGGACCCGCATGCGTTGCCGCTCGCGTTGCGGCACCAGGCATGGTTCATCGCCTACGCCCCGGCGGAAGCCCCGACCATCGCCGTCGCGGTGATGGTGGAACACGGCGGCTTCGGCGCCAACACCGCCGGCCCGATCGCGCGCAAGATCATGGATGCCTGGATCCTCGGCAAGCAGCCGGAGCCGGAAACCATCGAGGCCGCCGCCGCGCAGGCGGAAGCCGGCGCGCTGCAGGACGGCGCGGTGGACGACACCGCTGACGTCGCGGATGCCGGCGCAACCGGCGCGCCCGCGCAAGCGCAAGCGCAAGCACCAGCGCCAGCCGCCACGGCAGCGCCATCGAAGGCGCCGTTGTCCCCGGCGCCCGGGAAGCCGCGATGAACGCCATCCTCCACTACCTGTTCGAAGTCGCCGCGCGCCTGTCGCGCACGCTCGACCTGTGGCTGTGCGCCGCGCTCGTCGCGCTGATGGCGATCGCGCTCGCCGTGCTGTACAGCGCCGGCGGCGAATCGCAGGCGCTGGTGCTGGCGCAGGGCGCGCGCTTCGCGGTCGGCCTTGCCGCGCTGTGGGCGCTGTCGCGCGTGCCGCCGCACCGGCTGCGCAACGCGACGCCAGCCGCGTATGCGCTCACGCTGGTGCCGCTGCTGCTGGTGCTGGCGATCGGCACCGGCAAGCACGGCCGCCACTGGATCGACCTCAAGCTGTTCTATTTCCAGCCGGCGGAGCTGCTGAAGCTGACGCTGCCGATGATGGCGGCCTGGTACCTCAACCGCGAGATCCTGCCGCCGCGCTTCCGCGTCGTGCTCATCGCCGCGTCCATCATCGGCATCCCGACCGGCCTGATCCTGCTGCAGCCGGACTTCGGCACCGCGATGCTGGTCGGCATCAGCGGCGCGTTCGTGCTGTTCCTCGCCGGCCTGTCGTGGTGGTGGTTCGCCGCCGCGTTCGGCGGCGTCGCCGCGGCCGCGCCGGTGGCGTGGTTCTGGATGCTGCGGCCGTACCAGAAGGACCGCATCCTCACCTTCCTCAATCCGGAATCCGACCCGCTGGGCAGCGGCTGGAACATCATCCAGTCGAAGATCGCGATCGGCGCCGGCGGCCTCACCGGCAAGGGCTGGGGGCAGGGCTCGCAGTCGCACCTGAACTACCTGCCCGAGCACACCACCGACTTCATCTTCGCCGTGCTCAGCGAGGACTTCGGCTGGATGGGCGTGGCCGTCGTGCTCGCGCTCTACCTGTTCGTCGTCGGCCGCTGCCTGTGGATCGCGGCGGAAGCGCGCGACGGCTACTCGCGCCTGCTCGCCGGCAGCCTCGGCCTGTCGCTGTTCGTGTACGTGATCGTCAACGGCGGCATGATTTCCGGCCTGCTGCCCGTGGTCGGCGTGCCGATGCCGCTGCTGAGCTACGGCGGCACCTCCGCGGTGTCGCTGCTCGCGGGCCTCGGCGTCGTGATGGCGGTTCGCGCCCACAAGCCCATGCACGGCCACTGAAGCTTTTTTCAGCTACCGATTCCAAGGATTCCACGGATTGGTTCCTGGCAGTCGGGCGCTCCTGAACCGATCCGTGTGATCCGTGGAATCTGTGGCTAAAAGGCTTTTGGAGGGCGTGATAACCTCGGGGGCATGGGACGTCGACTGAGTGTTTTCGTTGCCGCTGCGATGCTCGCGGCGTGCGCCACCCCGGTGCCGGCGCCGGCGCCGGGCACCGTCGTCGGTGCACCCGCCGTCGTGGCGGATCCCGCGGCGACGGTTCCGCCGGTGCCGCAACCGCCCGAACGGCCGGTCGCGCCGGCGTCCGTCGTCGATCCCGCGCTGCCGCAGGCGCAACGCGAAGCCGCGTTCGCGGACTACACCGCCGCCACCTACGGCGTCGCCCCGGAGACGGTGCGCGCGGCGCTGGCGCAGGCGAAGTTCCAGCAATCGATCATCGACGCGATGAACCGCCCGGCGGAGAAGGTGAAGACCTGGGCCGAATACCGCCCGATCTTCATGACCGACAAGCGCATCGCCGGCGGCATCGCCTTCCTGGCGGAGCATCGCGCCGAACTCGACCGCGTGTCGGCGGCGACCGGCGTGCCGCCCGAGTACATCGTCGCGATCATCGGCGTGGAAACCAGTTACGGCGCGATCACCGGCAAGTACCGCGCACTCGACGCGCTGTACACGCTCGCGTTCTCGTATCCGAAGCGCGCGCCGTTCTTCGCCGGCGAGCTCGCGCAGCTGTTCGCGCTCGGCAAGGAGGAGGGCATCGAGGTCGCGACGCTGCAGGGCAGCTATGCCGGCGCGATGGGCTGGGGCCAGTTCATGCCCTCGAGCTGGCGCAACTGGGGCCGCGATGGCGACGGCGACGGCAAGCGCGACCTGCTCGGCGACCCCGAGGACGTGTTCGCGTCCATCGCGAATTACTTCGTGGCGCACGGCTGGCAGCGCGGCTTGCCGGTGGCGGCGCGCGCCGACCTCGCCGCAGGTGAACCCGAGTTCCGGCCGGAGTCGCCCGATCCGGTGTATCCGGTCGAGGCGCTGGCCGCGCGCGGGTACACGCCGCGCGCCGGCGAACCGACGGAAACAAAGGGGCAGGGCGCCACCGTCTTCGGCTTCGACGGCGCGGAGGGACGCGAGCACTGGATCGGCTATCGCAACTTCTACGTGATCACGCGCTACAACCACTCGCCGATGTACGCGCTCGCCGTCCACCAGCTGGCGCAGGCGATCCGGGCCGGGAGCAGCGCCGCGCCATGAGCCCGGCGGCGCCATGAACCAGGCCGCGCGCCGGATCCTGTGCGCGGCGACCGCCGCGGCATGCTTCGCGCTCGCAGCCTGCGCCGGCGCGCCGCGCAAGGCGGAATCGCCGCGGCAGGCGCCCACGCGCGCGGACGCCGGCGGCGGCGCGACGCATGCGCATTCGCCTCGCCGCCGCTCGCCGTACGCGCCGGCGCAGGAGGACCCGTCCAAGCGCGGCAACTACACGCCCGGCGGCCTGTACGCGCCCGGCGTCGCCGACAGCGCGCCGACCGACGGCATTCCCGACATCGACCAGATCCCGGAACCGGAAGTGCGCGACGAGCCGCATTCGCGCTACGGCAACCGTTCGCCGTACACGGTGCTCGGCAAGACCTACCGCGTGCTCGACAATGCCGAGGGCTACGACGAAATCGGCACCGCATCGTTCTACGGCAACAAGTTCCACGGCCGCCGCACCTCGAACCTGGAGGTGTACGACATGTACGCCTTCACCGCCGCGCACAAGACGCTGCCGTTGCCGAGCTTCGCGCGCGTCACCAACCTCGCCAACGGCCGCTCGGTGGTGGTGCGCGTCAACGACCGCGGGCCGTTCCACGACGGCCGCATCATCGACCTCAGCTATGCCGCCGCGGTGAAGCTCGGCGTCGATCGCGCCGGCACCGCGCGCGTCGAGGTGCAGGGGCTCATGCCCGGCGAGGACGCACGCGTCGGCTACGACGCCGTCGCGTCCGCGTCCGCGACGACGGTGCCCGCTCCGCCCTCCGCGGCGGCCGCGAAACCGGCGCCGCTGTCCTCCGGCGCCGGCGATGACGGGGACAACGAGGTCGTCGCCGAGCCGCTGCCGCCGACGCCGATCGATCGCCTGGTCGCTGCGCTTCCCGTGGCCGCGGCGGCCGCTTCGGAACGACCGCCGATGGCGACCGCGGCCGGTCCCGCCGCGCCGCCGCCGATCGCGACGATCGCCGCGCCGCCCATCGATGCGGCCGCGCCTGCCGACGCCACGCGCGGCGGCGGCCTCACGTTCCAGGTCGCTACCTTCGCCGATCGCGCCAATGCCGATCGCGCGCTCGCCAGCGTGAACAGGGCAGGCATCGCCGGCGCCCGGCTCGAGGACGGCGCGTCCGCGGGCCGGCCGGTCTGGCGGCTGCGCATCGGCCCGGTCGCGCCCGACGCGGCCGCGGAACTCGCCGCGCGCCTGCTGGGTCTGGGATTCGGCCCGCCCCGGCGCGTGCCGCAATGACGGGTAGACTTGCCGTTTTCCAGTGCCCGCCACGGAGTCCCAGAACTTGAAGCGATCCACCGCCCGCCGCGCCCACGTCGCCCTCTTCGCGCTCATCGCTTCGGCCGCCGTCGGCCTGGCGTTCGCGCAGCAGCCCGTGCCCCAGCCGGCCGCCGCGCGCCCCGCCGCGCTGAGCGACGCGCTGCCGATCCCGCCGGCGCCGGCCCCGGAAACCTCCGCGGCCTGGATCCTGATGGACTACGCGAGCGGCCAGGTCCTGGCCGGCGAGAACATCGACCAGCGCCACGAACCGGCGAGCATCACCAAGGTCATGACGTCGTACGTCATCGCCTCGGAAATGGCCGCGGGCAAGGTCCACGGCGACGACCAGGTGATGATGAGCGAGCACGCCTGGCGCGAAGGCGGCGCCGGCACCGAGGGCAGCTACAGCGGCTTCCCCGTCAACCAGACCGCGCCGCTGGTCGAGATGGAAAAGGGCATGGTCGTGCAGTCGGGCAACGACGCGGCGATCGCGCTGGCCGAGCACGTCGCCGGCAGCGAGCAGGCGTTCGCCTCGCTGATGAATGCGTACGCGCAGCGCATCGGCATGAAGAATTCGCACTTCGTGAACCCGCACGGCCTGTCGACCGAGGGCCACTATTCGACGGCGCACGACCTCGCGCTGCTCGGCCGCGCGCTGATCCGCGATTTCCCCGTCGCGTATTCGTACAACAAGATCAAGGAATTCACGGTCGGGCCGATCACGCAGCCCAACCGCAACCTGCTGCTGTGGCGCGATCCGTCGGTGGACGGCATCAAGACCGGCCACACCTCCAACGCCGGCTATTGCCTCATGGCGTCGGCGCAGCGCGGCGACCAGCGCCTGATCGCGGTCGTGCTCGGCGACACCAGCGAGAACCAGCGCGCGGTGGATGCGCAGGCGCTGCTGAACTGGGGTTTCCGCTTCTACGAAACCCACAAGCTCTACGACGCCGGCAAGGCGATCGCGAAGCAGAAGGTCTGGAAGGGCGCGGGCCCGGAAGTGAGCCTGGGCGTCGCCGAGCCGCTGCTCGTGAGCCTGCCGCGCGGCAAGTACGCGCAGCTCAAGCCCTCGATCGACGTGCCGAAGCAGCTCGTCGCGCCGATCGCCAAGGGCCAGCGCATCGGCACGGTGAAGGTGACGCTCGACGGCAAGGTCGTCGCGCAGCGTCCGCTGGTCGCGCTGCAGGCCGTCGAGGAAGGCGGCTTCTTCAAGCGCCTGTGGGACGAGTTCTGGATGTGGTGGGACTCGGTCTGATCAACGCCGGTC
>CBIHRR010000049.1:0-14035 GCA_966212495.1 uncultured Gammaproteobacteria bacterium
TGCGGGTTTTCCAGCTGGTTCTTGATGTCGACCAGGAACAGGACCGCGTCCTTGCCGTCGATGATGCGGTGGTCGTAGCTCAGCGCGATGTACATCATCGGCGCGGCGACGACCTGGCCGTTCTCGACGATGGCGCGGTCCTTGATCGTGTGCATGCCCAGGATCGCCGACTGCGGCGGGTTCACGATCGGCGTGGACATCAGCGAACCGAAGGTGCCGCCGTTGGTGATGGTGAAGGTGCCGCCCTGCAGGTCCTCGAGCTTGAGGCCGCCCTCGCGCGCCGCCTTCGCGTAGCCGTCGATCGCCTTCTCGACGTCGGCGAAGGACATGCGCTCGACGTTGCGCAGCACCGGCGTCACCAGGCCGCGGTCGGTGGAGACGGCGATCGAGATGTCGGCGTAGCCGTGGTAGATGACGTCGTCGCCGTCGACGGAGGCGTTCACCACCGGGTACTTCTGCAGCGCGCTGGCGGCGGCCTTGGCGAAGAAGCTCATGAAGCCGAGCTTGATGCCGTTGTCCTTCTGGAACTGCTCGCCGAGTTCCTTGCGCATCGCCATGACCTTGGCCAGGTTGACCTCGTTGAAGGAGGTCAGCATCGCGATGGAATTCTTCGACTGCATCAGGCGCTCGGCGATGCGCTTGCGGATGCGCGTCATCGGCACGCGCTCCTCGGGGCGCGCGCCGCCGCCGACGCCGCCGGTGCGGCCGGCGGCGTAGTTGACGATGTCTTCCTTGGTCACTGCGCCGCGGCGGCCGGTGCCTTCGACCTGCGCGGCGTCGACGCCGGACGTCTCGGCGGCGAAGCGCGCACCCGGGGGCAGCTGCGCGTTGCCCGCGGCGGCCTTGGGGGCTTCCGCCTTCGCGGGGGGAGCGGCCGGAGCGGCGGCGGGGGCGGCGGCCGCGGCCTTCGGGGCCTCCGCCTTCGGCGCCTCGGCCTTCGCGGCCGGCGCGGCGGGCTTCGCCGCCGCGGCGCCTTCCTCGATCACGGCCAGCACCTGCTGGCTCGTCACCGTGGCGCCGGCCTCGAAGCGGATCTCCTTGATCACGCCGTCGACGGGCGAGGGCACCTCGAGCACGACCTTGTCGGTCTCCAGGTCGACCAGGTTCTCGTCGCGCGCGACGCTGTCGCCCACCTTCTTGTTCCAGGTCGCGATGGTGGCGTCGGAGACGGATTCCGGCAGAACCGGGACTTTGACTTCAGTGGCCATGGCGGGCGTCCTGGAAAGGATTGCTGTTCGAAGGCATGGGAAAAATCATTCGGCGACGTGGTCGCCGTCGAGCGGATTGACGAGCGCGTCGGCGACCAGGCCGGCCTGTTCGGCGGCGTGGTCGGCGAGGTGGCCGACGGCCGGCGAGGGCGAGCGCGCGCGGCCGGCGTAGTCGAGCACCTGGCCCGCCTGCAGGCACGCGCGGAGGTGGTGCTGGATCTGGTACCAGGCGCCCTGGTTCATGGGCTCTTCCTGGCACCACACGACTTCCTTCGCGGACGCGTGGCGCTTGAGTTCGGCCGCCAGCTGTTCGCGCGGGAACGGATACAGCTGCTCCACGCGCACCAGCGCGACGTCCTTCAGGCCCTGCTTCTGCGCTTCCTCGAGCAGGTCGTAATAGACCTTGCCCGAGCACAGCACGACGCGGCGGACCTTCTTCGCGGTGGCGGTGGAGTCCGGGATCAGTTCCTGGAAGCCGCCCTTCGACAGTTCGTCCAGGGTCGATACCGCCAGCTTGTGGCGCAGCAGCGACTTCGGCGTCATCACCACCAGCGGCTTGCGCGTGGCCATGCGCATCTGCCGGCGGATCATGTGGAAGTCCTGCGCCGGCGTGGTCGGGACGCACACGATCATGTTGTCGAGCGCGCACAGCTGCAGGAAGCGCTCCAGGCGCGCGGAGCTGTGCTCCGGGCCCTGGCCCTCGTAGCCGTGCGGCAGGAACAGCGCCAGGCCGCATAGGCGGTTCCACTTCGCCTCGCCCGACGACAGGAACTGGTCGATCACGACCTGCGCGCCGTTGGCGAAGTCGCCGAACTGCGCTTCCCAGATGTCGAGCGTCATCGGGTCGGCGGTGGCGTAGCCGTACTCGAAGGCCATCACCGCTTCCTCGCTGAGCAGCGAGTCGATGATGGTGACGTCTTCCGGGCTCCGCGACGGCGCGTCCTTGACCAGTTCGCGCAACGGCACGTAGTACGCGTCGGTCGCCTGGTCGTGCAGGATCGCGTGGCGGTGGAAAAAGGTGCCGCGGCCGGAATCCTGGCCGACCAGGCGCAGCCTGTAGCCCTCGGCCAGCAGCGTGGCGTAGGCGAGGTTCTCGGCGAAGCCCCAGTCGCCGGGCAGCTCGCCGGCCACCATCTTGCGGCGATCCTCGTAGATCTTGGCCACGCGCGGATGCAGCGTCACTTCGGCGGGCACGGTGTTGATCGCCTTGGCGAGGCGGTCGAGTTCCTTGCGCGGGACGCTGGTGTCGACCGCGTCGGAGAGCTTGCCGGTCATGAACTTCGACCAGTCGACGGCCAGGCCGTCGCCGCCGTTGTCCACGACGTCGGTGGTGACCTCGCCGGCGTCGAGCTTGTCGCGATAGCCGTCCACCAGCGCCTTCGCCGCGGCGGCATCGAGCGTGCCCTCGGCGACCAGCCGGTCGGCATAGAGCTCGCGCGGGGTCTTGTGCGCGCGGATGACCTTGTACATCACCGGCTGCGTCGCCGCCGGCTCATCGGCCTCGTTGTGGCCGTGGCGGCGATAGCAGACGAGGTCGATGACCACGTCCTTGGAGAAACGCTGGCGGAAGTCGAACGCGAGCTGCGCGCAGAACGCCACGGCCTCCGGGTCGTCGCCGTTCACGTGCAGCACCGGCGCGCCGACCATCTTCGCGACGTCCGTGCAGTAAAGCGTGGAGCGGGCGTCTTCCGCCGCGCTCGTGGTGAAGCCGACCTGGTTGTTGATCACGACGTGGATCGTGCCGCCGACGGCGAAGCCGCGCGCCTGCGACATCTGGAACAACTCCATCACCACGCCCTGGCCCGCGAACGCGGCGTCGCCGTGGATCAGCACCGGCAGCACCTGCTTGCGCTCGCGGTCGCCGCGGCGCTGCTGGCGCGAGCGCACGCTGCCGGCGACCACCGGGTCGACGATCTCGAGGTGCGAGGGGTTGAACGCCAGCGCCAAGTGCAGCGGGCCGCCCGGCGTGGCGACGTCGGCGCTGAAGCCCATGTGGTACTTCACGTCGCCGGTGTGCGCGCGGTCGGCGTGCTCCGGGTGGTCGAACTTGCCCTCGAACTCGTCGAACAGCTTGCGCGGCGGCTTGCCGAGCGTGTTGACCAGCACGTTGAGGCGGCCGCGGTGGGCCATGCCGATGACCGCGTCCTTGACGCCGTCGGCGCCGGCGCGCTGCAGCATCACGTCGAGCAGCGGCACCAGGCTGTCACCGCCTTCGAGCGAGAAGCGCTTCTGGCCGACGTACTTGGTGTGCAGGTACCGCTCCAGGCCCTCGGCGGCGGTGAGGCGCTCGAGGATGCGCAGCTTCGCGTCCTTCGACTGGCCGTAGTTGCCCGCGGCGGATTCGAGCTTCTCGTACATCCAGCGGCGCTGTTCGGCGTCGGTGATGTGCATGAACTCGGTGCCGATGCTGCCCGTGTAGGTCGCCTTCAACAGGGCGAGCAGGTCGCCGAGCTTCATCCGCTCGCGGCCCGCGACGCCGCCGGTGAAGAATTCGGTGCCCTGGTCGGCTTCGGACAGGCGATGGAAGCCGAGCGTCAGGTCCGGCGCGTCGGGACGGACGGCCAGGCCGAGCGGATCGAGGTTGGCGGCGAGATGGCCGCGCGAACGGTAGGCGGTGACCAGCTTGCCGACGGCGCGGTCCCGGTCGTCGCCGGTACCCGTGGCGCCCGCCGGCCCCGGGGGGCCGGCCTGCGCGACGCCCGAAGCCGCCAGGCGGCCGGCCTGCGCGACTTCGCGCATGACCGCCGAATGCGGCACGTCGCCTGCCTCGCGGCCCTTGAAGGCCTCGAAATACGCCTTCCACTTCGGCCCGACGCTGTCGGGAGCGGCCAGGTACTGCTCGTACAGGTCCTCGATCCAGGCGGCATTCGCGCCTAGCTGGGAGGACTGGGCAAACTGCTTCAGGAGACTGTCCACTCGGGATCGGCAAGCTCGGTAAGGGGGCGGGCCTTGCAACCGGCAAGCGCCTGATTTTCCGGGGTTTGGATCGCCGCCGGGAGACCAGCACGCAAGTCCGGCAATTATAGCCGGAGCGCATGCCGCACTGCATCACCGCCGGGTTCGGACCACAGGGGTCAGAGTCGAAGCGCACGGTACTCGGCGATCGGGCGCGAACGCTCCCAGGCGCGATCGAATTCGCCGCGCAGCTGCCGTGCGCGACCCGGCGCGGCCTGGTCGGTGTCGCCTTCCAGGCGCGAGGCGAGGCCGCGGAAGTAATAGCCGCCGGCATCGCTGGCGACGAAAGCGGAGGCGTACTCGCGGTCCACCGGATCGGAAGCCTCGCGGAAAGCGAAGGTGCTGGGCAGGCGCTGCGCCAGCGCCACCAGCGGGGCCTGGGCGCGCTGCGGCGCCACTGCATCCTGCAGCAGGATCCGCACCTGGCCGCCGCTGCCGGCGGTGGCGAAGCGGCGCAAGGCCTCGAGGACCGGCGCGGCGTCGAACAGGCCCGGGTCGAGTTCCTGCCCGCGGATGCAGACAGCGCGCCGCGCGCCGCGCACGATCGCGGTGCACGCGGCGACGGCGTCGGCGAGCCGCGCCACCTGCGTGGGCCCGGCGAGGACGCGATGCATCGACTGGTGCTCGATGCCCGCTTCCTGGAAGCGCGGCCCGCGCGGGAGGAAGCCGTGCTGCAGGTAGAAGTCGATCGCCGAAGCCTGCGCGTGCAGGGCCACCTCGTACCAGCCGCGATCGCGGGCCAGGCGCAGCAGCGCCGACAGCATCGCCGCGCCGACGCCATGCCGGCGCCACGGCGCGAGCACCGCCATGCGGCCGATTCGGGCCGGTTCGTCGCCCGTCGGTGGAACCAGGCGCCCGGTGCCGATCGCCTCGCCGGCGAGCGTGCGGGCCACGACGTGCGCGCAGGCCGGATCCAGCGCGTCGCGCTCCAGCGCCGCGGGAACGTGCTGCTCATGCACGAACACGGCTTCGCGGATCGCGTGCAGTTCGGCCATCGCGAGCGGGTATTCGACGGCCTGCACGCGGAACGGGGGCGCGCCGGCGCTGCCATGCGCGTCGAACGTCGCGAAGCCGGCGAGGTCGTGCGGCGCGCTCATTCTTCCTCGTCGTCCTGGCGGTAATGGCCTGCCTCGTACAGCGCGTAGGCGGTGTCGCGGCCCGCCTGCGAGAGCGCGGCGTAGGCGGCGCCGTCCAGCGTCCCGGCGGCGGCCAGGCGGCGCGCGTCGGCGACCGGCAGCACGAAGGCCTCGCCGTTGGCGTAGAGCCGCGCGTTGCGTCCCTGGCGCCGCCAGGCCATGCGGCTCAGCGGATGCCGCGACCAGGTGGCGCCGTGTTCGAGCTGCCATTCGATCTCGATCCGCGGATGCGGCGACGCGTCGGCCGCCACCGCGCCGGCGCTGCGGTACGTGGTGATGAAGCGGCCGAACCAGTCGCCGAGCCGGTCGGGATCGTTCATGCGCAAAGCATTGAGGGCGGCGAGCGCGCGTTGCATCGCGGCGGCGTCGATCTCGTTCGGATCCGTCGGCGGCACGAGGTCCGGGTCCGCGTAGCGCACGGTCTCGTCGGCCTCGGCGGCGAGCGTGTCCACGAA
Source organism: uncultured Gammaproteobacteria bacterium (assembly GCA_966212495.1). Taxonomy (GTDB): domain Bacteria; phylum Pseudomonadota; class Gammaproteobacteria; order Xanthomonadales; family Xanthomonadaceae; genus Cognatiluteimonas. Next base: position 5,755 of record CBIHRR010000049.1, read on the forward strand.
ATCGCCCAGCAGTTCGGCGGCGGAGGGCGCGCGCATGCCGACGGAGAACGTGAGGCAGGCGTCCTCGGCGACGCCGTGGTGCGGCACGCCGGGCGGCAGGTAGAGCATGTCGCCGGGGCCGAGCACCCACTCGTGCGTCGGCGTGAATTCGCGCAACAGCTTCAGCTCGACGTCGTCGCGGAACCCGAGCGGCGGATTCGCCGACGCATCGACGAGCCAGCGGCGATGGCCCTGTGCCTGCAGCAGGAACACGTCGTACTGGTCGACGTGCGCACCGACGGAACCGCCGGGTGCCGCGAACGACACCATGATGTCGTCGATGCGCCAGCGCGGCAGGAACCCGAACGCCGGCAGCAGCGCCGCGACATCGGCGTCCCACTTGTCCACGTCCTGTACCAGCAGCGTCCAGTCGTGGCCGGGCAGCGTGGGGAACAGGTCCTCGGGGAACGGGCCCGTGCGCAGCTGCCAGGCATCGCGCGCGCGGTCGTGGGCGACGATGCGCGACAGCGCGAGATCCTCGCAGGCGAGGCCGGCGAGGTCCTCGGGGCTGATTGGCGATTCGAAGCCGGGGAAGGCATTGCGGATGAGCAGCGGCCGCTTCTGCCAGTAGTCGCGCAGGAATGCCCGCGGCGCCATGCCGAGCGGCGGAGCGCCGTTCGCGGCGTCCACTTCGAGGGGAAGCGCCTTGCGGGCGGGTGGACGCCGGCTCACGGAGACGCGCCCCCGCGTTCGCGAGCCAGGCGGTCCTCGAGGCTGCGCCGTCCGGCGGCGGCATAGTCGCGGCACGCGCCTTCGTCCGTCATCGGGGCCTCGCCGCGCAGGCGCGGCCAGAGCCCGCTCGCGCCCGGATGCGGTGTCAGCAGGATGTCGCAGGGCAACGCGGCTAGCGCGTCCAGGCCGGCCCTGAAGGCGGCGAGATCTTCGGGGTGCGCGGAATAGCGGTAGGTGTCGTCGGCAATGGCGCTCACGCTGTCGGCGTAGACGACGTGCAGGCAGCGATCGCCCTCGCAGCTGTCCCAGGTCCAGGTGGTCGCGCCGGGCGTGTGGCCCGGCTGGGGGTGCGCGGTGAACCGCGTGCCGCCGAGCACGAAGCTGCCGGAATCATCGAGCGCAACGACGTTCGCAACGGGCGCGAAGCCGGGAATCGCGTCGAACTGGGGATCGCTGCGGTCGCCGCGGCCCAGTCGCAACGCGGGCACGGCGGCCGTGCGCGCGAGCAGCGGCGCGCCGGTGGCCGCCTGCAAGGCCGCCATGCCGCCGACGTGGTCGAGGTGTTCGTGGCTGCTCAACAGCATGCGCACGTCGCGCGGATCCACGCCCAGCGCACGCAGGTTGGCGAGCACGCGCGGCGCGTATTCCGCGGTGCCGGCGTCGACGACCACGTGCCCCGCCGGCGTCGCCACGAGCAGCGCCGAGACGCCGCAGCTGCCGATGTACCAGGTGTTGCCGAAGACGTGGCGCGGTCCGGCGGCCTCGTTCCAGTCGGTTTCGTCGCGGCAGGGTGCGGGCGGCGCCGTGCCGGCGTGCGGTTGGGCGATCGGACGCGCCGTCGCATCGGTGGCGGGGACGGCGTCGGCGGGCTGGCGGGTGGCCGCGCAGCCGGCCAGCATCACGGCGAGCGTCGCGACGCCGATGGCGCGGCCGCCGGGACGCATCTCAGGACTCCCGCGCCAGGCGCGCGGCGAGACCCGTATAGGTCGCGGGCGTCATGTCGAGCAGCCGCTGCTTCGCGTCGGCGGGCAGCCCGAGGCCTTCGATGAATTCGCGCATCGACGCGGCGTCGATGCCCTGGCCGCGGGTGAGCGCCTTCAGCTGCTCGTAGGGGTTCGGCAGGCCGTGGCGGCGCATCACCGTCTGCACCGCTTCGGCCAGCACTTCCCACGCCGCGTCGAGGTCCGCGGCGAGGCGCCCGGGGTTCGCCGTCAGCTTGCCGAGGCCGCGCAGCAGCGCGTCGAAGCCGACGAGGGCGTGCCCGAACGCGGTGCCCAGCGCGCGCAACACGGTGGAATCGGTGAGGTCGCGCTGCCAGCGGCTCACCGGCAATTTGGCGGCGAAGTGCTCGAACAGCGCGTTGGCGAGGCCGAAATTGCCTTCGGCGTTCTCGAAATCGATCGGGTTGACCTTGTGCGGCATGGTCGACGAACCGACTTCGCCGGCCTTCACCGCCTGCCTGAAGTAGCCCAGCGAGATGTAGCCCCAGGCGTCGCGGCACAGGTCGATGCAGATCGTGTCGATGCGCTTCATCGCGTCGCAGAGTTCGGCGATGCCGTCGTGCGGCTCGATCTGGGTGGTGTAGGGCTGCCAGGACAGGCCCAGCGATTCCACGAAGCGGCGCGAGAACGCCGGCCAGTCGACATCGGGATAGGCGGCGACGTGCGCGTTGTAGTTGCCGACCGCGCCGTTGATCTTGCCCGGCATCGGCAGGCCGGCGAGCACGTCGCGCTGGCGCGCGAGGCGGGCGACCACGTTCGCGAGTTCCTTGCCGACGGTGGTCGGCGAAGCGGTCTGGCCGTGCGTGCGCGAGAGCATCGGCAGGCCGGCGTGCTCGTGCGCCATCGCGCGCAGCCTGCCGACGAGTTCGTCGAGCCTGGGCAGCATGATCCTGTCGCGGCCCTCGGCCAGCATCAGCGCATAGGACAGGTTGTTGATGTCCTCGCTGGTGCAGGCGAAGTGCACGAACTCGAGCGACGGCGCCAGCTCCGCGTCGTCCTGCAGCCGTTCCTTGATGAAGTACTCGACCGCCTTCACGTCGTGGTTGGTGGTCCGCTCGATCTCCTTCACCCGCGCCGCGTCGGCGACGGCGAAACCGTCGGCGAGCGCGCGCAGGCGCGCGATCGCGCCGGGCGCGAAGGCAGGCAGCTCGGTGATGCCGGGTTCGGCGGCCAGCGCCAGCAGCCATTCCACTTCGACCCGGACGCGGGCGCGGACCAGCCCGTATTCCGAGAACACGGGGCGCAGCGCATCCACCTTGCCGGCGTAGCGGCCATCGAGCGGGGACAGGGCAAGGAGCTGGGCTTCGGGCATGGCGCGGCCGGGGCGGGGCGGGGGGCGTCCATTCTAGACGCTGCGATTCCCGGTGCCGGCGGCGCTATCCTGCCCGCAGGCACCCATGGAGGCAGCGAATGGCCAGGCGCACGGGCGGGCTCCCCGTCGAGCAGCACCGCATCGAGCACGACAGCATGGGCGAACTCGAGGTCCCCGCCGATGCGCTGTGGGGCGCGCAGACCCAGCGCGCCGTGCGGAATTTCCCGGTGTCGGGCCGGCCGATGCCGCGCGGCTTCATCCGCGCGCTGGGCCTGGTCAAGGCCGCGGCGGCCGAGGTCAACGCCGGGCTCGGGCTGCTGCCGAAGGCGAAAGCCGCGGCCATCCGCAAGGCCGCGCTGGAGGTCGCCGCGGGCGACCACGACGCGCATTTCCCGATCGACGTGTTCCAGACCGGTTCCGGCACCTCGAGCAACATGAACGCGAACGAGGTGATCGCGACGCTGGCCTCGCGCGCGCTCGGGACGCGCACGGCGGCGAAGGGCCGGGCGAAGGCGGGGCCCGCGGTCCATCCGAACGACGACGTCAACCTCGGCCAGAGTTCGAACGACGTCGTGCCCACGGCGATCCGCGTGTCGGCGCAGCTGGCGGTCCACGAGGACCTGCTGCCGGCGCTTCGGCACCTGCGCAAGACCATCGAGCGCAAGGCGACGTCGCTGCGCGGCCAGACCAAGACCGGGCGCACCCACCTGATGGACGCGATGCCGCTGACCTTCGGCCAGGAATTCGGCGCGTGGGCGGCGCAACTCGCCTCGTCCGAGGCGCGCTTCGTCGACACGGCGAAGCGGATGCGGCGCCTGCCGATCGGCGGCACCGCGATCGGCACCGGCATCAACGCCGATCCGCGCTTCGGCAAGGCGATGGCGAAGGCCTTGTCGGCGCTCGCCGGCACGCCGTTCGAATCGGCCGCCGACAAGTTCGAGGGCATCGCGTCGCAGGACGATTCGGTCGAGCTGTCGGGCCAGCTCAACGCGCTCGCGGTCGCGCTGATGAAGATCGCCAACGACCTGCGCTGGATGAATTCAGGCCCGCTCGCCGGCCTCGGCGAGATCGAGCTGCCGGCGCTCCAGCCCGGTTCGTCGATCATGCCGGGCAAGGTCAACCCGGTGATCCCGGAAGCGACCTGCATGGTCTGCGCGCAGGTGATGGGCCGCCACGCCACGGTCAGCATCGCCGGCGCGTCCGGCAACTTCCAGCTCAACGTGATGCTGCCGCTGGTCGCCAGCGAGCTGCTGGAATCGATCCGGCTGCTCGCCAACGTGATGCGCCTGCTCGCCGACTCGGCCATCGCCGGCCTGAAGGTACGCGAAGGCAACGTGCGCGGCGCGCTCGCGCGCAACCCGATCCTCGTGACCGCGCTGAACCCGATCATCGGCTACGAGAAGGCCGCCGCCATCGCGAAGCGCGCCTACAAGGAAGGCCGTCCGGTGTTCGACGTCGCGCTGGAGGACAGCGGGCTGCCGGCGGCGGAACTGCGCCGGCTGCTGGATCCCGCGGTGCTCGCCAGGGGCGGCATCCACGGGGCCTGAAGGCTGTCAGCGCATCGCGAGTTCGTTGCGGACGTCGCGCTCGCAGTCCTCGATGTCGTGTTCTTCCAGCGTCGCGTACGGCCTGAACTCGGGCAGGCTGGCGGCCAGGCGTTGCTGCGAGTCCCGCAGCTCCGGCAGGCCGCGGCAGATGCGGAGCACCGCGGGCTGGATCTCGCGCACGACGGTGGCCTTGACCTTGCGCTCGAGGCTGCCGGTCATCGCGCCGAAGAACAGGCGGAACATCCCGACGTCGGTGGCGTCGATCGCGAGCATCGCAGCGCGCTCGCCGGCGTCGATGCCGGTCTTCGCCAGGTCGATGACGCGCGCGCGGTAAGCCAGCAGTTGCGCGCGCTGGGCCGCGTCGATCGGGACGGGCTTGCCGTCGACCAGGAAGTCGCCGGCCGGCGTGATCTCGCCCGGCGGCAGGGCGCGGCGGCTGTCGGCCTCGGCCTTGCTTTCCTTGCCGAAACGCAGCGTGTCGCCGAGCGAGAGGTTTTCGTTCTCGAGCTTGGCGCGTTCCTGGGCGAGGTCGGCGCGGATCTCGGCGCGGGCATCGGCGAGGTCCTGGGCGACTTCGCCGCGGGTGTTGCCGGCGTGGGCGGCAAGCGGCGCGAGGGCGAGGATCAGGATGGCGGCATGCATGGACTTCATGGGGGCTCCCGGGTCGGAATGGTCAGTGCTTGGGGTCGGCGCGCAGCCAGCGCGCGGTGTCTTCGAGGCGGTAGAAGCCTGAGTCGGCGGCGTACTGGCGCAGGAGGTTGCCGTGGCCGGCGCCGTACACGACCAGCACGCGGTCGCCCGGTGCGGTGTTGCGCACGATGTTGTCGAAGATGATGAGGTTGCGGCCGTGCCACAGCATCACCCAGTTGGCGCCGGTCGGATCGTCGGCGGTTCCGTAGAGGCCGATGCGGAAATAGGCGCGTGCGTTCGCCGCCGCCCATCCGGGCGAGTTCAGGTGCCGCAGCATGTCGCCGATGCTGCCGGCGTCGAGCACGCCCTGGTCCTGCGCGGCCTGCGCGTTGCCGGCGGCCATGTCGCGGTCGCGCTGCGCCTGCTGGCCATGGCGCTCGATCGAAGCGACGTAGTCGATGCTCGTTTCGTCCGGGATCGGCCCGAGTTCGTTCCAGTTGACGCCGACCACGCCGGGCAGCCCGAGGTCGCAGGCGATGCGATACCCGAGCTGCTCGACTTCGTCCGGGCCGAGCGGGCGATCGCCCTTGCAGGACGCGCTGAAGTCGGCATCCAGCTTCGCCTGCGACGAGGGGTCGATCTCGACCATGACCTTGGTCGGGCGAAAGCGTTCGATGAGCCGCGCGACGTCGGCGATTTCCTGCTGGCGCTTCGGCGCGAGCACGTCGTCGGAGCGCGTGTTGTGCACGTCGCGGTTGTGGTTGGCCATGTGGTAGCTGCCGACGAACAGGAAGCTCGCGGCGGGAGCGGGCGGCGGCTCGCCCGCGGCCTGGGCGGATGCGACCATGGCGGGAAGCATCGCGAGCGCGAGCCCGATAGTGGTGCGGGTGAGATGCAGGTTCACGACATCGCCTCCGCGGCCGGCGCTTACTTCGTCGACCAGGCGCCGTGGCGATCGATGTCGCGGGCGCAGTCGTCGACGTCTTCCTGGGTCATGCTGGCGTAGGGCCTGAACTCCGGCATCGACGCGGCGAGCTTCTGCTGCGCGTCGAGCAGGGCGGGCAGGCGCGTGCAGATCTGCTTCGCTTCCTGCTTCAGTTCGCCCGCCTTGGCCTCGATGCGGTCTTCCATGTGCTGCTTGTCGCCGCCGCCGAAGATCGAGCCGAGCGCTTCCGACACGGCGACGCCGGCGAGGTCGGCGCCCTTCGCGCCGATGGCCATGCCCGCCTCGGCGACGTCGATCATGCGGCCGCGGTATTCGAGCAGCATCGCGCGTTGCGCCGGCGTGGCCGCCACGGTCTTGCCGCCGACGACGAGCTCGCCGCGGGGCGTGATCGACGCCTCGGGGCCGGTGTCGCCGCTGCCGCCGTAGTGCCTGCCGTTGATTTCCAGGCCGCCGCCATGGTTGAGGCTGATGTCCTTGGTCCGCAGTTCGATGCGCGCCTTGGAGATCTCGCGCTCGACCTGCTTGCCGATCGTGGTCGTGGCCTTGCCGGCCTCGGCCGACGCCTGCGCGACCGCGCCGGCGACGGAGTCGTCCGCGGCGGGCGCCTGCCGCGAGCTGCAGCCGCCGGCGAGCGGCACTGCCGCGACGGCGAGGGCCAGGGAAGCGATGCGGAGCTTGTTCATGGCATGGATTCCGTTTCGATGTCGGGGAAGGACTGGCCGGCGCGGGGCCGGCCAGCCGTTGCATCAGTTGTCGTCGCGCCAGCGGCGCAGGCGGATCGCGCCGATGATCATCGCCACGCCCGCCACCGCGCCGATCCACAGCTGCGGCGTCGCCAGCACGGAGTAGGTGGTGCGCACCGCGGCCAGCGTGTCGAGCGGGTTGTCGACGCCGAAGTTGCCGGGCATGTGGGTCGTGGAGATCCAGCTGCCCGGCGCGACGCTGAGCAGGGCGCGGGCCACGATGTTCTTCCAGAACCAGCCCGACTCCAGGTTGAACAGGTGCATCAGGTCGAACCAGGTGACGAAGATGCCGGCGAACAGCGGGATCATCAGCGCCCAGAGGAAGGGCTTGCTCTTCGCCCAGGCCGAGCACAGCAGCAGCCAGCCGGCGGTCGGCAGCGCCCAGAGCGCGTAGACCGGGATCATCGCGACCATCTGGCCGGCGACCTTGAGCGGGCTGCCCGGACCCCACACCAGGGTGAACGGGTTGCCGCCATGCAGGAGTACCGCGCCGCTGACGACCACGAGGAAGCCGACCATCGTCGCCAGCGCCGCGGCCACCGCGATCAGCGGGGCGACGAGCAGCGCGCTGGCGACCTTCGACAGCACGGTCTCGCGGTCGGACAGCGGCAGCGACTTCCAGAACAGGACGCTGCGATCCTTGCGGTCGTCGTACAGCGCGCCGAGGCAGTAGAAGAACACCACGAACGCGAGGACGATGAACGGCCAGCTCGAGGCCATGAACAGGCTCACGTCGATGCCGTGGCCGAGCTTCTGCAGGTCGGCGGCGTCCATGTGCGAGGTGAGGGCGCCCAGGTCGACGCCGCTGACCGTGAAGCCCCGGCCGTCGATGTCGAAGTTGCCGGAGGAACGGCGCGCGGCCATCTCGCCGACGCCGAAGCCCATGATCGAGAGCAGCAGGAAGATGCCGCCGGCGACCAGCGGCGCCCAGAGGAAGCCGCCCTTGTGCTCCCAGAACTCGCGGCGGAGCAGGAGCTTGAACTTGTGGGTCGGGTGCGGCATCACTTTCGCGGGGGCGTTCATGCGTAGGTTCCCTTCATCGTGGCGACGAACAGGTCGGCCAGGCCCGGGGTGCGGGTTTCGCCGAGCGGTGCGAGGCGGTCGCGCGGTACGGAGTCGAACAGCATCACGGTCTTGCCGAAGGGCAGCGCGCGCTCGTCGATCGGCTTGAGCTCGCGCGCCGCCTGCAGCTGCGCGGCGTCCACCAGGACCTCGACGTAGCGTTCGCCGACATCCTCCATCGGCGCGGCGAGCACCATCTTCCCGTCGCGGATGAACATCACGTCGGTGAGGATGTGCTCGACTTCCTCGACCTGGTGGGTGGTGATGAGGATGGTCTTCTCCTCGTCGAAGTAGTCCTCCAGCAGGCGCTGGTAGAACTGCTTGCGGTA
>CBIHRR010000050.1:0-13954 GCA_966212495.1 uncultured Gammaproteobacteria bacterium
GTGGCCTGGTCGTAGCCCTGCACCTGGATCGTGCCCGAGTTGTCGACGCTCGCGCCGCCGTCGCCGCCGGAGGCGTAGATGCCGAAGCCTTCGCTCACGCCGACGGTCTGCGTGAAGATGTCGCCCGCGTTGGTGACCGAGACCGAGTCGCTGCCCTGCGCCTCGATGCCCGCGGCCCAGCTGTAGCCCTGCGCGACGATCTCGCCGCCCTCGGCGTTCGCGACGGACACGTTGGCGCCGGAGGCGAAGATGCCGTCGGCGAGCCCGTTCGGGGCCACGGCGCGCACGTAACCGCTGTTCGACACGTCGACGTCGCCCGTCGCGGAGTAGGCATAGATGCCGATCGCATCGAGCAGCACGCTGCCGGCGAAGATGTCGCCACCGTTGTCCACGCCCACGGTGCCGGCGCCGCTGGAGGCGTTCACGCCGCGCGCGACCCCGTAGGCCACGGCCTGGATGGAGCCGTCGCCCGAGACCGTCGCCGAATCCTGGCCGTAGATGTTGATGCCCGCGGCGGCGTAGAAGCCGGTCGCTTCGATCGAGCCGCCGTTGGCGACGTCGATGTCCACGCCCGAGCCGAGCACGCCATAGGCGTAGCCGTACGTCGCGTAGGCGCTGATCGCGCCGCCATTGTCCACCGCGACGTCGCCGTAGTCCGCGCGCGCGAAGATGCCCGCAGCCGTGCCGATGTAGCTGGCGGCGTCGATCGTGCCGGTATTGGTGACCGACGCGTTGCCCTCGCCGGGGCGGGCGAAGATGCCGACCGACTGGTCGGTCACGTCCGTGGAAATCGCGCCCGAATTGACGACGCTGATGTCGCCGGCGGTGGTCAGGGCGAGGATGCCCCAGGCCTTGCCGTCCGAGAGCGTGCCGGTGTAGGTCGCGCCGATGTTGCCGCTGTTGTCGACGGAAACGTCGCCCGCGCCCGCGCTGGCGCGGATGCCGTAGGCGCGCCACGCGTCCACCGCGATGTCGCCGCTGTTCGAAACCGTGGCGCCCGAGAGGCCGCTGGCGTCGATGCCGGTGCCGATGTACTTGGTGGAGACGTCGATGCCGCCGCTGTTGTCGGCGAACGCCGCCCCGTTCTGCGAGGACGAGACGATGCCACTGGCGCCGTAATAGACGATCGACTCGTTGCTGACGCCGATGTTGCCGGAGTTGGTGACCGACGCGTCGCCGTTGAACGACAGCGCCATCGCGCCGTACGCCAGGCCATACGCGTGCACTTCGATGCCGCCGCTGTTGTCGACCGTGGCGTCTCCGTCCGCGGACGCGACGATGCCGGTCGAGCCGGACGCATACTTGTAGTAGGTGTTGACGTAGACGTCGCCGCTGTTGCTGGCGCTCGCCGTGCTGCCCGCGCCCGTGGCCAGGACTTCGATGCCGGTCGCGCCCGCATAGCCGTTGACCGTGACGTCGCCGCTGTTCGTGACCGACACCGCGCTGTCCAGGCCGCCGCTGGCGGCGTGGATGCCGGTCGCGTACAGGCTGGTGTAAAGCCCGCCGGAGACGACGGAACCCGAGTTGTCGACGGACGCATCGCCGCCCGACTGCACGTAGATGCCGTTGGCGTAGTAGCCCTGCGCCTCGACGTCGCCGCCGTTGGCGACCGTGACGTCCGAACCGGTGGCGTAGATGCCGAACGCATAACCGCCCGCCGCATACGCGTAGGCGCTGATCGAACCGTCATTCGAGACGTTGGTGCTGCCCGTGCCCTGCGCCTCGATGCCCGCGGCCCAGTCGTAGCCGTCGGCGCCGATCGCGCCGCTGTTGGAGACGGTGACGTCGCCGCCGGAGGCAAAGATGCCGTCCGCCAGCCCGCCCATGGAGTAGGCGCTGACGTCGCCGCTGTTGGCGATGGTGACGTCGCCGCCGTCGGTGTAGGCGTAGATGCCGATGACTTGCCCGGCGGAGGAAACGTCGATGTTCCCCGCGTTGTCGATGTCGATGTCGCCGCTGCCGACGGCGTCGATGCCGTCCGCGTACGCCACGATGTCGGCGGAATTGGTGACCCCGATGTGCCCGGCCCAGTCGGCCAGGATGCCGGCGTGGCCCGCGGGCGGCGCGATGGTGGAGGGCGCCTCGTCCCCGACGATGAGGGTCAGGTCCTCGACGCTGAAGTTGAGGGTGTCGGCGAAATCGCCGTTGCAATGGATCGTGCCGTCGACCGGCGCGGTGCAGACGCCTGCCAGGGCCGGGCCGCTGCCGGCCAGCGCCAGCATCGCCGCGGAGGCCGCGAGCGCGCTGCGCACGGCACGCGTGACCGGTGCCACCTTCAATTTGCGTTTACGGGCCGCCTTCCGGGCGAAACCATCCCCATTCATGCCGTGCATCGCATTCCCCTTGCCTTTCCCCGAGCAAGGAACCTTTATGCCTGTGGTTACCGGGGGGTGTCAAACACGCGGCCGCGCGGTTCGCCCCGCGATGTCGCCATGTATCCGTTTTCTGCCGAGGCGCAACGCATAATCGACGGACACGGAGGGACCCATGCACGGTAGCGGAATCGAACTGGCGCTCCTGTTCCTGCTCGCGGCGGTCATCGCGGTCCCGGTGTTCAAGCGCTTCGGCCTCGGCGCGGTGCTCGGCTACCTCGCCGCGGGCGTCGCGCTCGGGCCGCACGGCCTGCGCGCGGTCGCCGACGCGGACCCCGTGCTCGCGGCGAGCGAGATCGGCGTGGTGATGCTGCTGTTCGTGATCGGGCTGGAACTGTCGCCTTCGCGCCTGCGGGTGATGCGGCGGCCGGTGTTCGGTGCCGGCGGCGCGCAAGTGCTCGCGAGCGGGCTCGCGCTCGGCGCGATCGCGCTGGCGCTGGGCATCGGGTGGCGCGCCGCGGTCGTGGTCGGGTTCGGGCTGGCGTTCTCGTCCACCGCCGTCGGCCTGCAGCTGCTGTCGGAGCGCAAGGCGCTGAACGCGGACTACGGGCGCCTGGCGTTCGCGATCCTGCTGTTCCAGGACCTCGCGGCGATCCCGCTGCTGGCCGCGATTCCGCTGCTGGGCCACGTCGGCGGCGACATCCAGTCGCCGTGGTGGGCGGCGCTGCGCGCACTGGCCGCGATCGCGGCGCTGGTGTTCGGCGGGCGCGTGCTGCTGCGACACGTATTCAGGATCGTGGCGCGCACCCGCATGCCCGAGGTCTTCACCGCGACGGCGCTGCTGGTGGTGCTCGGCAGTGCGTGGCTGATGCAGCTGGCCGGGCTCAGCATGGGCCTCGGCGCGTTCCTCGCCGGCGTGCTGCTCGCCGATTCGGAATTCCGGCACGAACTCGAGGCGCAGGTCCAGCCGTTCGAAGGCCTGCTGCTCGGGCTGTTCTTCATGGCCGTGGGCATGAGCATCGACCTGGGCCGGGTCGCGTCCGAACCCGGGACGATCGCGCTCGGGGTGTTGCTGCTCATCACGGTGAAATTCGCGATCCTGTTCGCCGTGGGATTGCGGCCGGGGCGGCTCGCGCCGCGCGAGGCGCTGCTGCTGGGCAGCGTGCTGGCGCTGGGCGGAGAATTCGCGTTCGTGGTGTTCGGCGAGGCGGAGAAGGCCGCGTTGTTCGACGCCGCGCTGCACGATCGCCTGGTCGCGATGGTCGGCGTGTCGATGGCGCTCACGCCGCTGCTGCTGATCGCGATGGCGCGACTGCTGGGCGATTCCGCGGCGCGCAAGCCCGCGCGCGCCTTCGACGAGATCCCGGACACGCATCCGCAGGTGCTGGTCGCGGGTTTCGGGCGCTTCGGCCAGGTCGTCGCGCGCCTGCTGCTGGCGCAGCGCATTCCGTTCGTGGCGATCGAGCACAGCCCCGAACAGGTGGACTTCGTGCGCCGCTTCGGCAGCCAGATCTACTACGGCGATCCCGCGCAGCCGGCGCTGCTGCGCGCGGCCGGCGCGGGCGGCGTGCGCGTGTTCGTGATCGCGGTCGAGGACGTCGAGGCGAACCTGCAGGCGGTACGCACGGTGCGGCGACTCTATCCCGACGCGACGGTGTTCGCGCGCGCCCGCAACCGCCGGCATGCCTGGGAACTGATGGACCTCGGCGTCGAGGTCATCCGGGAAACGTTCTTCTCGAGCCTGAAGATGGGCGAGCGGGTGCTGGTCGCGCTGGGCGAACGCGAGGACGTCGCGGCGCGGCGCGCGGAGCGCTTCCGCGAGCACGACGAAACGCTGCTGCGCGCGCAGCACCAGGTCTACGACGACGAGGTGGCGCTGATCCAGACTTCGCAGGAAGCGCGGCGCGACCTGGAGGAGCTGTTCGCGGCGGATCGCGGCGAGGGCGTGCTCGGCGGGATGGTGGAGAAGCGGGACGCGCCTACTGGGTAGGCGGCGGGCGCAGGAAGCGGGCGAGCGAGGCGCCGCCCGGTGGCGCCGGCGCGTATTCGGCGGCGACATCGACGAAGCCGCGCATCACCGCCACCTCGCGCGGCGTGCGGTTCAGGCCGTCGCGCAGGCCCGGATCGCAGCCGGCGCGCAGCAGGCGCTGCGTCACCCGAAGCAGGCCGTGCAGCGCGGCGAGGTGCAGCGGGCCGAAGCCGCGCTGGTCCTGCACGTCGAGCGCGACGTCCTCGTCGAGCAGGCGTTCGATCGCGGCATGGACCACGTCCTCGTCGCACGCGGTGCCGGGTTCTGCGCGCGAACCGAGCAACAGCAGCAGCGGCGTCACCTGGCCGGCGCGCGCGTCGGGTTCGGCGCCGGCCAGCAGCAGCGTGTCCAGCAGCGCGAGCACGCGCGGCTTCTCGCGCGCGGTGAACGTGAACAACACCGCGCAATGCAGCGGCGTCAGGCCCTGCGCGTCGCTGGCGTGGACGTCGGCGCCGGCCTGCAGCAGGCGCGCGACGAGGTCCGGGAGGCCGAGCGCGGCGGCGAGCATGAGCACGGTGACTTCGCCGGGGAGCCGTTGTTCCAGGCCAGCGCCGGCGCCGAGCAGGCGGTCGACGATCGCGGCTTGGCGCATGCTCACCGCGGCCGACAGCGGCGTCGCGCCGGTCTGCGCGGCGACGCGCGGATCGGCGCCGCGATCGAGCAGCAGTTCGACGCATTCGCGATGGCCGCCGCCGGCGGCACGCAGCAGCGCGGTGCAGCCCTGCGCGTCCGCGGCGTCGATCGGGAAGCCGAGGTCCAGCAGGCGCCGCACGGCGCCGGAATCGCCCACGATCGCGGCCGCGGGCAGGTCGGCGGGCTGCAGCTTGCGCTGCGGCAGCGGCCAGCCATGCCATTCAAGCCAGTCGACGAGGTCGCGGCGGCCGCTGGACAGGGCGACGCCGAGCGGCGTCTGGCCGTCGGGGGCGCGCGCGTCCGGCGCGGCGCCGTGGCGTACCAGCAGCTTCAGCGCGGGTTCCCGGCCGAGCGCGGCGGCGAGGTGCAGCGGGGTCATGCCGTGCGCATCCCGCCCGGCGGTGTCGGCGCCGCCATCGAGCAGGCGCTCGCACAGGCGCAGCCAGCCCAGCCGTACCGCGAGCGCCAGCGGCGGATTGCCGGCGGGCGATGCGGCGAACGGATCCGCGCCGCGCTCGTGCAGGCCCAGGGCGAAGGATTCCAGTTCCGCGCGCGCGCCCTCGTGGCCATCGGCGACGCAGGCCTCGAGGAAGCGCGCCAGGCCGCCGCCACCGGCGGGCGAACGCGCGGCGTCGAGCAGCGGCGCGAGCTCGGCGATGCCGGCGGGCCCCTGTGCGACCAGCGCGAAGAGGCGGCTGTCGGCCAGCCCATCGCGCGCTTCCACGTCGGGCGCGGGAGGCGCTTCGACCGGGGCGCCTTCGCCGGCAGCGGGGTCGACCGCGTCGGCGATTCCCGGCGCCGCGTCATCGTCCGCGAGCGCGGCCGGCAGCGGATGCGAGGGATCGAGCACCGCGACCAGCGACCAGCGCCCGGCCTGCACCGCATGGTCGACCGCGCGGCGACCTTCGCGATCGACCAGGGACGGATCGGCGCCGAGCGCGAGCAGCCGGCGCACGAGGTCCGGCGATGGCGTGGAGGCGACGCAGGCCAGCACGAGCGCGCCATGGCCGTCGACGTCGACCGCGTGCACGTCCGCGCCCGCCGCGGCGAGCGCATCGGCGGCGACGGCGCTGCCGCCGCGCGCGGCGGCGAGCAGCGGCGTGCGGCCGCGGCCATCGCGCGCGTGCACGTCGGCATGCGCGGCCAGCAGCGCGGCGATGATCTCGGCATGGCCGCGGAACGCGGCTTCGTGCAGCGCGCTGCGGCCCTGCAGGTCGCGCGCATCCACGCGCGCCTTGTGCTTGAGCAGCAGCTGCACGCCTGCCGCGTCGTCGTCCTCGGCGCCGGCGGCGGCGAGCAGCGCGGGCGTCGCGCCGTCTGCCTGGACCACGGCGCCGCGCTCCAGAAGAAAGCGGGCAAGGCGCCAGTTGCCGGCGGCGCAAGCGACGCCGAGGGGCGTCAGGCCGTCGTTGTTGCGGACCTCGAGCTCGGCGGCCGCATCGCGCAGCAGCGCGGCGACGCCGGGGTCGGAACTGCGCGCCGCGTGGTGCAGCGGCGTGTTCCCCTCGAGGTCGCGCACGCGCGGATCGGCGCCGTTGGCGAGCAGGGTCATGACCGCTTCGGGACGACCGTGCCAGCTGTCGCGCGTCGCCGCGAGCAGCGGGGTCATGCCGGCGTGCATGGCATTGAGATCCACGCCGCGGCCGATCAGCGCGCGCAGCAGGCGCAGGTCCGGCAGCACGGCGGCGAGCACGGGCAGCGAGCGCTGGTCGCGGCTGTCCGACGGCGGCGGCGCGGCCGCATCCGCCCCGGCGTCCAGCAGCGCCAGCGCGCGATCGACCCGGCCGTTGCGCGCAGCGGCGTACAGCGCGGTTTCCGGCGCTTCACCGGGCGCGAGCGCATCGTCTTCGGGCGAGTCCGCTTCCTCATCGTCCGCGGCATCCGTCGCAGGCCAGCCGGCGGCGAGCGGCTGCGCCGGCCGCATCCGCTGCAGCAGGCCATGCAGCACCGGCGCGACCGCGATCGACGCCAGCGCGATTCCCCAGCGCAACCCGTTGCCGAGCAGGCCCGGCCAGGCGAGCAGCAGCGGCAGCGCCGCGATCAGCACCACCGCCAGCGCCGCGCCAAGCCCGCGCCAGTCGCCGGTTTCCACGCGCGCGAGTTCGCGCCAGTGGTCGGAGGCATGCCCGCCGCTGCGCGCCATGCCCTGCCACAGCGGCCAGACGCGCCACGCCGCGACCAGCGCGATGCCGAACGCGAGGCTCGCGGCGAGCGCCGCGCCGAGGCTGCCGCCCTCGAGCAGCGAGGAGAACGGCCACGCCACCAGCGCCGCGAACAGCGCCGCGCTCGCGGCCCAAAGCACCGCGAGGCCGAGCGCATGCCGCGGCCAGGTCGTGGCGGCCGGCGCGCCGCGCCAGCGCGAGACCGCGAGCGCGAACGCCGGCTGCGCCAGCGTCGCGGCGATGGCCGCGGGAGCGCCGCCGAGGCCGGCGACCGCCGCCAGGGCGGCCCCTGACGCCAGCGCCACCGGCGGCAACGTGCGTTCGCGGCGAGGCAGCTCAGGCATCGGTGCCCCAGTCCCCGGACATCGGATCGGCGACGCCGGACGGCGGGAACTGCAGGTGGAACCCGCGCGCCGCCAGGTTATCCATCACCGTCGCGACATCCTCGCGGGCGAGCTTGCGCCCTGGGGCCAGGTCCACCTCGAGGACAAAGGCCAGGGCGCCCAGGCGCGTGCGCAGCGGCTCGGGCACGCGCGGGAAGTCGTCCCGCGCGGCGAGGTAAAGATAGGTGTCGGCCCTTTGCAGGCTCTTGTAGACGTAGGCGTGCATCGCCCCGATTGTGGGGGAAACGTTCCCGTCAGTGATAGCCCTGCCCCGCTTCGACCTTGCCCCTGAACACGCGGTACGACCACCACGTGTAGCCCAGGATCGCGGGCAGCAGGAACACGATGCCCACGCCCAGGAACAGCTGCGACGACGCCGAGGAAGACGCCTCCCACAGGCTCAGCCCAGGCGGCACGATGTTCGGCCAGATCCCGATCACGAGGCCGGCGAAACCCAGCCCGAAGAACGCGAGCGTCAGCACGAAGGGCCGCGCGTCGCGGCCCTCGTCCATCGCCGCCCGCCACAGCGCGAACGCGTTGGCCAGCGCCAGCAGCGGCACGGGCGCCAGCCACCAGAAATGCCCGCCCTCGAACCAGCGCGCCATGATCCGCGAGTCCAGGAACGGCAACCACGCGCTCACCAGGCCCATGAACGCGACCACGACCAGCACCAGCGGCCGCGTCAGCGTGCGGGCGGTGGCCTGCAGCGGCCCGCTGGTCTTCAGCACGAGCCAGCCGGCGCCGAGCAGCGCGTAGCCGAACAGCACCGCGATGCCGGTGAGCATCGAGAACGGGCTGAACCACGAGAACACCGCGGGCAGCTGCACGCCGCCGGCCGACGCGTGCGGGATACCCTCGACGATCGCGCCGAGCATCACGCCCTGCGCGAACGCAGCCACCATCGAGCCGAGCGCGAACGCCGCGCCCCAGAACGGCTTGCCGCGCGTGGCCTTGAAGCGGAACTCGAAGGCGACGCCGCGGAAGATCAGCGCGATGAGCATCATCAGCACCGGCAGGTACAGCGTCGACAGGATCAGCGCGTACGCCTTCGGGAATGCCGCGAGCAGGCCCGCGCCGCCGAGCACGAGCCAGGTCTCGTTGCCGTCCCAGATCGGGGCGGCGGTGTTCATCATGTGGTCGAGCTCGTGCTCGTCCCGCGCGAAGGGGGCGAGGATGCCGAGCCCGAGCACGAACCCGTCGAGCAGCACGTACATCAGCACGCCGAAGCCGATCACGCCGAACCACAGCACCGGCAGCACGGTTTCCAGGCCGCTCATGGGCGCGCCCCCGCGTCGGGCGTGCGTCCGTGCGGCACGCTTCCATCGGGGGCCGGCGCGTCGACGGACTCGTCGGGCAGCGACAGCGGCCGCGCCGGCGTCTTCTCGCCGCCCTGCGTGTCCTTCGGCGGCTGCTTCACCGGCCCGATGAGCAGCAGCTTGCGCAGGTACCAGATGCCCGCGCCGAAGATGACCGCGTAGGCGCATGCGTAGATGATCAACGACGACAGCACTGCAGCCGCGGCAATGTTGGGGCTCACCGCGTCGCTGGTGCGCAGCAAGCCGTAGATCACGTAGGGCTGGCGCCCGATTTCCACGACGTACCAGCCGGACAGCAGTGCGACGAAGCCTGCCGGGCTCATCCAGCGCCAGCCGTCCAGCAGCCAGCGCGTGCGGTCGAGCGCACCGCGCCGCCACGCCCACAGCGACGCGAACGCCAGCAGCAGCATCAGGATGCCGAGCCCGACCATCACCCGGAACGCGAAGAACACCGGCGCCACCGGCGGCCTTTCGCTCGCCGGGACCGCGGTGAGCGGCTGGATGGTGCCGTCCCATTCGTGCGTGAGGATCAGCCCGCCCAGGCGCGGCACGGCGATCTCATAGTCGTTGCGCTCGGCCTTCGCATCGGGCACCGCGAACAGCACCAGCGGCGTGCCCGTGCCGGGCGCGGCATCGTGCCAGTGCGCCTCGATCGCCGCGAGCTTCACCGGCTGGTGTTCGCCCACGTTCAGGCCGTGCAGGTCGCCGGCGACGATCTGCAGCGGCACCGCGATCGCCGCGAACGCCACCGCGTGCTTCAGCATCCGAGACGCCGCCGCCGCATGCACGCCGCGCCGCAGGTACCAGGCGCTGGCGCCGCCGATCACGAAGCAGGTGGTGATGAACGCCGCCAGCACCATGTGCGCGAGCCGGTACGGGAACGAGGGGTTGAACACGATCGCCCACCAGTCGACCGGCACGAACCAGCCGCGCGCATCGATCGCGTAGCCCTGCGGCGTCTGCATCCAGCTGTTGGCCGAGATGATCCAGAACGTGGAGATCAGCGTGCCGAGCGCGACCATGCACGTCGCGAAGAAGTGGAGCCGGTCGGACACCTTGCGCCAGCCGAACAGCATCACGCCCAGGAACGTCGCCTCGAGGAAGAACGCCGTCAGCACCTCGTAGGACAGCAGCGGCCCGAGGATGTTGCCGGCCTTCTCGCTCAGCACCGCCCAGTTGGTGCCGAACTGGAAGCTCATCACGATGCCCGACACCACGCCCATGCCGAACGAGACCGCGAAGATCTTCAGCCAGAAGAAATAGAGGTCGCGCCAGAGGTCGTCGCGCGTCCGCAGCCAGCGCCATTCGATGAAGGCCAGCCAGTGGGCCAGGCCGATGGTGAACGCCGGGAACAGGATGTGGAAGGAAATGACGAATCCGAACTGGATCCTCGAAAGCAGCAGCGCATCCAACGCGGCGTCTCCGGCGGCGCCTGGGGGAGCGCCGGCCCGCCTATTGTGCCCTTTTGGCGCGCGGTGCATGACCTTTGGCCAAGCCGGCGCGCGCGACGTGCTGCTACGCTGCGCCGGTTTCCGTCCGGGATCCCGCCATGCGCCTGCATTTCCGTCGTTTCCGGTTGCCGATGTCCGCGGCCGCGACCTTCCTGGCGCTGGTCGCCGCGCTTCCCGCGAATGCGCAGGATGGCGCGGCGCAGGCTGAGTCCGCATCCGCGCCGACGCTGGCGCAGGCCATGGCCGACCCCGACTGGATCGGGCCGCCGGTGGAAGATGCCTGGTGGGCCTGGAACGGCACCGCCGCGCAATACCGGCTCAAGCGCGCTGGCGCGTCGATCCGCGACACCTGGTCGGTGCCGGTGGCCGGCGGCGCGCCGGAGCGCGTGGGTGGCGCGGCGCTCGCCGGCCTCGACGCCGCCGATCCCGTCTATGACGCCGGCCGCGCGCGCATGGCGTACATCCGCAACGGCGACGTGTTCGTGCGCGACCTGCGCGACGGCACGCTGCGGCAACTCACGCGCGACAGCGCCGACCAGGCGCTGCCGCAATGGGGCAGCGATGGCTCGCTGTCGTGGCGCGTCGGCAACGACTGGTACCGCTGGACGGCGGCGGGCGGCGTCGCCCAGGCCGCCTCGGTGCGCGCCGAGCGCGCGCCCGGTGCTGCGCCGAAGCAGGACGACCTGCGCGACCGCCAGCTGCGCCTGATCGACACGCTGCGCGAAGACCGCGAACGCCGCGATGCCGCGCGCGAGCAGCAGGACGCCTGGCGCGCCGCCGATCCGAGCCGCGCGCCCCCGACCGCCTGGCTGGGCGACGACGTCTCGATCGCCGACACGGCGATGTCGCCGGATGGCCGCTGGCTGCTCGTCGCCACCACGGCGAAGGGCGCCGACGCGGGCAAGGCCACGAACCTGCCGCACTACGTCACCGAATCCGGGTACCAGGAACCCGAGGAAGGCCGGCCCCTGGTCGGCCGCAACGCGCCCGCCGCGCACACGCTGTGGCTCGTCGAGATCGCGACGGGCAAGGCGCGCAAGCTGTCGTTCGCCGCGCTGCCCGGCATCGGCGTGGATCCGCTCGCGGCGCTGCGCAAGGCCGCCGGCAAGGATCCGCTGGAGGGAGACCGCGCCGTCCGCATCGAGACCGACGGCGACGGCAGCGGGCCGGCGATCCACTGGTCCGGCGACTCGCGCATCGCGGCGGTGCTGCTGCGCGCCGTCGACAACAAGGATCGATGGATCGCGACCGTGTCGCCGGCGACGGTCGACGCCGCGAAGCCCGCGCTGCAGTCGCGCCACCGCCTGCACGACGACGCCTGGATCAACTGGGACTTCAACGACTTCGGCTGGATGCCGGACGGCCGCACGCTGTGGTTCCTGTCGGAGGAGAGCGGCTGGTCGCAGCTGTACGCGCTCGACACCACGACCGCCGGCGCGCGCGCGCGGCAGCTCACCTCGGGCCGCTGGGAGGCGTCGCAGCCGCAGCTTGCCGCCGACGGCCGCGGCTTCCTGTTCCTGTGCAACCGCGCGTCGCCGGTGGATTACGAAGTGTGCCGCGTCGGCGCGGACGGCGGCGACGTGCGCGAACTCACGTCGCTCGACGGCGTCGAGGGCTTCGCGCAATCGCCGGACGGCCGCCAGTTGCTGGTGCGGCATTCGTCGGCCTACCTGCCGCCGCAGCTCGCGGTGGTCGACGCCATCGCCGGCGGCGGTGCGCGCGAACTCACCGACACGCGCAGCGCCGCGTTCAGGTCGATCGCGTGGATCACGCCCGAGCGCGTCGAGATGCCGTCGAAGCACGGCGCCGGCACGGTCTACGGCAAGTTCTACGGACCCGCCGTGCGCGAGCCCGGTCGCAAGTATCCGCTGGTGATGTTCGTGCACGGCGCCGGCTACCTGCAGAACGCCGAGCTGCGCTGGCCGGACTATTTCCGCGAGCAGATGTTCCACAACCTGCTGGTGCAGCGCGGCTACGAAGTGATCGATCTCGACTACCGCGGCTCCTCGGGCTACGGCCGCGACTGGCGCACCGCGATCTACCGCAACATGGGCCACCCGGAGCTCGAGGACTACCTCGACGGCCTCGACTGGGCCGTGGCCAACCGCCAGGCCGACCGCGACCATGCCGGCATCTACGGCGGCAGCTACGGCGGCTTCATGACCCTGATGGCGCTGTTCCGCGAGCCGGGCGTGTTCAAGGCCGGCGCCGCGCTGCGGCCGGTGTCGGACTGGACGCGCTACAACCACGAATACACGTCGAACATCCTCAACACGCCGGACATCGATCCGGAGGCGTACAAGCGTTCGTCGCCGATCGAGTTCGCCGAGGGGTTGAACGACCACCTGCTGATCGCGCACGGCATGATCGACGACAACGTGTTCTTCGAGGATTCGGTGAACATGGCGCAGAAGCTCATCGAGCTGCGCAAGGACCACTGGTCCATCGCGCCCTACCCGCTCGAGCGCCACGGCTTCACCCATCCGGACGCGTGGTACGACGAGTACCGCCGCATCCTCGAGCTGTTCGAGGCCAACCTGAAGTAGGCGGGGCCGTCCGCCTACAATGGCGGGATGGCCGACCCCCATCCCCCCGTCGAGCGTTTCGACACCGTCCGCGACTGGCTGCTGGGCCTGCAGGGCCGGATCTGCGCCGCGATCGAGGCCGCCGACGGCGGGGCGCGCTTCGCCGAGGATGCCTGGCTGCGACCCGAGGGGGGCGGCGGGCGCACCCGCGTGCTGCGCGACGGCGCGGTGTTCGAGCAGGCCGGCATCGGCTTCTCCGACGTGTCCGGCACGAAGCTGCCGCCCTCGGCCAGCGCGGCGCGGCCGGAACTGGCGGGCGCCTCGTGGCGCGCCTGCGGCGTGTCGCTCGTGTTCCACCCGCGCAATCCGTACCTTCCGACCACGCACGCGAACGTGCGCCACTTCCGCGCGATGCGCGACGGCGAGACGGTGGCGTGGTGGTTCGGCGGCGGCTTCGACCTGACGCCCTTCTATCCGTTCGACGAGGACGTGCTGCACTGGCACCGCACCGCCCGCGCCCTCTGCGGGCCTTTCGGCGGGCAGCCGCGCTACGAGGCGCACAAGCGCTGGTGCGATGAATACTTCTTCCTGAAGCACCGCAACGAGACGCGCGGCGTCGGCGGCCTGTTCTTCGACGATTTGCACACGGACTTCGACGCGGACTTCGCCTACCTGCGCGCGGTGGGCGACGGTTTCCTCGACGCCTACCTGCCGATCGTCGAACGCCGCAAGGATTCGCCCTACGGCGAGCGCGAGCGCGACTTCCAGCTCTACCGCCGCGGCCGCTACGTCGAGTTCAACCTGGTGTACGACCGCGGCACGCTGTTCGGCCTGCAGTCCGGCGGTCGCGCCGAATCGATCCTGATGAGCCTGCCGCCGCTGGTGCGCTGGGAATACGGCCATGCACCGGAACCCGGCAGCGCCGAGGCGCGGCTCGCGGACTACCTGCGCCCGCGCGACTGGCTGGCCGATGCCGCCGGCTGAACTGCGGGTCCGATCCGTGCCGCGGCCTCAGTCGGCCTGCGGGCTTCCCGGCCGTCGCCGGCGGCGATGCAGGGACTTGCGCGGCAACCGCGACAGGTACTTCGCCGCGCGCTCGACGCCGCCGGCGTCCTTGGGCACCACGCTGATGCTGCCGTTGGT
>CBIHRR010000051.1:0-13760 GCA_966212495.1 uncultured Gammaproteobacteria bacterium
ACGCGCGCCACCGGCTTCGCCGATCGCGACGCCGGCCGCAAGGTCACGGCGGGCGACCCGGTGCGCATCGCCTCGATCTCCAAGCTCGTCACCGCGATCGGGGTGATGCGCCTGGTCGAGGCCGGCAAGCTCGACCTCGACGCGGACGTCGGCGACGTGCTCGGCTTCCCGCTGCGCAACCCCGCGTTCCCGGACACGCCGGTCACGCTGCGCCTGCTGATGTCGCACCGCTCCAGCCTCACCGATGCCGCCGGCTACTGGCAGACGCCGCTCGACGGCCAGCTCCGCGACATCCTGGACGACCCGAAGGCCTGGGATCCGCAGCATGCGCCGGGGACGTATTTCCGCTACACCAACCTCAACTTCCCGGTCGTCGCGCAGGTGATGGAGCGCGCCACCGGCGAGCGATTCGACCGGCTGATGCAACGGCTGGTGCTGCGCCCGCTGGGCATCGAGGGCTGCTTCAACTGGGAAAGCTGCAACGATGCGGCGGTCGCGCGCGCGGTCGTGATCTACGACGGCGACGGCAAGGCCGCCAAGGACGACCTGCACGGTCGCAGGCCCGATTGCCCCGTGAACCCGGCGACGGACGGCAGCTGCGACCTGGCGCAATGGCATGCCGGCGAGAACGGCGGCCTGTTCTCGCCGCAGGGCGGCCTGCGCATCTCGATGAACGGGCTGTCGCGCATCGGCCGCATGCTGCTGCGCGAGGGCGAGCTCGACGGCGTGCGCATCCTCTCGCCCGCCTCGGTGCGCGCGCTCGCTTCGCCGCTGTGGCAGTACGCGCCGGGCCACGGACTGACCTACGAGGAAGACACCGGCGACCTGGGCGATGGCTTCTTCTGCCGCTATGGCATGGCGATGCAGACGCTGGCGACGCCGGTGCTGGGTTGCCGCGACGATCCCTTCGGCGACGGCATCGCGCGCGTCGGCCATTCCGGCTCCGCTTACGGCCTGCAGTCCGGGCTGTGGCTCGATCGCGAAGGCGGCCAGGGCGTCGTCTGGTTCGCCACCGGCATGCCCGACGAACGCCTCGGCGGGCATTCGGCGTTCAGCGCGGTCGAGGAAGCGCTGGCGCACTGACGCGGCGGAAGGTCCGGCCGCGCCATTCGATGGCGTCGCCGGCCGCGTTGCAGGCGAAGGGTTCCGGCGGCTCCAGCGTGCCGTCGGAAGCCGCGAACAGGCCGGGCTTCGCGGCTTCGAGCACGAGGTGCCGCGCTCCCGCGTCCGCGGCGAGACCCGTGCCTGCCACGCGCACGACAAGCGTTCCGAACAGCGGATCGGCGTAGGTGCCGGCGCATTGGCGCAGGACGCGTGCATCCGGCTTCCACGCCCAGCCACCCCACGCCGCGTCCTTGCGCGCATCGGCAATGGCCTGCGCGCGCTTGCGCGCCTTGCCTGCGATGCGCTCCGGCAACGCGGCCACCGCCGCATCGAGTCGCGCCTGCTCGCCGTCCTGGCCCGTCGCCAGGCCGATGAACGCCTTCATGACTTCGAGTTCGAAGCCTTCCATCGCGCTGTCGCTGTTCACCGCCAGGGACAGTCCCGCATGGGCGGATGGCACCAGCACCGTCACCGACACCGCGCCGACGTAGCTGCCGGGATGCATCAATGCGCGTTGGCCCTTGTACGTGCAGGAATACCAGCCGAGGCTGTAGCCGTCGCAGTCGATCTCGCCATCGGCGAGCTTTGCCGCGGCCACGGGGCGTTGCGCGCGCGCGAAATCGCGCGGATCCAGGGCGCCCCCGGCGCCACCGATGTCGAGGTTGGCCTGCATCCACGCGGCCATCGCGTCGGCCGAGGCGAGCAAGCCGCCCGCCGCGTGCATCAGCGCGTCCGGCTTCGGTGCGTCCCCGTGCCACGCGGTGCCGTCCCACTGGTGGTTCCAGGCGATGCGCGCGGGCGCGACCCGCGACGGGCGCGACACCACGCCCGCATCGAGGCGCAACGGGCGCAGCACTTCCGCGTCGAGCCAGTCGCGCCAGTTGCGCCCGGTGCGGGCCTCGAGCGCCGCGCCATAGACGAGGTCGCCGAGGTTGGCGTAACGGAAGCCCGGTGCGCGCGTGGTGGTCTCGGAAGCGAGCCAGCGCGGGTAATCCGCCGCCGGCAGGTCGCGCACATAGGCGGTGACGAAGTTGAGCGTGTCCGTGGACAGGCCTTCCTGGTGCGACAGCAGGTCCGACATCGTGATGCGTGCGGGATCGGCCGGCGCCGGCAGCCGCAGCGCGGGCCAGATGTCGGCCAGCGTCGTGTCGAGGGCCAGCACGCCCTTGCGGTCGAGCACGGCGCCGAGCAGGCCCATGAACGACTTGGTCTGCGAAGCGATGTAGAACAGGGTGCTCCCGTCGACGCCGGCGGCGGCAGCGGCATCGGCGGCGGCTTCAGTGCTGGTGGCCGGGCCCCCGCCGGCGCGACGCGCGCCCCGGACATGGATCCACGGCGCGGCGTCGCCCTGCACGATCGCCGCGGACACTGCGGGAAACGCGCCGGGCGCGCGCTGCGCCGCATCGAGCGCGCGTTCGATCGGCTGCGACAGTGCAGGCGCCACCTGCGACGGCCGGGCGGGCGTCTCCACCGGCATGGCGAGCGCGGCTGGCGCCCACGCCATGAGGACGAGCCATGCGGGAGAAACGGAACGGGGCACGGACATTGCTGGCATCCAGGCGGGTGGTTGCCAGCAAGGGAGACACCGGGCGGGCTACCGGTTGCAGCCCGCCGACGGCCTGGCCGGACGGGCCGGCGCGATCAATGCTTCGCCGGCCTGTAATTCCCGCCGAGGTTGCGCGCAGCGATATTGATGCGGTTCCAGCCGTTGATCGCCACCACCAGCAGCGTCAGGTCGACCAGCGCATCCTCCTCGAATACCTGCCTGGCACGCGCGTACAAGGCATCGGACACCGCGTCGTGCGAGGCGAGCTCGGTGAGCTCCTCGGCCCAGGCGAGCGCGACCTGCTCGCGTTCGGTGTACAGCTTCGTTTCGCGCCAGGCGGGCAGCAGGTACAGGCGCTGCTCGGTCTCGCCGGCGGCGCGCGCCTCCTTGCTGTGCATGTCGAGGCAGAACGCGCAGCCGTTGACCTGCGACGCGCGCATGAGCACGAGCTGGACGAGCGCCGGCTCCAGCCGGCCGGCGGCTTCGACCTGCTGGGTAAGCGCGATCAGCGGCTGCATCGCGGGGTAGTGCTTGACGACGGAAAAGCGGTTCATGAAAGGCTCCCTGGATGGCCGGCGGCCGGAAGGGCCGCCGCTTCAATGCAAGGACGCCGTGGGCGGCGGATTCGTGACCGGCCGCAGCCGCGCCAGCTTTCCCGGGTGGCGCAAGGTGTGGATCGCGGTGATCCGCTCTCCGTCGCATTCGATCCAGGTCGCGCCGAACAGCGTGTCGCCCTGGAGCATGAAAAGCGCCGGCGCGCCGTTGAGCATCGCGAACTCGTAGCGCACGCCGATGCCCGCGTGCAGGTTGCGGCCGATCTGCCGGTACAGCCGCGCGAGGCGCTCGGCGCCCTGCAGCGGACGCAGCGTGGCCCGCGCCATCCCGCCGCCGTCGCTGACGTGCACGGCATCCTCGGCGAACAGCGCCTGCAGCGTGTCGAGGGTGGGCTCGGCCATCGCGGCGACGAAACGCTGCAGCAGTCGCCGTTGCGCGGCCGCGTCCACGTGGAAGCGCGGCCGGCCCTCGCGCAGGCGCCGCTTCGCGCGATGCACGCGCTGGCGGCAGGCCTCCTCCTCGATGCCCAGGATGCCCGCGGCTTCAGCGTGGCTGTAGTCGAAGACCTCGTGCAGCAGGAACGCGGCGCGCTCCTCCGGTCCCAGCCGCTCCAGCAACAGCAGGAACGACAGCGTCAGCGATTCGCTGCGCTCCAGCGCGGCATCGGGATGCTCGGCATCGGGCACCAGCGGCTCGGGCAGCCATGGGCCCGTGTAATGCGCCCGCTCGGCTTTCGCGCGGCGCAGGCGATCGAGCGCGATGCGCGTGGTGACCGTGACGAGCCACGCCTCCGGATCGTCGAGCGCGACGACCTCCTGGTCGTGCAGGCGCAACCAGGCGTCGTGCAGCACGTCTTCGGCGTCTGCCGGAGTGCCCAGCATCCGGTAGGCCAGGCCGAACAGGCGGCTGCGGTGGCGTTCGAACAGGTCGGTCCGGGGATCCATGCATGCGCTCCGTCGGGATCGAAGCCAGGACGCGACCGGGAGGCAGGACGTGACCGGCCGCTCAGCCGCGGCGCAGCAGCCGCCCCGCGCTGCCCACCCGCTCGCCGCCCTCGAAGGCCGGCTGGCCGTCCAACACGACCAGGTCGAAGCCTTCGGCCTGCCGCGTCGGATGCACGTAGTCCGCGCGCGCATGCACCTTCGCCGGGTCGAACAGCAGCAGGTCGGCCTTCGCGCCCTCGCGGATCGTGCCGCGGTCCGGCAGGCGCAGGATCGACGCCGGGAACGAGGTCGCCTTCCGCACCGCCTCCTCGATCGACAGCCGCGAGGTGCGTACCGCGAATTCCTCGATGAACTTCGCGTAGGTGCCCGCCGAGCGCGGATGGCTGCCGCCGGGCGACCCGTCGGTGCACAGGCCCACCATCGGGTCGAGCAGCAGCCGGTCCTGCAGGGCCTTGTCCATCACGAAGTGCGCGGCCTCGCCGCCGCCCGGGCCAGTGTCGACGAGCACGTCGGGGAACGGCCTGCCCTGCTCCGCCGCGACCTGCGCCAGCGTCTTGCCCGCGTGCGGGCCGGTGCCGAACAGCAGCGCGCCCGGTCCGTTGCGCTTCTCCATGCGCTGCTGCAGGTACGCGCGCAGCTCGTCGCGGCGCGTGGCGACCACGTTCGCGTAGTCGGTGGGCGGCAGCGCCCACTCCGGGAAAACGATGCCGACGCCGGTGTAGCTCGCCTCGTAGGGATAGCAGTCGGCGGTCGGCGACGTGCCGCTGCCGCGCAAGCCGCGCAGGAACGCGAGCAGCTCGTCCGCCGCCCGTTCGCCCTTCCCGTAGACCATCTTGATGTGCGAGACGTGCGCGCGCGCCGGGCCGGCGGCGGCGATCAGCTCGCGGATCGAGGCGCGCACGTCATCGGCATCCTCCGAGCGCATGTGGCTCATCTCGACGCCGTCGTGGCGGGCGATGACGGGACCGAGGCTGGCCAGCTCGCGCGGCTCGGCATATCGGCCAGGCACGTATTCGAGTCCCGTCGACATGCCGAACGCGCCCGCGCGAAGGTCGCGATCCAGGATCGCCTGCATGCGTTCGAGCTGCGCGTCCGAAGGCTTCCGCGTGCCGTCGTCGATGCCGGCGCGACGACGCAGCGAGCCATGGCCCGACAGTGTGGCGACGTTGACGTCCGGCGTCGCGTGCGCGACGGCATCCATCCACGCCGGCAGGCTGTCCGCCGCGCGACGCACCTTCGGCAACGCGGGGCTGCCGCCGTCCTGCCCGAGCACGATGGTGGTGACGCCCATCGCCAGGTACTGCGTGTACGGCGCTTGCAACGGGTCGCCGTGCGTGTGCAGGTCGATGAACCCGGGCGCCAGCAGGCGGCCGCCGCCGGCGACCACGCGCAGGCCGCGCGCGTCGGCTTCGGAAACGGCGCCGATGCGCGCGATGCGATCGCCGCGCACCAGCACGTCGGTGGAACGCGCGGGCGCGCCCGTGCCGTCGACGAGGCGCACGTCGCGCAGCACCCAACCGGGAACCCCCGCCGGTGCCGGCCGCGCCCGCAGCGCCGCCGGCGCCAGCGCGCTGGCCGTGCCCGCCGCCATGACACCCAGGAATTCGCGCCTCGACCACCCTGCGTGCATCGTCGTTCCCCATTGACCCGCCGAGCCTGCAGCCTATCGCAACTTCCCGGCCGGCCGCAGGCACCCACGGGACATGTCCCCGCACCAGGAACCCTCATGAACACCGCGTCCCTGCTCTTCGCCAGCGCCTGCGCGCTCGTCCTGGCCGCCCCCGCGACCGCCGCACCCCCGTCCGCCGACAAGCCCGCCGCCGTGGTCTCCGGCTGCGCCACGCAGGTCGAAGCCAACGACATGATGCAGTTCGACGTCGGCTCGATCGCCATTCCGGCCTCGTGCACGACGTTCCGGATCACCCTGAAGCATGTCGGGAAGTTGCCGGTGACGGTGATGGGCCATGACCTCGTCATCGCGCGCGCAGCGGACATGCAGGCCATCGCCACCGACGGCATCGCCGCGGGCGCGGCCGGCAACTATCTCAAGCCCGGCGATGCGCGCGTCATCGCGCACACGAAGCTCGTCGGCGGCGGCGAATCCGATTCCATCAGCTTCCCGGTGGACAAGCTCAAGGCCGGTGGCCCGTACGAGTTCTTCTGCTCCTTCCCGGGCCATGCGACGGTCATGAAGGGCACGATCTCCGTCGGCTGATCGCGACGAACGCCTGCAGGCGCGCGGCGTCCTCCATCGCGTGCCCATGCGCGGTGTTGTCCAGGATGCACCAGGCAGGCGCCCTCGCAGTGCCGGCGCGCAGCAGCTCGCCGGCCAACGCCTGCAGCGTCGCATCGTCGTAACGGCTGTAGTAGATGCGCGGCGAGCCATGCCAGCGCCAGTAGCTCCAGCGCGCCGCCACCCCCGCTCCCCCGGCATGCGCGGCTGCCGGCAACCGCGCCGGGTCGGAGGCGGCACGCGCGATGGCGTGGCGCGCCAGCACCGCGTCCGCCGCGGGCGTGAACCAGCTCGCGTGCCGCGGCTCGCAGGCGACGCGCGTGGCGCTGCGCCGCCGCAGCATCGCGAAGAACCGTTCCGCCACGCGCGCATCGAACACCAGGCTGGGCGGCAGCTGCACGAGCACCCCGCCAAGCCTGGGCCCGAGCCCGGCCAGCGAATCGAAGAACGCCGACAGCGCGCCGCCGACGCCCCGCAACGCCGCTTCGTGGGTGATCGCCCCGGGCATCTTCACCGAGAACCTGAAACGCGCAGGCACGCTCGCCGCCCAGCGCTCGAAGGTGCGCGGCTGGTGCGGGCGATAGAAGGTCGAATTGATCTCCGCCACGTCGAACCGCGTCGCGTAGCGCGCGAGGTGGCTTTCGCCCTCGCCGAACAATGCCGCATGCCGCGACGGCAGCGACCAGCCGGCGCAACCGATGCGCACGCGCGGCGCCGGCGGGCGCGCGCTCACAGCCATTCGCAGGGCAATGCCCGCAACAGCACCTGCTCCTGGCGGAAACGCTCGGCCAGCGCCGCCGCATAGGTCTTCCACCAGTCGCGGTCGAGCGTCGGCACCATCACTTCGAACAGCACCAGTTCGTCGCGCCGCACCTCGTCGCTGCCGTCCTCCCACAGGCCGGTGGCGGGCGCGTGCTGGTAGGCAGTGACGCCGCCGAAGGCCTCCGCCAGGCCCGAGCGGACGGCGACGAACATCGCGCGCGGGAACGGCTTGTTCCGGTTGTCGCGCAGCGGCAGGAACAGCTGGATGAGGTACATGGGCAGGGGCGCGGGTTCGGTGGCCGCAGTCTGGCCCCGGAGATGTGTGCACCGGATGCAGGCGCGCCGGGCCGGCCTCGACACGGCCGTGCACGCACGGCTGCTACAAGCAGGCCATGGCACGCGTCCGCACCACGCCTGGCTCCAGCCCGCCTTCGGGCCTCGCGGGCGCCGTTCGCTGCCGGCGGAAGTTCCTGCGCCAGTTTCCCGGCGGCTTCCGCGACCCGACCTACCTGGACTGGGAACGCGACTACAAGTGGGAGACGCACCTGCGCTGGCACGAAGCGCTCCCGCGCGACACGTTCCGCCGCCTGCTGCGCGCCGGCGATTTCGAAGAGGCCGCGGCGCGCGCCGTGCGCGTGGAGCAGCGTTCGCGCCACGCGATGTTGTTTTCGTTCGAGAAAATGGCGCTGCGCGACGCGCTGCGCGATCCCGCGGGCGCGCGCGATTTCGCGCAAGGCCTGTACGACTTGCTCCACGGCCGCGGCGGATTGGAAGGCCGGTTCGACCGCTGGATCGCGGCGATCGAACGGCTGCCCCGCAAGCAGACGCGGGTACTCACCTGGCCGCTCGCCACCGTGTTCGGCTTCATCGCCCAGCCCGACCGCCACATGTTCCTCAAGCCCAACACCATGCGCGCGGCCGCGCGCGCCTACGGCTACGAGCTGCCGTACCGGTCGCGCCCGTCGTGGGACGTCTATGCAGGCCTGCTGGCCTTCTGCGACGTCGTGCGGCGGGACCTGTCCGACCTGCGCCCGCGCGACATGATCGACATCCAGTCCTTCCTCTGGGTGCAGGGCTCGGACGAGTACTGAGCGAAAAACGCCCCGGCATGCCGGGGCGTTTCCCTCGCGGATCCGCCAGGGGATCAGTTGGTCGTCAACGTGAGCCCGTAGGCGGACAGGATCGGCAGCAGGGGCTGGAAGTAGCTGCGCGAGCTGCGGTGCCTGCCCTTGCAGGTGCCGCTGCCGCCCGACAGCACGCCCTGCGCCTGGCCGGGCCCGGTGATGAACGAGCCGCCCGAATCGCCGCCCTCGGAACATGCGGTCGTGCGCGTCAGGTTGACGATGGTTTCGCCCGTGCTGTAGCTGACGGTCTGGCCCGTGGCTTCGATTGTGCCGCACTGCCAGCCCGAGGTGCGGCCCGAACGGCAGATCGCCGCGCCTACGCCGGCCGCGGTGCTGCCATGCACCGTCGCGTCGCCCTTGCCCCAGCCGTACACCGTCGCCGGCAGCGTGTTGCCCGACGACACGCCCACCCAGGAATAGTCGTTGCCGGTCTGGCCCGGATTCGGGAACTTCGATGCCGAGAACGTGCCGATCCGCGGCCCGATCGTCCATTGCGGCGAGCCCTCCAGGTACACCGGCTCGCCCGCGGTGCCGCAATGGCCCGCGCTGACGAAGGCCGGCGCGCCGTTGTGGGTGACGTTGAACCCGACCGAGCACGCATACAGGTAACCGTCGCCGGGATCGCGGAGGTAGCCGAGGCCACCCTTGAGGGTGCTGCGCAGCGTGGGCTGCTCGCTTTCGACCACGAAGCGCACCGTCGCGGCATCGGCGCCGCTGGCGGCGACGAAGTCGACGCCGGCGGCCTGCTGGCCGCGCCCGATGGCAACGACGACGGTGTTGCTGGGCAGGTCCACGTACCAGCCGTAGACACCCTTCGGGACCTTCGCGCCCTGCGCGAGCAGGAAATCGAGCTGTCCCTTGGCATCGTCGAGCTGCGCCAGCGTATGCCGGACGCTGCGCACCACGACGCCGGGCGGCGCCTTGTGCGCGCCGAGCGCAGTCGTCGCAACGACGAGCTGGAACCCGCCGTCGGGCGTGCGTTCGATCCAGCTGCCCGCGAACTTCGGGCCCTGTGCACGGGCGAACTGCTCGCCCGACTGCGTCGCGAGGTCCTCCACTTTCAGGTACTGCGACAACTGTGCCGGCGTCATTCCGAGATCGCGTTGCATCGCGGCGCGCACGCCGGGGGAAACATCGGAGGGCCCGGACGCCGCCGAGGCATTCATGGCGACGAAGAGCGGGACGAGCGTGCAGGCGTACAGGCCAAGCCTGGCCCGGGAAGCGGACTTGCGCATCGAGTGTTACCCCTTTCCATGAGGTGGAATTGCGGACGCCGGATCCCTGGCGCACACCCCTGCTTGCTGGCTCCGGCCTGCGCATTGCGGCGCGCGCCGGGGAAAAACGGCGTGAAAATCCCGCCGGATTCCGGCAGTTTTCACGGTGAAACGTGACGCGCCGACCCTGTAACCGATTGCAATCCGACAGGCGGCTAATCCAGTGCGGGCGCGACGAGGTTGCGTTCCGGATCGCCGGTCGTCCCCGTCAGCAGGCCGGGCGCAAGATGGCCGACGTCGCCGACGGAGATGACCTTCATGCGGCCATCGGCTTCCACGCGGATCACCGTCACGCTGGCATGGCCCACCGACATCTCCAGCCAGGCTTGCGGATCCACGCCGAGCGCGCGCGTCACCATCGAGCGGATCACGTTGCCGTGGCAGACCAGCAGGTCGGTGCGCGCCACGCCGCCGGTCGCGGGCGTGAAGTAGCGAGCGAACAGGCGATCGAACTGCGCCTGGCAAGCGGCCAGGTCGGCGGGCTTCTCGCCCGCGGTCACTTCGCTGCGCCGCGTCGGCGGCGTGCATTCGGCGAGGTCCTCGTCGATCGTGAACCGGCTGCCGGCCGGCAGGCTTTCGCCGATCGTCGCCGCCGTCTCGCGGGCGCGGCGCAGCGGGCTCTCGAACATGCCGTCGATGTGTTGCGGCCACGCCGCCAGCCTTGCGCCGGCGAGCCGCGCCTGGGCCACGCCCAGCGCCGACAGGCCCATGCCGGTGCGCTCGTCGCCGTTCGGCACGGCGTCGTACTGGCCATGGCGCACGAGGATGATCGTGTGCAGCGCGGGCGGTTCCGCGGCCTGCGCCGGCGGCGCCATCCCGATGAGCAGCCCGACGGCCGCGATCCACTTCAAGGTCCAGCCCGATATGTCCATCACAGTCCCCTCCCGGCGGGATCATGCATCGAACGCGCGGCGCGGTCAGCCGCGCCAGTTGGCGTGCGCGCGCCAGAACTCGACGGCGCGGCGATAGGCCTCGCGGTCGATCGGCACGCCGGACCCGCCCTCCTCCACGCCGAGCGCGTTGCGCAGCATGGTGATGGGCGCCATCGGCGTTTCCACGGGCTCGGCGGTGTACATGCAGCCGACCACGCCCCAGTCGGCGGCGATGTCCGTGCCCTCCTTCGCCAGCTGAGCGCGGTCGTACAGGATCACGACCAGGTACGCGGCCACCGGCGGCTCGAGGCCCTCGAACCAGCGCACCAGCACCGGCAGTTCATCGGGCGTGCGCGCTTCGTAGTCCGAGCGCAGCAGGTGCCGGTTCCCGTCGGTGATCGGCACGACGAGGCAGCGCGTCGAGGTCCAGTTGCGATGCACGTGGAGCTTGCAGAACGGGGCGTAGCCGTCGAGCACGCGCAGCGGCGGCACCTCGTTGAGATGCCGTTGGAAGGCTTCCGGCGTGACGTCCTGGAGGGTGTTGCGGCGCCGCTCGCGGAACAGGCGCCCGAGGGCGAAGTCGGTGAGGACGATGGTCATGCCGCTACTTTACCGCGGGCCCGCGCGGCACGGGCCTCTCACCGGCCGATCACGAGCGGCCCGCTAGAAAAAGCACCTGTACCGACCGAGAAGAATCCCATGGCCGACACCCGTGAACTCGAAGCACGCTTCTGGAAGCACCTCAACGACGACCGCACCCTGATGCTGGGCACGCAGGGCATCGCGCCGCGCCCCATGACCGCGATCGCCGAGGACGACCGCGCGCCGCTGTGGTTCTTCACTTCCGTCGACACCGACCTGGGCGAGCGCCTCGACGCGTCGCGGGGCCTGGATGCCGTCGCCAGTTTCGCCGCGAAGAACCATGCCCTGTTCGCGATGATCACCGGGCGGCTGGTCGCGGACACCGACCGCGCGGTCATCGACCGCCTGTGGAATCCGTTCATCGCCGCGTGGTTCAACGGCAAGGACGATCCCAAGCTGCGGCTGCTGCGCATGGACGCAACCGAAGCGCACGTCTGGCTCAACGAGAACAGCGCGCTGGCCGCGATCAAGCTGATGCTCGGCACGGATCCCAAGGAAAGCTACAAGGACAAGGCCGGCGACATCGACCTGGCCTGAAGCCGCGAGCGTTCAGCGCGAGACGCGGTCGCGGCCCGCCTGTTTCGCGCGATACAGCGCCAGGTCGGCGCGCTTGACCAGCGCATCGGCGTCGCCCGCGCCCTCCGCGGCGCACCCCGCACCGCCTTCGCTGGCCACGCCCAGGCTGATCGTGATGCGCACGCCGGGGCCGACGTCGTCGAAGGCTTCCGACGCGACCAGCGCGCGCAGCCGCTCCGCGATCTCCATGCCGACGTCCCCGTCGCCGCCGGGCAGCACGAGCAGGAACTCCTCGCCGCCGATGCGTCCCACCCGATCGCTGGCGCGCGCGGCGCGCACCGCCAGCGCCGCGACCCGGCGCAGCGCGCGATCGCCGGCGTCGTGCCCGTGGAGATCGTTGATCCGCTTGAAGTGGTCGATGTCGAAGGCGACCACGGCCAGCGGCGACCCCGCGCGCGCCGCCAGGCGCAGGCGCTCGCGCAGGAAGGCGAAGACGCCGCGACGGTTGGCGATGCCGGTCAGGTCGTCGGTCGAGGCGAGTTCGCGCAGCCGGCGCATCCGCAACAGCTGGCGAACCACGAGGACCGCGAGCAGGCAGAGCGACAACGCACCCAGCAGGATCGCCAGGCGCTGCAGGCGCCGCTCGCGCGCAGCCGCCACCAGCGCCGCGCCGCGGCTGGCGTTCTCGGCCTGCAGGGCGCGGTTGAGTTGCTGGGTCCGTTCGGTCCCGAACTGCACCCGCAGCCGCGACGTCGCTTCCCTGGCCAGCGAGGCGTCCAGCGCGTGCTGCGCGTCGAACTGCAGGCGCAGCGCGGCATAGGCGTCGCGCCAGCGGCCGAGGTCGGCGAAGGCCTTGGCCCGCTCCTCGTCGATCCGCACGAGGAACCGCTGGTTCGCCGCCGCCGCAAAATGCACGCGCGCGGCGTCGAGGTCTCGCAGCGCGTCGGCCGGCCGACCCGCGGCGCGCAGGGCGATGCCGCGCGTGAGGGAGGTGCGCGCGACGCCGTCGTCGTCGCCGGCTTTCCGGTACCAGGCCAGCGCCTGGTCGATCCACCCGATCGCCTCGCCCGCGCGGCCCTGCTTCGCCAGCGTCGCACCGATGACGCGCCGCGTTTCGGCGATGGATGCCTGGTCGCCGAGCGCCTGGTACAGCGCGAGCGCACGGTGGTATTCGGCCAGCGCCTGGCCGTAGTCGCGCTTGCTGTCCAGCGTGGCGCCGAGGTTGAAGGTCGCGGTCGCGACCTCGCCGCGCTGGCCGTCGCGCTGGTGCCGCGCCAGCAGCTCCCGGTAATAGCCGAGCGCCTTGTCGTACTCGCCGACGTTCGGATCGGCGTAGAGGTTCGCCATCGCGTTCAGCACGTAGTCCTCGCTGCCTCCAAGGCCGGCGGCGAGGTACAGGTCGTAGGCGCGCTTGAGGTCGGCGATGGCACGGTCGTACTCGCCCGAGGCATGCAACTGCTCGCCGCGGCCGGCCAGGGCGTCGGCCAGCGCTTCCGCGTCGCCGCCCGCCTCGGCGGCGACAACTGCCGCGGCATAGGCGGCGAAGGCCGCGCCCAGGTCGCCGAGCGATTCATGCGCATAGCCTTCGCAGCGCCGGAAGCGCGACTCGGCGTTGCGGTCGCCGACGTCCTGCGCCGCGGCGGCACCGGCGGTGGCGACGGGCAACGCGGCCCGTGCATCCGCCAGCGCGGCGGTGATGCAGGTCTTCGAGCGCGCGTCCAGCGTCGACTGCGCGCGCGCAGGCATCGTCGGCATGGCCGCGACCAGCATGGCCACCGCGATACGGAACACCGGATGCGACTCGTTGCCCATGCGCCCCCCTAGCGCGCCCCGCAGCAGGATATCCGCGGAGGCGACCGCCTTCCATCGCCCGCCCGCGGCGCCGGCGCACTGGAACGCGGGGGGCCCAGTGCGTATATAGGGCGACCGTCCCCGCGGATTCCGCCATGACCCGTTTTCCGATGCTGCTGGCCGCGCTGCTCGCCTTCGCTCCCGCCGCCGGCCGTGCCGCGGCACCGTCCGCGCCACCCGCCTCCATGGACGAACTCGCGATCCCGAGCCATGGCGCGCGCCTTAACGGCTTCATCTACCGGGCGGCCGGCGCCGGCGCGCAGCCGACCGTGCTGTTCCTGCACGGCTATCCGGGCAACGAACGCAACCTGGACCTCGCGCAGGCGGTGCGCCGCGC
>CBIHRR010000052.1:0-13648 GCA_966212495.1 uncultured Gammaproteobacteria bacterium
CTCCTTGCGCGGCGGGCCCGGGGGCTGGAGCGCGGGGGGCCCCCGCGGGTGGTCGGCCGAAGCGGTCAGTCGGCCGCGGGTTCGGCCGGCTCGGAGCGCCGCTTGTCGTCCTTCGCGGGCTTGCGGTCGCCGCGGGCCTTGTCGTCGCCTGCCGCGCCGGAGTCGGCCTCGCCGGACTCGCGCCCGGGCCTGGCGGCGACGGTGGCGTCGGCGGCCTGGTCGGCCCGTGCATCCGCGCCGGCGGTCACCGCCGCGTTCGCGCTCGCGGTGGCGTTGCCGTCCACCGCCGCGGCGGCGCGTTCGCTGGCGTTGCCCGCGGCGCTCGCAGCCTTGTCCGCGGCCGCGCGGGCCTTCCTTTCTTCCGCGCGCGCCTTCATCTCGGCGCGATGCGCCGCGTGCTGCGCGGCCTCGAGGCTTTGCCCGGCCATCATGCCGGTGCCGGAACTTGCGGCGGCTCCCGCGCGCGGCACGTCCACGGCGGCGCCGGCGCGCAACGGCCCGGCCTGCAACCCGCCTTGTCCGTGCCCGCCGCCCAGGCCGACACCGACCTGCTGCGCCCAGGCTGCCGGCGCCGCGAGCGCGGCCGCGATCGCGAAGGAAAGCAGGATCGTTCTTTTCCCGTTCTTGTTCATCTGCGTCATCCTCGAGTTTGGAGATGGAACGGCCGATGGGCCGGTCGCCCCCTTCGACCGGGCGATCCTGTCGCGCGTCGCCATGACGGGGACTGAACAACGAAACCTTGATCGCGCTGAACACGCCGCCACGCGATGCGCGACAATGCCGCCATGAGCACCCGCTACGACGCCGCCGACATCGAAGTCCTTTCCGGGCTTGACCCGGTCCGCCGCCGCCCGGGCATGTACACGGACACCGCGCGGCCGAACCACCTGGCGCAGGAAGTCGTGGACAACTCGGTGGACGAGGCGCTGGCCGGGCACGCCGGCAGCATCGCGGTGACGCTGCACGCCGACGGATCCTGCGAGGTCGCCGACGACGGCCGCGGCATGCCCGTGGACATCCATCCCGAGGAAAAAGTCCCGGGCGTCGAACTGATCCTCACCCGGCTGCACGCGGGCGGCAAGTTCAACAACCGCAACTACACGTTCTCCGGCGGCTTGCACGGCGTCGGCGTGAGCGTGGTCAACGCGCTGTCGAAGCGGCTCGACGTGTTCATCCGGCGCGACGGCAGCGAATACCACATGGCTTTCGCCGATGGCGACCGCGCAAGCAAGCTGGAAGTCGTCGGCAGCGTCGGCAAGCGCAACACCGGCACGCGGCTGCGCTTCTGGCCCGACCCGAAGTATTTCGACAGCCCGAAGTTCAACTTGCGCGCATTGCGGCACCTGCTGCGCGCGAAGGCCGTGCTGTGCCCGGGGCTGTCCGTGTCGCTGGCGGACGAGCCCACCGGCGAGCGCTGGGAGTGGCGTTACGAGGACGGCCTGCGCGACTACCTGAAGGGCGAGCTCGCCGGCGCCGAACTGCTGCCGCCGGAGCTGTTTTCCGGGCAGCTGCGCAAGGACACCGAGATCGTCGACTGGGCCGTGGCCTGGGTGCCGGAAGGCGAACTCGTGCAGGAAAGCTACGTCAACCTGATCCCGACACCGCAGCACGGCACCCACGTCAACGGCCTGCGCACCGGCTGCACGGATGCATTGCGGGAGTTCTGCGACTTCCGCAACCTGCTGCCGCGCGGGGTCAAGCTCGCGCCCGAGGACGTGTGGGACCGCGTCGCGTTCGTCCTCTCGCTGAAGATGACCGAGCCGCAGTTCAGCGGCCAGACCAAGGAGCGCCTGAGCTCGCGCCAGGCCGCCGGCTTCGTCGAGGGCGCGGCGCACGACGCCTTCTCGCTGTGGCTCAACACGCACACCGAGGCCGGCGAGAAGATCGCGCAGCTCGCGATCGAGCGCGCGTCGGCGCGGCTCAAGACCGAGAAGCAGGTGGTGCGCAAGAAGGTCACGCAGGGCCCCGCCCTGCCCGGCAAGCTCGCCGACTGCATCTCGCAGGACCTGTCGCGCAC
The DNA here is from genome assembly GCA_966212495.1 of uncultured Gammaproteobacteria bacterium. Taxonomy (GTDB): domain Bacteria; phylum Pseudomonadota; class Gammaproteobacteria; order Xanthomonadales; family Xanthomonadaceae; genus Cognatiluteimonas. The sequence goes on from CBIHRR010000052.1 coordinate 2,018, forward strand.
CGAGCTGTTCCTCGTCGAGGGCGATTCGGCCGGCGGCAGCGCGCGCCAGGCGCGCGACAAGGATTTCCAGGCGATCCTGCCGCTGCGCGGCAAGATCCTCAACACCTGGGAGGTCGCGTCCGGGAGCGTGCTTGCCTCGCAGGAAGTGCACGACCTCGCGGTCGCGATCGGCTGCGACCCCGGCAAGGACGACGTGTCGGGCCTGCGCTACGGCAAGATCGTGATCCTCGCCGACGCCGATTCCGACGGCCTGCACATCGCCACGCTGCTGTCGGCGCTGTTCCTGAAGCACTTCCCCGCGCTCGTCGCCGCCGGCCACGTGTTCGTCGCGATGCCGCCGCTGTTCCGCGTCGACGTGGGCAAGCAGGTCTTCTACGCGCTCGACGAGGAAGAGAAGCGCCTGCTGCTCGAGAAGATCGAGCGCGAGAAGGTGAAGGGCGCCGTGCACGTGACCCGCTTCAAGGGCCTGGGCGAGATGAACCCGTCGCAGTTGCGCGAATCCACCATCCATCCCGACACGCGGCGCCTCGTGCAGCTCACGGTCGACGACGGCGCGCAGACCTCGTCGCTGATGGACATGCTCCTGGGCAAGAAGCGCGCGGGCGACCGCAAGGCCTGGCTCGAGCGCAAGGGCGACCTCGCCACCCTGGAAGTGTGACCGGCGGCCGCCCCGTTTTGCGGGGACGCGCGACGGGTTTACGCTGTGCCTGCCCGGGGAGCGGGCATCCGTAAACCATGGGGTCCCGCATGAATCATCCAGGAGTTGCCTTCGCGGCAAGCGTGTTGCTGTCCTTGTCCGCGGCGAATGTCGCCGCGCAGGCCTTGTCGGCCGACGACTTCACCAGGCGGGCGGAGGCGACTGACATTTCGATGTCGCCCTCGGGGCAGTACGTGGCCATGGCGGTGCCGACGGCGGACGGCCTGGAATCGCGGCTCGAAATCCTGAACATTGCGACCGGCAAGTCACAGATCCTGCGATTCGGCCCGCAGCAGCATGTCGGCGACATCGTCTGGAGCGGGGACGAACAGGTCGTGGTGTCGCGGGCCGAAATGCAACCGATGAAGGCGCGCCCCGTCACCCTGGGCGAGCTCTACACCACCGACGTCAAGGGCAAGAACCAGGACGTGCTTTTCGGTTACGTCCCGGAACGCGATGGCAAGCGGGGAAAGCGCAATGACCATGGCTGGTCCGAAGTCGCCGCCGTCCTTCCAGCGGAGCCCGGCATGGCGCTGGTCGAATTCACTTGCTGGGATTGCGGCGACGAACCCGACACCGTCATTTTCAAGGTGGACACCCGTTCGGGCGAGCGCAAGGAAGTCGAACGGCATGGCGACCGCGCAAGCTTCCAGTTCGACCGGACCGGCGAGGCGCGCTTGCGCACGACCTGGACCCAGGACGACCAGCCGGTCCTTTCCTATCGCCGGCACAAGGGCGATGACTGGGCGCCGTTGCCCAAGTCGATCGCAGGTCGCCTGATCTACGGCGCGCGCTTCGCCCCGGACAACAACACGCTTTACGCGATCGTTACCGACGCCTCGGAGCCGGCGCAGGCCTATCGCATCGACCTGGATGCAGGCACGCGCACGAGGTTGGCCGGCGATCCGGAGGTCGAAGTCGACGGCTTCATGTACGAAGGGCTCGGCGGCGTCCCGTTCGCGGTGACCTACACCGCCGCGAAGCCCGCCCTGCAGTACATCGATCCCCAGTCGGAGTGGGCGCAGTTGCATGCATCGCTGATGAAGTCGTTCCCCGGGCAGTTCGTCTCCTTCAGGAACTTCAGCCGCGACGGCAACAGGGTGTTGTTCTCGGTCTGGTCCGATCGCAACATCGGCAGTTACTTCCTCTACGACCGTGGCGCGAAGCAACTGCAGAAGGTCATCGACTACAAGCCCTGGCTGAAGATGGAGGACATGGCGCCGACCCGGCCCATCGAGTTCGCCAACCGGGATGGCCAAAAGCTGTTCGGCTTCTACACGGCAAGGGGGACCGGCCCGAAACCGCTGGTCGTGATGGCCCACGGCGGCCCGTTCGGCATCTCCGACAGCTGGGGCTTCGACGACCAGGTCCAGTTCCTGGCGAGCCGCGGCTACGCGGTGCTGCAGGTGAACTACCGCGGTTCCGGCGGGCGCGGGGAAGGTTTCGAGGAGGCCGGCTGGAAGGGCTGGGGCACCACCATCCAGCAGGACATCACGGATGGGGTGCATTGGGCCATCGAGCAGAACCTCGCGGACCCGAAGCGCATCTGCACCTTCGGGGCCAGCTTCGGTGGCTACACCGCGCTGATCCAGCCAATCCTCGAGCCGACGCTGTACAAGTGCGCGATCGGCTACGCGGGCGTGTACGACCTGACGTTGCTGCAGAAGACGAAGAAGAACCGCGGCATGAACGAAACGGGAATGCGCTTCTTCGAACGCACGATGGGAACCGACCAGGCGGCGCTCGCGGAATTCTCGCCGGATGCGCGGGCTGCGGAGTTGAACGTTCCGGTCATGCTCGTGCACGGCAGCGACGACAAGAACACCGACATCAACCAGTTCAAGGCGATGGTGTCCGCCATGGAGCATGCAGGCAAGACGGTCGAAACGTATGTCGCCAAGGGCGAAGGCCACGGCTTCGTGAAGCCGGAGAACCAGGCCGAGCTGTTCCGTCGCATCGCCGCGTTCCTCGACAAGCACATCGGTCCGCAGGCGCAGTGATTCAAGGCGGGCCGCGGCGCGATGCCGCGGCCCCGCCAGCGCGGCCGGTGCGCGGGCGCGGCCGCACTCCGCGGCCCGGCGGCTTCAGTCCAGCGCGGCTTCCAGCAGCGTCCGCAACACCGCTTGCAGCCGCGGCGCCAACGCGTCGCTCCAGGCGAAGCTGTCCTCATGCATGTAGGTGCGCTGGCTGATCTCCAGCTGCACTGCATCCACGCCTTCCGCGGGCGCGCCGTAATGGCGCGTGATGTAGCCGCCCTTGAAACGGCCGTTCGCCACCCAGTCGTAGCGCGATTGCGCGGCCAGCACGGCTTCCAGCCGCGCCTGCAGCGCCGGCGAACAGCTCGCGCCGGCGGCGGTGCCGAGGTTGAGGTCGGGCAACCGCCCGTCGAACAGGAATGGCACCTCGCCGCGGATCGAGTGGCCTTCCCACAGCACCACGCGACCGTGCGCGGCGCGCAGGCGCGCGAGTTCGCCGGCCAGCGCGTCGTGGTACGGACGCCAGTACCGTTCGACCCGCGCGGCGATTTCCCGCGCATCGGGCGCCTGCCCCTCGAGGTAGACGGGATCGCCGCTGAAGCGCACCGCCGGGCACAGGCCGGTGGTGTTCTGCCCCGGATACAGCGAGGTGTCGTCCTCGGGCCGGTTCAGGTCGACCACGTAGCGCGAATGCCGCGGCACCAGCACGGAAGCGCCGAGTTCGCGCGCGAAGGCGTAAAGCCGCGAGACGTGCCAGTCGGTGTCCGGCGCGCGCCGCGCTTCCGGCGTCATGCGTTCCGCCAGCGCGGGCGGGATGGCACTCCCGTCGTGCGGCAGGCTCACCAGCAGCGGCGCGGTGCCGCGATGCAGGCTGAACATCGCGTCGTCGGCCCCGGGTTCCCGGGTGTCGCCAGTCGTGTCGTCCATGTGCGCTCCGCGGGCCGACTAGCCCATCAGCACGACTTCCTCGGCGGAAGTCGGGTGGATCGCGACCGTGTCGTGCAGGTCGGCCAGGGTGATGCCGCGCTTCAGCGCGACGGCGAAGCCCTGCAGCATCTCGTCCGCGGCCTCGCCCAGCAGGTGGATGCCGACCACGCGTTGCCGCGCGGGCGCATCCTCGTCGCCATCGCCGTCTCCGCCAGCGACGCAGACCAGCTTGAACAGGCTGCGCTGCGGCGAATCCGCCAGCGCGTGCAGCATCGGCCGGAACCCGGCGGAATGCACGCGGACCGCGTCGCCATGCGCCGCCCTCGCCTCTTCCTCGGTCAGGCCGACCTTGCCGATCGGCGGATGCGAAAACACGACCGTCGCGATGTCCGCGTAGTCCAGGCGCGCATCGTCGCGGCCACCGAACATGCGGTCCATCAGGCGCCGCGCGGCGGCGATCGCCACTGGCGTGAGTTGCGCGCGCCCGGTCACGTCGCCGACCGCGTGGATGCCCGGCACGCTGGCGCGCTGGAAACCGTCCACCTGGACGTGGCCGCGCGCGTCCAGCGCCACGCCCGCCGCCTCCAGGCCGATGCCGTCGCTGTTCGGCCGCCGGCCGGTGGCCATGATCACGCGGTCGAACGGATCGCTGTCGCCGCCCTCCCCGTCGCGCAACACGATGCCGCCGCCGGCATGGCGCAGCGACCGCAGCGTCGCGCCGAAATGCGCGCGGATGCCCTGCTGCCGGTAATCCTCGGCGAGTTGCGTGGCGATGTCGGCGTCGAAGCCCTGCAGCAGGCGCCGCCCGCGCACGAACAGCTCGACGTGGCTGCCCAGCGCCTGCAGCACGCCGGCGAGCTCGACCGCGATGTAGCCCGCGCCGACGACGGCCACGCGTTTCGGCGCGGCGTCCAGCGCGAAGAAGCCGTCGGAGTCGATCGCCAGTCCGGCGCCGTCGATGCCGGGTCGCTGCGGGCGGCCGCCGGTGGCGAGGAGAATCTGCGGCGCATGCAACTCGATGCCGTTGTCGCAGGCCACCACGCCCGGGGCCGCGATCCGTCCTCGCACCGGCAGCAGCGCAATGCCCGAGGCGTCGATGCGGCGAAGGTAGCTGGCGTGGATGTTGGCGATGTATTTCTGCCGGAACGCGATGAACGCGGGCCAGTCGAGCGCCGGCAGCGGCGACGCCAGCGCGAATCCGAGCTCGCGCGCCAGCCCCATCTTCTGCGCGAGGTCGGCGGCCAGCCACATCGCCTTCTTCGGCACGCAGCCGACGTTGACGCAGGTGCCGCCGAGCGCGCCCGGCTCGAGCAGCGCGACGCGCGCGCCGTGCTTCGCGGCGCGGAACGCGCCGGCGAGGCCGCCGGACCCGCCGCCCAGCACGACGAGGTCGTAGTGGCCATCGCCGCGGTTCGCGCTCACGCGAGCCGTTCCGGCCGGTACGGCGCCGGGTCGATCGCCGGCGAGCGCCCGCACACCAGGTCGGCGACGAGCTCCGCCGTGGCGATGCTCATGCTGACCCCGAGCATGCCGTGCCCGGTCGCCAGCCATTGCCGCGGCCGGCCCGGGACCGCGCCGAGCAGCGGCACGTCGTCCACCGTCATCGGCCGCCAGCCGAACCATTCCTCGCGGCGCGCCGGGCCGACGCCATCGTGCAGGTATTCGCGCGCCGCGCGCTCCAGCGCATCGAGCCGGCGGCGGTTGAGGCTGGTGTCGTAGCCGGAGAATTCCATCGTGCTGCCCAGGCGATAGCCGCTGCCCCAGCTGCTCACGCAGACGCTGCGTTCCTGCAGCGTGAGCGGGCGCCGCGGCGCGAGCGCCGGCCGATCGTAGGTGATGGAGTATCCCTTGCCGGGCTGCATCGCGCGCGCCAGGAACGGCACGTCGAGCCGGCGTGCCAGGCGCGGCGACCACGCGCCGACGGCCAGCACCACGTCGCGGCAGGCCAGCGTGCCCGCGGCCGTCTCCACCTGCACCGCACCATCCGCGGCCTGCCCGATCCCGCGCACTTCGCGCTGTTCGTCGATGAGGCCACCGGCCTCGCGCACCGCGCGCGCCAGTCCGGCCACGTACCAGTCCGGGCGCAGGCTCGCGTCGCCGGGGAAGCGGACCGTCGCGGCGACGCCGGGACGCACCGCGGGCTCCTCGCGCTCGTACGCGGCGCCATCGATGATCTCGCTGCGGATCCCCAACTCGGCAAGCGCCGCGAGTTCGGCGCGATAGTCCTCCAGCGCGCGCGGATCGCGGAACACGTGGTCGGTGCCGGTTTCGGCGAATTCGCAATCGACGCGGTGCCGCGCGAGGAACCCCGGGAACGCGGCGCGCGACGACTGCAGCAGCGCGGCGCGCGCGGCGCCGCTGCGCATCATCGCGGCATGGTTGCAGCGCGATGCGAAGCGCAGCAGCCAGGACCACAGCGCAGGGTCGAAGCGCGGCTTGAGGTAGAGCGGCGCGTCCGGCGTGAGCATCCAGCGCAGCGCGCGCCCGACCTGGCCCGGCGCCGCGAGGGGCAGCGAATGGCTCGGCGTCAGCGTCCCGCAGTTGCCGTGCGAACTGCCGCAGCCGACGGTACCGGCTTCCACCACCCGCACCGAGCGCCCGCGCTCGAGCAGCGCCAACGCCGTCGCGAGGCCGACCACGCCTGCGCCGACCACGACCACGTCATCGGCCTTGTCCATCGTCAGTGGTGGTGGCCGCCGTCGCCGTGCACGTGGCCGTGCTCGAGCTCTTCAGGCGTCGCCTCGCGCACGTCGACCACCTCGATGTCGAAGTGCAGGTCCTTGCCGGCCATCGGGTGGTTGAGGTCGACGTCGACGACGCTCATGCCGACCTTCTCGATGGTGACCGCGCGCGGGCCGAAGTTGGTGTTGAGCACGACCTGCATGCCCGGCTCCAGGCGCTGGTTGCCGAAGTGCTTCTTCGGGACGCGCTGGCTCAGGCCTTCGCGCTTCTCGCCATAGGCTTCGGCGGCGGGCACGTCGACGGAGAACTTCTCGCCGGCTTCGCGGCCGTCCATCGCCTTCTCCAGGCCCGGGATGATGTTGCCGTGGCCGGCGAGGATCGCCAGCGGTTCCCGGCCGTGCGAGCTTTCCGTCGGCTCGGCGCCCTGCTCGGCGACGGCGTAATGGAAGCGGACGACGCGGTCTTTCTCGATCTTCATGGCTCGGCTAGCATCCCTGGAATGAAGGCGCATTATCCGGGCTCGCGGGCCCGCACGCCAAACCCGGCGGTCGCCGGCGTCGGGCTTGCCCTGGCCTGCGCGTCCCTGCTCGGCGGCTGTGGCGGCCACGCCTCCGTCCGCGGCACGCCACCGCCGGCCCGCCACTGGGCCTCGAACGCCCCCGCCGATCCCGCCGCCGCCAACGCCGTGCTGATGCGTGCACTGAGCCTGGTCGGCACGCCCTACCGCTACGGCGGCGACACGCCCGAAGGCGGCTTCGACTGCAGCGGCCTGGTGAACTACGTCTACCGGGACATGCTCGACCTGCGCCTGCCCCGGACCTCACGCCAGCTCGCGGCGTGGCAGGGGCCGCGGATCGCGCCGGAGCGCCTGGCGCCCGCCGACCTCGTGTTCTTCGGCAGCGACGGCGAGGTGAGCCACGTCGGCATCTATGTCGGCGAGGGCCGTTTCGTGCATGCCCCGAAGACCGGGGGCACCGTCCGGCTCGATCGCCTCGACGGGTCCTGGTGGCGCGACCATTACACCGGCGCACGGCGCGTCCTGGGCGCGGACGAGGCAAATGAATAGGCTAATTGCCTGAATCCGTGAGCAAAATCACACTCGGGTTCACGTCGCCCTAACGAAAATTGAACCTACCGGCCGGCGGGCTGGGGCAACATCACGCCCTGCTCACATCCGTCAAGCCCGCGTGACGACACCCGACCAGACCACAGGCCACTTCGCCGCCACCCGCCGTCCCCGGGGTGTGGTGCTGCTGTGCGCCTGCCTGTTCGCGTGCCCCGCGCTGCCGGCCCTGGCCATCCAGCCGGTCCAGCCGCTCGCGATGGCCAGCGGTGCGACTGCCGCGCCGATGGCGACTCCGGCCGCCACGCCGGCGGCTGCGCCGGCCCCGGCCGCGGCCGCCCGGAACACCGCGCCGGCCAAGCCTGCCGCCGCGCCCGCGCCTGCCGCGGCGTCGAACGACGATGAGGACATGCACGACGCCGTCGTCGTGCTGGACCAGCCCCTGCCGATGTCGGACCGCGCGCTGCTGCTGGCCGGCGACATCAATCGCCTGATGGGCAAGCAGGCCGCCGCCGGCACCGGCGACGCGACCGCAAGCACCGGCAGCCGCATCCAGGACGTGCTCAAGCGCGCCCTCACCCTGCTCGGCACCCCGTATCGCTGGGGCGGCACCACCACCGACGGCTTCGATTGCAGCGGCCTGGTGGGTTACGTGTTCCGCAGCGCGCTCGGCATCGAACTGCCGCGCGTGTCCCGCGACATGGCCCACAGCGGCGAGAAGGTCGACCGCAAGAGCATGGTCCCGGGCGACCTCGTGTTCTTCGGCCGCCGCGGCCGCGTCGACCATGTCGGCATCTACCTCGGCGACGGACGCTTCGTGCATGCCCCGCGCACCGGCCGGGACGTCACCGTCTCGAGCCTGGATGGCTACTGGGGCAGCAAGTTCGTGCAGGCGCGGCGCGTCGCCGGGATCTGACGGCACCGCGATCGAGTCCCGCGGCAGCGCGAACCCGCGCCGCACCCCCGATGGTCCTTCGAGCCCCTACGCCGCCTCGCGTACCGGATGCGGCTCGGCCACTTCGCCTTCCGCCACGCCCAGGTTGCTCGACGCCGCCTGGTAGACCTCGCGGTCCAGCAGCCCCGTCTCGCGTGCGACCAGCACCGGCACCAGCATCTGCCCGGTGACGTTGGTCATCGTGCGCATCATGTCGAGCACGCGGTCGATCGCATACAGGTAGCCGATCGCCTCGAGCGGCAGGCCCGCGGCGCTGAGCACGACGGTCGCCATCACCACCGCGGTGCCGGGCACGCCGGCGGTGCCGAAGCTGCCCAGCACGGAGGCGAGCAGGACCACCAGGTACTGGTCGGCGGTCATCGAAACGCCCGTGTACTGCGAAATGAAGACCGCCGCGAGCGCCGGATAGATCGCGCCGCAGCCGTCCATCTTGATGCTCGCACCCAGCGGCACCGCGAACGCCGCGTAGTCGCGGTCGACGCCGAGGTTGTGGGTCACGCTGCGCAGCGCCGCCGGCATCGAGGCGAAGCTCGAGGAACTCACGAACGCGACCTGCATGCCCGAGGCCGCGCCGCGGAAGAACTTGAGCGGATTGAGCCCGTGCGCGAGCAGCAGGCCGCCGTACACGACGACGATCTGCAGGATGCAGGCGACGTACAGCGCGATCACGAAGCTGCCGAGCGGCAGCAGCTTCTCGAAGCCGTAGGAGCCGACCAGCGCGGCGATCAGGCCGAAGGTGCCGATCGGCGTCACCTCGAGCACGAAGCGCGTGACCTGGATCATCAGCTCGCTCGCCTCGCCCGCCAGGCGGCGCGCGCCGGCGACGCGGTCGCCGAGCTTCACCATCGCGAAGCCGACCAGCGCCGCGATGAAGATCACCGGCAGGATCGAACCCTTGCCCGCGGCGAGCACCGTCTCGCCCGCGGCATTGGTGGTGGTGCCGATGCCCGTCAGCGCGTAGAACGCGTTGCTCGGGACGACGTCGAGGAGCACGCGGATCGGATCGGGCACGACCTTGGGCACGTAGTCGGATGCGATCGACAGCGCACCGACGCCGACGCCCGGCTTCAGCACCGTGCCGACCAGCAGGCCGATCCCGACGGCGAGCATCGCTGTGCCGGCGAACCAAGCGAAGGTGCGGCCGCCGAGCGCGACCATCGACTTCTGCCCGTGCAGCGACGAGACCGCGTGGATCACCGCGAAGAAGACCAGCGGCGCGGCGATCAGCTTGATCAGCGTGACGTAGAGGTCGCCGAGCGGGCCGAACCACGTTTCCGCGGCGGGACCGAACGCCCAGCCCGCGAGCGCGCCGAGCACGAAGCCCGCAAGCACCCGCTGCCAGAACGGGATGCGGAACCAGGCCGAAACAATCTTCATCGGAATTCCGGAGGGGGCGTCCGGGCACGATAGCCGATGCCCGGCGGCCCGCGCGAGTGCATGGGTGGAACGCTGTCGCGCCGCCGACGATGCGCCGGCGCATGGACGCCGCGACGACGCTCGCCCGTTGCTATCCGCCCACCGGCGCCGCTCCCCGCGCCGCCGCGTTCAGAACGGCTTGGCCAGCACCATCCAGAGGATCGCCAGCAGCAGCACGACCGGCAGTTCGTTGAACCAGCGCAGCGTCGTCGCGGACGGCAAGGGCCGCCCCCTGGCGACGCCCTTTAGCCAGCGGCCGGCGACGATGAAGTGGACCAGCATCAGCACGACCGCGCCGAGCTTCGCGTGCAGCCAGCCGCTGCCCGGCGCGACCATCGTCGGGAAGCCGGCGAATGCGCGGTAGCCCAGCCACAGCAGCAGCCCGAGCAGGACTGCGAACCCGAACATCACGTGGCCGAAGCGGTACAGGCGGCCGCCCATCAGCAGCAGCCGGGCGCGCACGGCAGGCTCGCCGTCGCCGGCTTCCGCGAGGTTGACCAGGATCCGCGGCAGGTAGAACGCCGACGCGACGAAGGCGAACACGAACAGCAGGTGCGCGGTCTTGGCGACCAGGTAGGCGTGCATGCGTGGGCTCCGGCCGGCGGAGGCCGGCGCCGCGATAGGATGCCACGATGCGAAAGCCGACGACCCCGAAGCGCTACGACCGCGACTATTTCGACCGCTGGTACCGCCGCGGCGGCATCGGCGGCGCCCGCCGCCTGGCGCGCAAGGTCGCGCTGGCCGTGGCGACGGCCGAATACCACCTCGAGCGCCCGCTGCGCAGCGTGCTCGACATCGGCTGCGGCGAAGGCCCCTGGCGCGCGCCGCTGCTCAAGCTGCGCCCCGACGCGCGCTATCTCGGCTTCGACGCCAGCGAGTACGCGATCGCGCGCTACGGCCGCAGCCGCAACCTGCACCTCGCGCGCTTCGAGGCGTTCGCGCTGCTGCGGCCCTGCCCGCCCGTCGACCTGCTGGTGTGCAGCGACGTGATGCATTACGTGTCGACGCGCGCGCTCGACCGCGGCCTGCCGGGACTGGCCGAACTGTGCGGCGGCGTCGCCTTCCTGGAAACCTTCGCCCGCGAGGACCAGGCCGAGGGCGACGAGGACGGCTTCATCGCCCGGCCGGCGCGCTTCTACCGCCAGCGCTTCGAGGCACTGGGCTTCACCCCGCTGGGTTCGCATTGCTGGCTCTCGCCGGCCCTGGCAGGCACCACGACGGCACTGGAAGCCAGTCCGCGAAGCGCCTGACGCGCGTCACGGCGCCCTTCGCGCAGGGGGTGCTATGCTGCGGCGCAGCAACCGCAGGATCCCCATGCTGCTCTATCAATTCCACGAATTCTGGCGCGCCGGCATGGCCCCGCTCACCTTCTGGGCCGAGGCCGGCGCCAAGATGTACTCCGCGCCCGGCAGCTGGCTCGCCGCGCTGCCCGAGGCGCCGCGCATCGCCGCCGGCTACGAGCTGCTGTACCGCGTCGGCAAGGACTACGAGAAGCCGGAGTTCGGCATCCATTCGGTCGAGGTCGATGGCGCCGAATGCCCGGTCGTCGAGAAGGCGGAACTGTCGCGCCCGTTCTGTCGCCTCCTGCGCTTCAAGCGCTACACCGACGATGCGGGCAACCTGCGCGAGCTGAAGGACGATCCGCCGGTGCTCGTGGTCGCGCCGCTGTCCGGCCACCACGCGACCCTGCTGCGCGACACCGTGCGCACCCTGCTCAAGGACCACAAGGTCTACATCACCGACTGGGTCGATGCGCGCATGGTGCCGGAGTCGGAAGGCACGTTCTCGCTCGACGACTACGTGCGCTACATCGAGGACTTCATCCGCCACATCGGCGCGGAGAAGCTGCACGTGATCAGCGTGTGCCAGCCGACCGTGCCGGTGCTCGCCGCGGTGTCGCTGATGGCCGCGCGCG
>CBIHRR010000053.1:0-13568 GCA_966212495.1 uncultured Gammaproteobacteria bacterium
GGCTTTCGCACCCGGAAATGTCGTTCCGCGACCGTTTCCGGTCGCGGGAATCTCTTAGCTTATACCAATCCGGAATCCCGGTACCAACCGGGTCCGCCTCGGCTGGTATCGGTTACTTGGCTCCGGCCAGCTTCTTTGCGGTCGCCGTGTCCTTGACGCCCTTGTCCAGTGCCTGCTGCGCGGCGGCCCTGGCGTCGGCACCCTTCCCGGCCTCGGCGTAGAGCTTGGCCAGGTTCAGCGCGGCCTCGCCGTCGGCGGCCATGGGGATGGCCCGCTTGTACATCTCGATGGCGGTGGCGCTGTCGTCGTCGTAGTAGGCCTTCTGGCCCAGGACCATGTAGTCCTTCGACAGCTCCGCGCTCGCCGGGATGATGCCCCTGGCGACGCCGTCCTCGATCACCTTGACGGCGTCCTTGTCCTTGTCGTCGTTGATCAGGCTGACATACAGGGAACGGTATTCGTCCTTCGTCGTCAGCAGGCCCTTCGCCTGCGCGTCGGCGAGCAGCGCCATCGCCTTGTCCGGCTTGTCGGCCGACTGGTAGGCGGCCACGGCGTTCATGCGCAGGGTCTTGTCGTCCGGCTTGGCGGCGAGCAGGCCGGTGTACAGCGCGGCCGCGTCGTCGTAGCGCTCCAGCCCCATCAGGATGCCGCCCTTGAGGTTGCTGGCCTCGGGCTTGTCGGCCTTCGTTTCGGACAGGAAGCGATCGAGCGTCGCCAGCGCGTCCTGGTAGCGGTCCAGGCCGTACTGGATCACCGCCAGGTTGAACATCGCGGTGTAGTGGTCGTTGTTCGGCAGGCCGTTCGCGGCGACGGCCTTGGCGAAGTAGTCGGCGGCGGCGGCCTCGTCGTCCTTGTCGGACGCGGCGGTGCCGGCGATCAGGTAGGCGTAGCTTTTCTCGTAAGGATTGGAGGACGCATCGCCGGCGATGTCGTTGGCCATCGCGATGGTGCCTTCGACGTCCTGCTTCTGGTAGAGGTCCTGCAGCTTCTGCAGCTTCTTGACGCCGCTGCGGCTGGGCGTGGCTTCCGGCTCCTCGCGCGTCGCCTGGGGATACAGCGCGGGCGCGACCGCCTTCTGCGTGTCCTTGCCCTTGTTGCGCGCGGCCTCGCGCCGCTCGTGCATGCTCATGCCGGCGCTGCCGGTCTTGACCTCCTGCTGGCCACCCGCCTGCTGGGCCGAGGCGACGCCCGGCACGGCGAGCGCGGCGAGGAACACGGCGCTGATGGCGGCCGCGAGCGGGGCATGGCGAAGCTGGATCATCTGGGCGTTCTCCGTGGGGCCGATCGCCTGCGGGGCGATGGGGCCGGAAACGCTAGCAGAAAAGTCCCTCCCCGCGCACCTGCCAGGCGCGTGAACTCAGCCACAGTTCGGGCGCCGGCCCGAAGCCCGGGCCTGTTCGTAGGCCGGCAGCAGGCCGTTGGCGCGGGCGCGGAGTTCCGACAGGCGGCTCTGCGGATCCGGGTGCGTGGAGAGCCATTCCGGCGGACGGCTGCCGCCCGCGTCGGCCATGTTCTGCCACAGGTTCACCGCGGCGCGCGGGTCGAAGCCGGCGCTGGCCATCAGCTGCTGGCCGACGACGTCGGCTTCGCTTTCCTGCGCGCGCGAGCCCGGCAGCAGGAAGCCGGTCTGCGCGAGGATGCTGCCGCCCTGCACCGCCGCGTTCGCCGCGCCCTCGCCGTAGCGCGAGCCGAGCAGCGCGCCCAGCAACTGCAGCGCGCTCTGCGCGCCGGCCTGGCGCGTGATGCGCTCCTCGTGGTGGTGGGACACGACGTGGCCGATCTCGTGCGCGACCACCGCGGCGAGCTGGTCCTGGTTGCGCGCGACCTTGAAGATGCCGGTGTACACGCCGACCTTGCCGCCCGGCAGCGCGAACGCGTTCGCCTGGTCGTCGGCGAAGACCGCGGTTTCCCAGCCGGTCGTGCGCCACTGGGCCGGCAGCACGGCGACGATGTCGTTGACGACGCAGCGCACGTAGGCGGCCTGCCGGGCGTCGGTCGTCTGCGGCGTCTTCGCCTTCATTTCGGCGAAGGCCTGCGCGCCGAGCTGGTCGAGCTGTGCCTGCGACACGGCGCCGACGTACTGCTTGCGACCGGTGGGCGAAGTCGTGGTCGCGCATGCGGACACGGACACGGTCGCGGCGATGGCGAGGGACAGCAGCAGCTTGCGCATGACGGGGAGCTCCGGCGGATGAATGCGGACGTTCTATCCGATCCACCCCTGAAGGGAGCGTCAATGGCGCCGCGCGCGCGGCGGCGCCCCGTCAGACGTCGAGGTTGGAGACCCTGAGGGCGTTGTCCTCGATGAACTCGCGCCGCGGCTCGACCACGTCGCCCATCAGCGTGGAGAACACCTGGTCCGCGGCGACCGCGTCCTCGATCTTCACCTGGAGCAGGCGCCGCGTCTCCGGATTGACGGTGGTGTCCCACAGCTGCTCGGGGTTCATTTCGCCCAGGCCCTTGAAGCGCTGGATCTGGCGGCCCTTCTTGGCCTCCTCCAGGAGCCAGCCCTGCGCCTGCGCGAAGCTCGAGACCGGCTGCGAGCGCGTGCCGCGCACGATCTGCGCGCCGTCGCGCACGAGGCCGTGCAGCTGCTGCGCGGCTTCGCGCAGCGCGCGCAGGTCGCCGCCCTCGAACGCGGACATCGGCAGCACCTGGGTCGAATCCACGCCCATGTGCGCGCGGTGCACGAGCAGCGCCGCCGGACGGGTGTCCGTGGCATGGTGGAACTCGAGGCGGTAACGCGGCTTGCCGGGGCCGGCGTGGTTCAGGCGCGACTCGAGCGCGTCGAGTTCGTGGCGTTCGTCGGTGTTGCTGGCGAAGGCCGCCGCGTCGAGCGGGGTGAAGTCGATCAGCGCCTCGAGCACGCGCGGGTCGAAGCGGTGGGTGTTGCGCACGATCGCCTCGCGCGCGCCGGCGAAGGCGAGCAGCAGCTTCTCCAGCGCTTCCCCGACGATCGGCGGCTCGCCCGTGGCCGGCACCAGCTGCGCGCCCTCGACGGCGTTGCCGGCGAGGTAGGCGTCGAGCGCGGCATCGTCCTTCAGGTACAGCTCGTTCTTGCCCTGCTTGATCTTGTACAGCGGCGGCAGGCCGATGTAGATGTGGCCGCGCTCGAGCAGCTCCGGCATCTGCCGGTAGAAGAAGGTGAGCAGCAGCGTGCGGATGTGCGCGCCGTCCACGTCGGCGTCGGTCATGATGATGATGCGGTGGTAGCGCAGCTTGTCCGGGTTGTACTCGTCGCGGCCGATGCCGGTGCCGAGCGCGGTGATCAGCGTGCCGACCTGCTCCGACGCGAGCATGCGGTCGAAGCGCGCGCGCTCGACGTTGAGGATCTTGCCGCGCAGCGGCAGCACCGCCTGGTTCTTGCGGTTGCGGCCCTGCTTCGCCGAGCCGCCGGCCGAGTCGCCCTCGACGATGAACAGCTCGCTGAGCGCCGGATCCTTCTCCTGGCAGTCGGCGAGCTTGCCCGGCAGGCCGGCGATGTCGAGCGCGCCCTTGCGGCGCGTCAGGTCGCGGGCCTTGCGGGCGGCTTCGCGCGCGCGCGCGGCGTCGACGATCTTGCCGGCGATCGCCTTGGCCTCGACCGGATGCTCCTGCAGGAACTCCTCGAGCTTGGCGCCGAAGGTCTGCTCGACCACCGGGCGCACCTCGGAGCTGACCAGCTTCTCCTTGGTCTGGCTGGAGAAGCTCGGGTCCGGGACCTTGACGCTGAGCACCGCGATCATGCCCTCGCGCATGTCGTCGCCCGACAGCTGCACCTTGGCCTGCTTCGCGATGCCGTTCTGCTCGATGTAGTTCGTCAGCGTGCGCGTGAGCGCGGCGCGGAAACCGATCAGGTGCGTGCCGCCGTCCTTCTGCGGGATGTTGTTCGTGAAGCAGAACATCGTTTCCTGGTAGGCGTCGGTCCACTGCAGGGCGACGTCCACGGTGATGCCGTTCTGCTCGCCGCTCACCGAGATCACGTTCGGGTGCAGCGGCGTCTTGAGCTGCGCCAGGTGCTCGACGAAGGAGCGGATGCCGCCCTCGTACTGGAACAGGTCGCGGCGGCCTTCGCCGCGCTCGTCGATGAGCGTGATCTTCACGCCGGAGTTGAGGAAGCTCAGCTCGCGCAGGCGGCGCGCCAGGATGTCGTAGTGGAACTCGATGTCGCTGAAGGTTTCCACCGACGGCCAGAAGCGCACCAGCGTGCCGCGCTTGGCGGTCGGCTCCAGGCGTTCCAGCGGCGCGACGGGCTCGCCCATCGCGTATTCCTGGTGGTGGTGGTAGCCGTCGCGCCAGATGTCGAGCACGAGCTTGCGCGACAGCGCGTTCACCACCGACACGCCGACGCCGTGCAGGCCGCCCGACACCTTGTAGCTGTTGTCGTCGAACTTACCGCCGGCATGCAGCTGGGTCATGATGACCTGCGCCGCGGACACACCCTCTTCCTTGTGGATGTCGACCGGGATGCCGCGGCCGTTGTCGAACACCGAAACCGAACCGTCCTCGTGGATGGTCACCACGACGTCGTCGGCATGGCCGGCGAGCGCTTCGTCGATGCCGTTGTCGACGACCTCGAACACCATGTGGTGCAGGCCGGTGCCGTCGTGCACGTCGCCGATGTACATGCCGGGGCGCTTGCGCACGGCCTCGAGGCCGCGGAGCACGGTGATGCGGCTGGAGTCGTACGCGGTACCCGCTTCGTTTTCGGTGGCGGGCGAATCGTGTTCTTGCGACATGCGTTGGCAGGCTCCGGGGGCACGCGGGGCCGCTGGGCCTGCGCGCCTGATGACACACTAGTTATGGATGCGTGAAGTATAGCAACCAGACGGCCGCGGTGCGCGCAAGGCCCCTGCGTGCGCGGATTGGGGTTGGCCGTGCTTCAGGCAGCGGGGTCGGCCCGCAGCCTGCCCTGTTCCACGTGGAACAACGTCGCCGCGGCGGCGAGCGTCCCCGGCAGCGCCGGCACCTCGGTGCCGGTGACGATGACCTGTGCGCCGGTGCCCGCGAGGCGGCCGAGCACGAGGGCCTGGTGGCCCCGGTCCAGCTCCGACGCCAGGTCGTCCAGCGCGACCACTGGCCAGTCGCCCCGCGCGGCCGCCTGGTGCTCGGCCTGGGCGAGCAGCGCCGCCAGCGCGGTGAGCTTGGCCTGTCCCCGCGACAGGGCATCGCGACCGGGGATTCCGGCATGTTCGATGCGCCAGTCGGCGCGATGCGGACCGACCGAGGTGAATCCGGTGGCCAGGTCGCGGTCCCGGGCGAGCAGCAACGCGTCGGCCAGGGACAGGTCTTCCTGCCGCCAGCCCGGCAGGTAGCGCAGGTGCACGCGACCGCCGGCGGGGAAGATCGCGGCGGAGGTGTCCTCGAGGAAGGGCTGCAGGGCCTGGAGGTAGCGCTCGCGGGCCTGCCCCAGCGGCGTCCCGGCCTGATGGAGCTCGTGTTCCCAGGCATCCAGCTGGCCGTCGCGCTGCCGGGCCTTGAGCAGTGCGTTGCGCTGCTTCAGCGCCCGCGCATAGCGCCGCCACAGGCCGAGGAAGTCCTGTTCCACGTGGAACAAGCCCCAGTCGACGAAACGGCGCCGCGCCTCGCCCCCGCCCATGACCAGGGCATGGCTGCCGGGCTCGAAGGTGACGACCGCCAGGGCCGCGCAGAGATCGCCGAGCTGGGCGAGCGGGGCGCCATCGAGCCGACCCTCCCATTGCTGGCCCCCATGCCGCAGGCCGGCCCGGCGCGTGCGCCCCGACGCTTCCTGCCATTCCACGAAGACTTCGACCGCGGGCGCCCCATTGCGCACCAGTCCGTCCCGTACCCGGCCGCGGAAGCTGCGGGCGTAGGCCATCAGGTGCAGGGCCTCGAGCAGGCTGGATTTCCCGCTGCCGTTGGGTCCGTGGACGACGTTCAGGCCCGGCGCGGGGGCGAGTTCCCCGTGTTCGAAGCAGCGAAGGTTGGAGAATTCGAGCCGGGTTACCCGCATGGGGCCTCCCGACCGCACGCTTTGGCGGGGCCCAAAGCAGGACGCCCGGCGGCAACCGGGCGTCCTTTCTGTTCCACGTGGAACCGGACGGTCACAGCCGCAGCGGCATCACCACGTGCCGGCAGCGCTCGCTCCCGGCCTCGCGGACCAGGGCCGAGGAGTTGGCATCGCGCAGCTGCAGGACGACGAACTCGTCGCGCAAGGCCGTCAGGGCATCGAGCAGGTAGTTCACGTTGAAGCCGATCGCCAAATTGTCGACCTTGGTCTCGGCTTCGACTTCTTCCTGCGCCTCTTCCTGTTCCGGGTTGTGGGCGCTGATCTTCAGCTGGCCGGGCGAGACCTCGACGCGGACGCCGCGGTACTTCTCGTTCGAAAGGATCGCCGCGCGCTGCAGGGCCGCACGCAGGACCTCGCGGTCGATCTTGACCTCGCGGTCGGCGCCGATCGGGATGACGGCCTCGTAATCCGGGAAGCGGCCGTCGATGAGCTTGCTGGTGAAGGTCACATCGTCGCGCTTGACGCGGATGTGGCTGCGGCCGACCTCGAGCTCCAGCTCGCGATCGCTGCCTTCCAGCAGGCGCTGCAGTTCGGTGACGCCCTTGCGCGGCACGATGATCTGGCGCTTGGTGTTGGCGCCGCCATCGAGCGCGGCCTCGCACAGCGCCAGGCGGTGGCCGTCGGTGGCCACGCAACGCAGGCCCTTGTCGCGCAGGTCGAACAGCAGGCCGTTGAGGTAGTAGCGCACGTCCTGCTGCGCCATCGCGAAGGCGGTGCGCTCGATCAGTTCCTTGAGCGCCGCCTCGGGCACGCGCACGCGCTCCGTCGCCTCGACCTCGTCCACCGAGGGGAAGTCGCGCGCCGGCAGGCTGGCCAGGGTGAAGCGGCTGCGGCCGGCCTGGACCGTGACCTTGTCGCCCGACTGCGACACCGTGACCTTGCTGCCGTCGGGCAGGGCACGGACGATGTCGAAGAGCTTGCGCGCCGGGATCGTGGTTTCGCCGTCCTGTGCATCCTCGACCGCCTGCCGCGCCACCATCTCGACTTCGAGGTCGGTGCCGGTCAGCGAGAGCTGCCCGCCCTGCACCTGCACCAGCAGGTTGGCGAGCACGGGAAGCGCCTGCCGGCGCTCGACGACGTTGACGACCTGCGCCAACGGTTTCAGGAAGACTTCGCGTTGCAGGCTGAAGCGCATGCGGACCCCTTGACTAGACGAGCGTGGCTTTGGCGAGCGTGCCCAAGCTTTGAACGGATGGATAAATCAAGAACATTGGTGGAGATAGTGTGGCGAAAAACCGGTGATAAGCGACCTAACCCGTTGATGTAGCTGGTTTTTACGGCCATGCTTGGCTGTGGGCGGACCCCGCCGCAAGCCTTGCGCAAGTTGTGGACAACTTCCGGTGGCCTGGGCGCCGGCCTGGCTTGTCCACAGCTTGTCCCCCTCCGTTCCCGCGTTTTATACCGTCGCCCGCGCGCTCATTCACTGAGCTTGCGGACGAGCTTGTCCCAATCTTCCCGCAACTTGCCGTCGGTCTGCTGCAGGTTCTTCACCTGGCGGCAGGCGTGGAGCACGGTCGTGTGGTCGCGGCCGGCGAACGCATCGCCGATCTCCGGCAGGCTGTGCTCGGTCAGCTCCTTGGCCAGCGCCATCGCCACCTGGCGCGGGCGGGCCAGCGAACGCGTCCGCCGTTTCGACAACAAGTCCTTGATCTGCAGGCCGTAGTAGTCTGCCACGACCTTCTGGATGTTGGCGATGCCGATCGACTGCTGTTGCGCGCGCAACAGGTCGCGCAGCGTTTCCTGGGCGAACTCGGCGGTGATCGGCCGGCCGGTGAAGTTGGCGCGCGCGGCGAGCGTGTTGAGCGCGCCCTCGAGGTCGCGCACGTTCGAACGCATCTTCTTCGCGATCAGGTTCGCGACGTCTTCCGGGATCACGGTGCCGCGCTCGCTCGCCTTCGACAGCACGATCTGCGCGCGCGTCTCGAAATCCGGCGGATCGATCGCCACCGACAGGCCCCAGCCGAGCCGCGATTTCAGTCGCGGCTCGAGGCCTTCGACTTCGCGCGGATAACGGTCGCAGGTCAGGATGATCTGCTGCTTGCCGTCGAACAGCGCGTTGAAGGTGTGGAAGAACTCCTCCTGCGTGCGGTCCTTGCCGGCGAAGAACTGGATGTCGTCGATCAGCAGCGCGTCGATGCCCTGGAACTGGCGCTTGAACGCTTCCATGCCGCCGCTGGTCTTGTCGTAGAGCGCCTTGGTGAAGGCGCTCATGAACTGCTCGGAGCGCATGTACATCACGCGCATGCCGGGTCGCGAAGCGCGCATCGCGTTGCCGGCCGCGAACATCAGGTGGGTCTTGCCCAGGCCGGTGCCGCCGTAGAGCAGCAGCGGGTTGTGCGCGCGGTCACCGGGCTTCTGCGCGGCCTGCCATGCGGCGGCGCGACCGAGCTGGTTGCTGCGGCCCTCGACGAAGTTCTCGAAGGTGTAGTGGCTGTCGAGGTGGCCCTGGAAATCGTCGGCGACGGCGTTGCCGGAGGTGGTGCCGGCGATGCCGAGCGTCGCCGCCTGGGGCGCGGGCACGGCGCGACGCAGCGAGCCGATCTCCAGGCTCACCTCGCTGCTGCCGGCGAAATGCCCGAGCAGTTCGCGGATCCGGGCCAGGTAGCGGTCCCGCACCTCGTCGCGGACGAAGGCGTTCGGCGCGTAGAGGACGTACCCGTCGTCGCGCGCGCTGGCCTGCAGCGGCTTGAGCCAGGTATGGACGTCCTCGGCCGGGAGTTCGGCTTCGAGGCGCTCGAGACAGCGGGGCCAGGCATCCATGGGAGCGGGGGAGGGATCAATCCGGTTGAGCGGGCCGGTCAGGCGGGCCGTCGGAAGCGCGTCGAGCACCGCCCGGGGGCGGCGCTCTGCGGGTACCGTCGGAAGGCGGCCAGCGTATCATCGCGGCCCCCGGCCAGGGACGCCCCGGGAGACGCTGGCGGCACGCTGCTCCCCAGGTTGACGGGACACGCTGCGGCCGCTAGAATTTCCAGTCTTTTCTGTCGTTTGAAAGCCCGAACCCGCCATGGCCACGAAGCGCACCTACCAGCCCAGCAACCTCAAGCGCAAGCGCGACCACGGGTTCCGTGCCCGCATGGCGACCGCCGACGGCCGCAAGATCCTCGCCCGTCGTCGCGCCAAGGGTCGCAAGCGCCTCTGCGCCTGACCTGCGCGGCCGCAGTCGCCGGCCGATGCCTTCCCAGTACGGTTTTCCACCCGCCGCGCGCGTCCGCGCGTCGGCCGAGTACGGCCGCGTGTTCGATGGCGGCCGCCGCCATGCCAGTCCTGTCCTGAGCCTGCACTGGCTGCGTGATGCGCAGCCGGCCCGACTGGGTCTGGCCGTTTCGCGCAAGGTCGACCCGGATGCGGTCGGCCGCAACCGCATCAAGCGCCAGCTGCGCGACGAGTTCCGCCACCTGCGTTCGACGCTTCCGCCGGGCGCATACGTCGTGGTGGCGCGGCCACCCGCCGCCGCGCTGCCGAATCCGGAGCTCCGCGCCGCGTTCCTCGCGCTGCTGCAGCGCGCCGGCGCGTTGCCCCCCAAGGACCCGGCCGGCACAATGCCCGGCTGCCCTCCGCCGTCCCCCACGTTGCCCGCCGAATGAACCAGACCCGTACTTTCCTGATCTTCGCCTGGCTCGTCGTGGCGACCCTGTTGTTCATGGCCTGGGGCCGCGACAAGGCCACGCCCGGAACCGGGACCGGCGGCGCGACCACGACCGCCGCGGCGGAGCCCGCAGCGGCGGGCACCGGCAGCAGCGTCCCGTCCGCGTCCGCCGCGGGCAGCGTCCCGCAACCGCAGGCCGGCGCCCCCGCGCCGGCGATGCGCGCCTCGGCGCCCGAGGCCGCGACGGCACCGGTGGTCACCGTCACGACCGACGTCCTGCACGTGACCCTCGACGGCGGCGCGGTGCGCGAAGCCGACCTGCTCGACTATCCGCAGACCGCGACGCCGGGCGCCGCGCCGGTGCGCCTGTTCGCTTCCGACGCCGCGCACTTCTACCAGGCGCAGAGCGGCTGGGTGAGCACCACGAACGCGGCGCCGAACCACGAAGCCGGCTTCGCGCCGGTCGGCGGACAGCGCGCCTACGTGCTGCCCGCTGGCGCCGAACACGTCGAAGTGCCGTTCCAGTGGACCGGCCCGGACGGCGTGACCATCCGCCGCACCTACGTGTTCACCCGCGGCAGCTACGCGGTGCAGGTGCGCGACGAGATCGCCAACGCCGGCACGCAGCCGTGGCAGGGCTTCGTCTACCGCCAGCTCGAGCGCGTGCCGCCGGTGGTGCAGACGGGCTTCACCCATCCGGAGTCCTACAGCTTCCATGGCGCCGCCTGGTTCGGCGCCAACAACGGCTTCGAGAAGCGCAAGTTCGCAAAGTACAACGAAGGCGGCAGCGTCGATGCGCCGGTCACCGGCGGCTGGATCGCGATGCTGCAGCACCACTTCTTCGCTGCGTGGATCCCGGGCGACAAGGACGCGGGCAAGTTCTCACTCGCCTCGCAGGGCAGCGGCGCCGGCGCGCGCGCGCTGATCCGCGAAGTCGGCCCCGGCGTCTCGGTCGCGCCGGGCGCGCGCGCCGAAACGACGGCGCGCCTGTGGGTCGGCCCGAAGCTGGTGAAGCAGATCCAGGCGCAGCACGTGCCGGGCCTGGAGCGCGCAGTCGACTTCAGCAGCTACGCGTGGCTGGCGTGGATCGCCGAGTTGCTGTTCGCCGTGCTCGCGTTCGTGCACGGGCTGGTCGGCAACTGGGGCTGGGCGATCATCGGCCTGGTCGTGATCGTCAAGGCGCTGATGTTCCCGTTGTCCGCGGCGCAGTACAAGTCGATGGCCAAGATGCGCCGCTTCCAGCCGCGCATCGAGCAGCTCAAGGAGCGCTACGGCGACGACAAGCAGAAGCTGCAGATGGCGATGATGGAGCTGTACAAGAAGGAGAAGATCAACCCGGTCGGCGGCTGCCTGCCGCTGCTGCTGCAGATGCCGGTCTTCCTCGCCCTGTACTGGACGCTGCTCGAGTCGGTGGAACTGCGCCAGGCGCCGTGGATCGGCTGGATCCACAACCTCACCGCGCCGGACCCGTACTTCATCCTGCCGGTCATCAACATCGCGGTGACGTGGGCGACGCAGAAGCTGTCGCCGGCCACGATCGCCGACCCGATGCAGCGCAAGATGATGCAGATCATGCCGGTGGCGATGGGCGTGATGTTCGCGTTCTTCCCCGCGGGCCTGGTGCTGTACTGGGTCACCAACGGCAGCCTCGGCCTGCTGCAGCAGTGGTGGATGACGCGCAAGTACGGCGGACCGGCGAAGCCGGCCACGACGTAAGCGGACGGGCGCGGGGGGCGGCATCGACGCGCGCGGCGCCAGCGGCCATTCCGCGGACGGGGGCGACACGATCGTCGCGGTCGCCACCGCCGCGGGCGCGGCGGGCGTGGGCATCGTGCGGTTGTCGGGGCCTCGCAGCCGAGCCATCGCCGAAGCGGTGTGCGGCCGCGCGCTGCAACCGCGCCACGCACACCACGCGCGCTTCACCGACGCAGCCGGCGAGACCATCGACGACGGCATCGCGCTGCGCTTCGACGCGCCGCGCAGCTACACCGGCGAGGACGTCGCGGAACTGCAGGCGCACGGCAGCCGGGTGCTGCTGCAGCGCCTGGTCGAACGCTGCTGCGAGCTGGGCGCGCGCCCGGCAAGGCCCGGCGAATTCAGCGAACGCGCATTCCGCAACGGCCGCCTCGACCTCGCCCAGGCCGAAGCCGTGGCCGACCTCATCGCCGCCGGCGACCTTGCCGCGGCGCGGGCGGCGCGGCGCTCGCTCGACGGGGCGTTCTCGCGGCGCGTGGATGCGCTCGCCGACGGGCTGCTGGCGTTGCGCGTGCACGTCGAGGCCGCGATCGATTTCAGCGACGAACCCATCGAGGCGCTGGGGCTGGACCAGGTGTCGGCGCGGCTCGAACAGCTGGCGGGCGAACTGGACGCGGTCTTCGCCGCCGCCGCACGCGGACAGCGCCTGCGCGACGGGCTGCACGCGGTGATCGTCGGCCCGCCGAACGCGGGCAAGAGTTCGCTGCTCAACGCGCTCGCCGGCAGCGAGCGCGCCATCGTCACCGACATCGCCGGGACCACGCGCGACCTGCTCGCCGAGTCGATCCGCAGCGACGGCGTCGAGCTGACGCTGGTGGATACCGCCGGCCTGCGCGACGGCGGCGACGCCATCGAACGCGAAGGCATGCGCCGCGCGCGCGCCGAACTCGAGCGCGCCGACCTGGCCATCGTCGTGGTGGATGCGCGCGATCCGGACGCCGGCCGTGCCGCGCTCGCCACCGCGGCGGCGGCCGCGCCGCTTCGCCTGTGGCTGCACAACAAGGCCGACCTGTTGCCCGCCGCCGCGCCGCCGCCCCGGGCCCCCGAAGGCGACGCGGTGCTGCGGGTGTCGGCACGGACCGGCGCCGGCCTCGAGGCCCTCCACGCCTGGCTGCGCGAGGCCGCGGGCGGCGAGGCGGCGGGCGAGGGCGCGTCCGGCGCGTTCAGCGCCCGCGCCCGCCAGGTCGACGCGCTGCGGCAGGCGGCCGCGGAACTGGCCGGTGGCCGCCAGGCGCTGGCCGCGGGCAGCCTCGACCTCGCCGCCGAAGCCCTCCGCGCGGCCCACGACGCGCTCGGCGAGGTGACGGGCCGGATCGTCCCGGATGCGCTACTCGGTCACATTTTTTCGACCTTCTGCATCGGCAAGTAGCGCCCGGCGGGCCGAAACCCCCGGCAAGGTGTTGACAAATCGCCCGCCGTGCCGCGTCCTAGGGGGACGTGCGCGCACTGCACGGATAGGGGAGCTTCCAGATGTACCTTTCGAATGCCTACAAGGCGCGTCCGGCGTTGTTCCACGCCGTCGCCGTCGTCCTCGTGTCCTGCGCCTTCGCCGGATGCAACAAGGAACAGGGGGCCGCCGCGCCCGACGCCGCCGCGGGGGCGGCGGCCACGCAGCAGGCCGCCCAGCCTGCCGTTGCCGACAAGGTCAACGCGATGAGCGCCGACCAGCTGCGCGAGGCCGCCGGGCAGGCCCTGCGCCAGCAGCGCCTGTACGCGCCGGGTGGCGACAACGCGATGGAGTACTACCTCGCGCTGCGCGACAAGCAGCCGAACGATCCGGCCGTCTCCAGCGCGCTGACCGACCTGATGCCGTACGCGCTGATCGCGACCGAGCAGAGCATCTCGCGCGACGACTTCAGCGAGGCCCAGCGCCTGTACGCGCTGATGGAAAAGACCGACGCCAAGGCGCCGGCGCTGCCGCGCCTGAAGCAGGCGATCGCCGACGGCCAGGCGGCCGCGGCGAAGAAGACGCAGGACCAGCAGCTCGCGGCCGCCGACGAGGTCAAGCGCCAGGCCGAGATCGAGAAGCAGCGCATCGCCGACCAGCAGAAGCAGCAGAAGGAAGCGACCGAGAAGCTGGCGCAGCAGGCCGCGGCACCGCCTCCGGCGCCCGCCCCGGTGCAGCGTCCGGCGCAGCAGGCCGCGCCGCCTCCGGCGCCGGTGCAGCAGGCCGCCGAGGCCGCGCCGCCGCCGCCGCAACGTGCCACCGCGTCCAACGAG
>CBIHRR010000054.1:0-13107 GCA_966212495.1 uncultured Gammaproteobacteria bacterium
CGCGGCCGCAGCGGCGGCCGCCGCGGAGCGACGTGCGCTGGACGCGGCCGCGGGCGCGGCCACCGCGCCGGCGGGCGCGCCGCCGCCCTGTTCGCGCGGCGTGCCTTCGCCGATGAATTCGACCTGCACCACGTCCTCGCCCGGCTGCGCCGCCGGCTCGCCGCCGAAGCGCGCGTAGGCCAGCCACAGCAGCAGGATCGAGAACAACACCTGCAGCAACAGCGCGATCGCGAACGCGACGATGCGCTGCGCGCGCTCGTCGCTCGATGCCGGCATCCACTGCTGGCGCCAGAGCGCGGCGAAGGCCTGCGGCGGATTGAGTTGCGGCAGGCGCCGCGCCCGCGGCCGCGGTTCGCGCAAGGCGAGCAGCGCCACGATCGCATCGGCGGACGCACCCGTGATCGCGCCCATGCGCTCGCGCATGACCACGAACCAGGCGCGCCAGCCCGGCGGGAACTCGCCCGGCGGCGCTTCGGGACGCAGCGAACGGCGCGAGCGCCGGCGCCATGCTTCGATCAGTTCGGCCGAGGAGAACACTCGCGCCGGGGCCTTGTCACGCCCTGCCGCGCGGAGCGTACGGCGCGTCGCCGGTGTCGTGGTCGGTCGCGTCGAGCACCGCCGTCACGCCCGGAACCTTCGCCAGCAGCGTCTTCTCGATCCCCTGCTTGAGGGTGACGTCGGCCATGCCGCAACCGTGGCAGCCGCCGCCGAAGCGCAGCACCACCGCGCCGTCGGCGGTGATTTCCTGCAGCGCGACGTTGCCGCGGTGCATGGCCAGCTGCGGATTGATTTCGTGTTCGATCACCCAGCGCACCCGTTCGACCAGCGACGCCGAATCGTCCGGCGCCTCGCCCTTGATCTTCGGTGCCCGGATCTGCAGCTGGCCGCCCGTGGCCTGCTGCGTGTAGTCGATCTGCGCCCCGTCGAGGAAGCGTACGCTGCCCGCCTCCACCCACAACGTGAAGCCCTCGCAGTCGACGGCCCACTCGTCGCCGCCCAGGTCGGCGGGCTCGGCGAACTCGAGGCGCACGTCGGCCTGCGCCGTGCCGGGCATGTGCGCCGAGAGGCGCACGCCGAGCCCGGGCAGGCCCTCGCGGTCGATGAGCTTGCGGAAATGCGCCTGCGCCGACTCGGAGATCTGGATCATGCGGCTATTCTAGCGGTCCCCCAAGGCCCGGAGGACGCCGCCCATGACCGACCTCGTACCGCTCGTTCAGGCCCATTGCATCCCCCGCAGCGGCAGCGAACACCGCCTGCCCGAGGCCCGCCGGCGCGAGCTGCTGCCGCAGGTCCCGGGCTGGGAAATCGCCGAGGAAGGCCGCGCGCTCGTTCGCGAATTCCGCTTCGCGGACTACTACCGCACGATGTCGTTCGTCAACGCGCTGGCGCACATGGCGAACGCGGAAGACCACCACCCCGACCTGTCGGTGCACTACGACCGCTGCCTGGTCCGCTACAGCACGCACGATGCCGGCGGCCTCTCCGAGAACGACTTCATCTGCGCGGCGCGCGCCTCCGCCCTCTACCCCGGCTAGAGCTTGTCGAGGACGGCGAGGAGGTCGGGCGGCAGCGGCGCGCTGAGCACGTAGGGCGTCTTGCCGTCGTCGAGCGCGAACTCGAGCGAGGCCGCGTGCAGGAACAGGCGCTTCAGCCCCGCCTGCTCGCGCAGGCGCTTGTTGGCCTCCGGGTCGCCGTACTTGTCGTCGCCCGCCACCGGATGCCCGATGTGGCGCGCATGCGCGCGGATCTGGTGGGTGCGGCCGGTCTCGATGCGCACCTCGCAGTACGACTGCCCGCCGCGCCGCTCCAGCATGCGGAAGTGGCTGAGCGAGGGCTTGCCCGCGGCACCGACCTGGACATGCCGCTCCCCGCCCTGGCGCAGGCCGACGTGCAGGGGCGCGTCCACGCTCATCACCCCGTCGGGCATGCGGCCCACGAGCAGCGCGAGGTAACGCTTGCGCAGGTTGCCCGCGCGCGTGCCGTCGCCCGCGTCCTCGCGCATCAGCGCCTGCAGTTCCGACAGCGCCGAGCGCTTCTTGGCGACCACCAGCACGCCCGAGGTGTCCCGGTCGAGGCGATGGACCAGCTCCAGCGACTGGTTAGGCCGCAGCGCGCGCAGGGTCTCGATGGCGCCGAAGGAAATGCCGCTGCCGCCGTGGCTGGCCACGCCCGACGGCTTGTCCACGACCAACAGGCGGGCGTCCTCGAACAGGATCGCGGCCTCCATCGCCTCGAGCAGGCCGCGGGCCGGGACCCCCCGCTCGCCCGCCGCTTCCAGCCGGACCGGCGGGATCCGGACCTCGTCGCCCCCGTCCAGCCGCCGGTCGGCCTTGGCCCGGCCGCCGTTCACCCGGACCTGCCCGGAGCGGACGAGCTTGTAGACCAGGCTGCGGGGCGCGCCTTTCAGCTGCCCCAGCAGGAAGTTGTCCAGGCGCTGCCCGGCACGGTCCTCGGGGACCCGCACGGTGCGGGCCCCGGCGGGGCGATCGGGCGGTTCGGAGGGGGCCATCGGGACGCCTTGATCTGCTACACTCGCCGGGCGAGATAAGGGTTTGATTTCGCTGGGAGTTGCCCCTTCGCCGCTTCGGTGGCGAAAGGCGGGCGCGGGCCGAAAGCCCTCCTCCCTCGATCTCCGGCAGCAGCGCGCGACCACCGCCCCCGGGGCGGCCATGTTAGCGGCTCGCCGGCAAGCCCGGCCATCGCCCGGCGCGTCAGAGCCGCCGGCGCTGAACACGACCCGCGCGTCGCATCCCTGGATGCGACGCCGGCCCGCAACACAGGACAATGCAACAAGCGCTCCCGCGGCCCGCCGTGGTGTCGTAGCGCTGGAAAACTCGAGGCGTCGCCGCGCGTAACCTTTCGCGCAGCGGCGTTCGGTGGTGTCCAGAGGCGAAACGCCCACGGCGTCGTCGCGCGAAGCAGCGCGCGAGGAACGCCACCATGAAGAGAATGCTCATCAACGCGACGCAGGCGGAAGAACTGCGCGTCGCGATCGTCGACGGCCAGACGCTGTACGACATCGACATCGAACAACCTGCCAAAGAGCAGAAGAAGTCCAACATCTACAAGGGCCGCATCACCCGGCTCGAACCTTCACTGGAAGCGGCCTTCGTCGAGTACGGCGGCGAGCGCCACGGCTTCCTGCCGCTGAAGGAAATCTCCCGCGACTACTTCCAGTCCGGCGTCGACCCGAACAAGGCCGGCCTCAAGGAACTGCTGCGCGAAGGCCAGGAAGTCGTCGTCCAGGTCGAGAAGGAAGAGCGCGGCAACAAGGGCGCGGCCCTGACCACCTTCATCTCGCTGGCCGGCCGGTACATGGTGCTGATGCCCAACTCGCCCACCGCCGGCGGCGTGTCGCGCCGGATCGAGGGCGAGGACCGCGCCGAGCTCAAGCGCGCGATGGACGCGCTGCAGATCCCCGACGAGATGGGCGTGATCATCCGCACCGCCGGCGTCGGCCGCGACGCGGAAGAACTGCAGTGGGACCTGGACTACCTGCTGAGCGTGTGGAAGGCCGTGGCCGAGGCCGCGCTGAGCAAGCCGGCGCCGTTCCTGATCTACCAGGAATCGCGGCTGATCATCCGCGCCCTGCGCGACTACATGCGCGCCGACATCGGCGAGATCCTGGTCGACACGCCGGAGATGTACGAGGAGGCGAAGGAGTTCGTGCAGCAGGTCATGCCGCACAACCTGCGCAAGCTCAAGCACTACACCGACGACGTGCCGCTGTTCAACCGCTTCCAGATCGAGTCGCAGATCGAGGGCGTGTACGAGCGCGAGGTGCGCCTGCCCTCGGGCGGCGCGCTGGTGATCGACCAGACCGAGGCGCTGACCGCGGTCGACGTGAACTCCGCGCGCGCCACCAAGGGCGGCGACATCGAGGAAACCGCGTTCAACACCAACCTGGAGGCGGCCGAGGAGGTCGCGCGCCAGATGCGCCTGCGCGACCTCGGCGGCCTGGTGGTGATCGACTTCATCGACATGTCGTCGAACAAGCACCAGCGCGACGTCGAGAACCGCCTGCAGAACGCGCTGCGCTTCGACCGCGCCCGCGTGCAGGTCGGCCGCATCTCGCGCTTCGGCCTGCTGGAGATGTCGCGCCAGCGCCTGCGCCCGAGCCTGGGCGAGTCGAGCCAGATCGTGTGCCCGCGCTGCGAGGGCCACGGCCGCATGCGCAGCATCGAGTCGCTCGCGCTGTCGATCATCCGCGTCGCCGAGGAGCACGCGATGAAGGACAACACCGGGCAGGTCCTGGTGCAGGCGCCCGTCGAGATCGCCAACTACCTGCTCAACGAGAAGCGCCGCGCGCTCAGCGAGATCGAAGGCCGCCACGACGCGCCGATCGTGATCGTCGCCGACGAGCAGCTGCACACCCCGCACTACGAAGTGACCCGCCTGCGCGAGAACGAACTGGGCGAGGAAACCGCGCGCCCGAGCTACCAGCGCGGCACGCCGCGCAAGCTGGCGACGATCGCGCTCACCAAGGCCAACCTCAACGTGCCGCCGCCGGCTGCCGTGACCAACGTGCGCCCGGCGCAGCCCGCGCCGATGCGCGAGCCGCGCGAGGAAGCACCGGTCGCAGCGCCCGCCCCGGCGTTCACCGCGGCGCCCTCGCCCGCCGCCACCGCGGCGCGCAGCGTCGGGCTGTTCGGCCGCATCGCCGCGTTCTTCACCGGTGGCGAGCCGGCTGCGCCTTCCCGCAAGCCACAGCAGCGGCCGGAACGCGGCAGCCGCGGCGAGCGCAACGAGCGTGGCGGCCAGCGCCGCGACGGTCGCGGCGGCGATCGCGACCGCAACGGCGGCCGCAACCGCGATGGCCAGCGTCGCGACGAACAGCGTCGTGGCGGCCAGCAGGGCCAGCCGCAGGCGCAGGCGCAGTCCCAGCAGGGCAACCGGCAGGACAAGGCCCGCGACCAGCAGCAGCCGAAGAAGGACAAGCCGCAGAAGCCGCAGAAGCAGCAACAGCAGCCGCCGCAGGCGCAGGGCCAGCAGACGGGCGGCGCGCAGGGCAACGGCCAGAACCAGGGCCAGCCGCAGGGACCGCGTCCGCCGCGGCAGCCCCGCGCTCCGCGCGATGCGCGCGACGCGCAGCCGGCAGCCGGCGACGCCGTGGTTGCGCAGGCGAACGCGGAGAACGTCCAGTTCGCCAATCCCGCCGCGGCGGCCGCGACGGCCGTCACGATGCAGGCTGCGCCGGCCGCGCACGCCGGGTTCGCCGAGGCGAATGAGGACACGCGGATCGCACGCACCGCCGACGACGTTGCCGACGGTTCCGGCGATGCGGAAGACCAGGGTGACGCGCAGGGCACCGACACCTCCGGCGAAGGCGCGAACCGCCGCCGCCGCGGCCGTCGCGGTGGCCGTCGCCGTCGCCGTGGCAACGGCGAGAACGGCAATGCGCAGGCCGCGTCGGACGAGCATGACGAGGCGATGTCCGGCGATGTCGCCCTCGCGGACGGTTCCCAGCCGGAGTTCGACTTCGACGACGATGCGACGGCGCCTGCGCCGGCAGCTGCGCCTGCGCCGCGCGCGGTGAGCGCGCCGCCGGCACCCGTCGTCGCGCAGGCGGAACCGGAAGCGGCCGAGCCGACCCCGCAAGCGGCGCCGGTGGCGACCGCACCGGTCGCGATCGAGCCTGCTCCGATCGAGCCTGCTCCGATCGAGTCTGCTCCGATCGAGCGCGCCCCGATCGAACCCGCTCCGATCGAGCCCGCCCCGATCGAGGCCGCCGCTCCGGCGACGGCCATCGAGCCGGCGACGCCGAACACGCACGCCGGCCTGTTCGATTCCATGCCACTGCCAGCGGCGCCGTCGCCGATCGCCCAGGCCGACACCGAAGCGGATGCGGCGGATGCCGCAGACGCGGCGGCCGAAGCCGAAGCGCACCGCGACGCGTCGTAACGCGCGCGTCCACGCAGCGCGCCGCCACCGCGGCGCTGCCTGCTAGAGCGGCTCGGCCAGGCCGTGCCGCCCCGCCATCCGCGCCAGCGCAATGCTGTCGCGGATGCCGAGTTTCCCGAACAACCGCGACTTGTGCGTGTTCACGGTCTTCGCGCTCAGGCTGAGCCTGCGCGCGATGTCTTCCTGGCGCATCCCGCGCAGCAGCAGCATCGCCACTTCCAGTTCGCGCGCCGACAGCGCGTCGAACGGCGTGCCCGCGCCCGCGCCCGCGACGCCGGACAGCGCGAGTGCCTGCGCGATCGTCCCCGCGAGGTAGCGCCGCCCCGCCGCCACCGTACGCACGGCGCGCACGAGTTCCGCCGCGTCGCAGTTCTTGCCGACGTAGCCGTCGGCGCCGGCTTCGAGCAGGCGCCTGGGCATTGGCCCGTCCTCGAGCACCGACACCACCAGCACGCGCGTGCCCCAGCCGCCGCGCGCGATGCGCGCCGTCACTTCCAGGCCGCTGATGCCCGGCAGGTGCAGGTCGCACAAGGCCACGTCGGGGCGCAGGCGCCGCGCCATCGCCAGGCCGTCCTCGCCGGTGGCGGCCTCGCCCGCCACTTGGATGTCGCCGGCGTCGGCGAGCAGCAGGCGCATGCCGGTGCGCACCAGCGCGTGGTCGTCGATGATCAGGACGGTGGTGGGCATGCCGCCGAGCCTAGGCGGCCGCGCGGCACCGCCGCAACGCGAGACCGCGCGTCACACGTACAATGCCGCGCAGGGAGAGGTGGCCGAGCGGTTTAAGGCAGCGGTCTTGAAAACCGCCGTCGTGGCGACACGACCGTGGGTTCGAATCCCACCCTCTCCGCCAATCCGTCGCCCGCTTATTCCGCCGCGCGCGCCTTCCTGCTTTCGCGGCAATCCATGCCCGCGGCCTCGAGCATCGGCGGCAGCCGCTCGGCGAGGAAGTCGATGAACACGCGTACCGCCGGCAGCAGGCCGCGGCGCGAGGCGAACACGGCATGGCAGATGCCTTCGGGCAGGCGCCAGTCGGGCAACACGACCTCGAGTTCGCCGCGGTGCACCAGCTCGGCGCACAGGTTCTCCGGCAGCAGCGTGATGCCGACGCCGCGCCGCGCGAGCGAGCGCAGCAGCGGGAAGTCGAAGCCCGTGACGCGCGGTCGCAGTTCCACCGTCTCGACCACGCCGCCGGGCCCGTGCAGGTGCCAGCGCTGGGAATGGTCCTCCTCGCTCATGTTGAGCGTCACGTGGTCGGCGAGGTCGGCCGGCGTCTTCGGGCGACCCATGCCGTCGAGGTACTTCGGGCTCGCCACCACGAGGCTCTGGATCGGGCCGAACGTACGCAGCACCAGGCTGCCGTCGTCCTCCAGCTTCGTGCGCACGCGCAGCGCGACGTCGACGCCTTCGTTGATCAGGTCGAAGCGCCGGTTGCTGACGAGCAGCTGCACGCGCACTTCCGGATACAGCGCCAGGAAGTCCGGCAGCAGCGCCGGGATCTCCTGCTGCGCCAGGCTCACCGGCACGCTCACGCGCACCACGCCGCGCGGCTGCGCGCTGAGCCGGTCGACGACTTCGCGCGCGGCCTGCGCCTCCGCCAGCATCGTCTGCGCGTGGCGGTACACGCCCTGCCCGACGTCGGTGACGGCGAAGCGCCGCGTGGACCGTTGCAGCAGTCGCACGCCGAGGTCGGCCTCGAGCTGGCTGATCCGCCGGCTCAGGCGCGACTTCGGGATGCCCAGCGCCCGCTCCGCGGCTGCGAAACCGCCGTGGTCCACGACCATCGCGAAGTAATAGAGATCGTTGAGGTCCTGCATCGTCGCCCCCGGCCCATGGGTTCCATATTTGGAACGCACAGTGGTATCGCACCATATTTATCCCGAAATCGCAACGATGGAACATGGTCCCCATCGCGGCGCCCCGCCGCATCCGGAAAGAAGGACAGGACCATGAAGCTGCTCCACATCGATTCCAGCATCCTCGGCGAGCAATCGGCCAGCCGTACCCTGGGCGCGGCCATCGTGGCCGCCCGCCAGGCCGCCGACCCAAGCCTCGAGGTCGTCTACCGCGACCTCGCGGCCGCCCCGCTGCCGCACCTCAGCGGCGGCTCCCTGGCCAAGGCCGACCCGGCCGAGGCCGCACTGGCCGAGCAGGTGATGCAGGAATTCCTCGAGGCCGACGTCGTCGTGATCGGCGCACCGATGTACAACTTCGCCATTCCGTCCACGCTGAAGGCCTGGATCGACCGCCTCGCCGTGGCCGGCAGGACCTTCCGCTACAACGCGCAGGGCATGGCCGAGGGCCTCGCGGGCGGCAAGCAGCTGGTGGTGGCCAGCAGTCGCGGCGGTTTCCACCAGGCCAGCGGCATGGATTTCCAGGAACCCTACCTGCGCCACATGTTCGGCTTCATGGGCATCGACGACGTCGCGTTCGTCCGCGCCGAGGGGCTCGCGGTCTCGCCGGAGCAGCGCGCTGCGTCCATGCAGCAAGCACTGGCGGCGATCGAGGCTCGGCTTCCGCTCGCCGCCTGATCACCGGAGAGGGACGCGCCCCTTCGTGCGGGGTCGCCGCGGATGCGAGGGGTTCGGGTCGGGGACCGGCGTGAATCCATCCATGGAGCCTCTTCGAAAACATCCATGTTTTCGACGTCCCCGGCCCGGACCCCTCGTATCCACGTCGACTCGCGAGCGTGCCGTTCCGCACCTTCGGGACAAGCACTCCCGCCCTTCGCTCTTTTAGCCGGAGACGTGGGACGCGCTTGGGGTGGCGCCGAAGCCCGATCCAGCCGCTTCTGGACTTACGGGAAGCGGCGGACGCGGAACCAGGCGGCGTAGAGCGCTGGCAGGAACAGGAGCGTGAGGACCGTCGCCACGGTGAGGCCACCCATGATCGCCACCGCCATCGGCCCGAAGAACGCACTGCGCGACAACGGGATCATCGCCAGGATCGCCGCCAGCGCCGTCAGCACGATCGGCCGGAACCGTCGCACCGTCGCGTCCACGACCGCATTCCACCGGTCATGCCCCGCCGCGATGTCCTGCTCGATCTGGTCGACCAGGATCACGGAGTTGCGCATGATCATGCCCGCCAGCGCGATCGTGCCCAGCATCGCCACGAAACCGAACGGCACGCGGAACACCAGCAGGAACAGGGTCACGCCGATCATGCCCAGCGGCGCGGTGAGCAGCACCAGCACGGTGCGCGACAGGCTGCGCAGCTGCAGCATGAGCAGCGTGACCACGACGAGCAGGAACAGCGGCACGCCGGCCGCGATCGAATCCTGGCCGCGCGCGGCGTCCTCGACGCTGCCGCCGGTCTCGAGCAGGTAGCCTTCGGGCAGCGCCGCGCGGATGCCGTCGAGCGTCGGCGCGATCTGCGCGGTGACGCTCGCGGGCTGCTCGTCGTCGCGGATGTCGGCGCGCACGGTGACGGTCGGCAGCCGGTCGCGGTGCCAGATGATGCCGTCCTCGAAGCCGTATTCCAGGTTCGCGACCTGCGACAACGGCACCGAGGCACCGCTGGCCGTCGGCACGGCGAGGCTGCCGAGCATGTCGAGGCGGTTGCGCTCGTCGCTGCTGCCGCGCATCGCGACCTCGATCAACTCGTTGCCCTCGCGGTACGTGCTCACGTGCAGCCCCGACAGCTGGCCGGACAGGAACAGCGACAGCTGCTGGGTGCTCACGCCCAGCGCGCGCGCGCGTTCCTGGTCGACCTGCAGGCGCACGACCTTGGCGGGTTCGTCCCAGTCGAGGTTGACGTTGGCGACGTGCGGGTTCTCGCGCACCTTCGCCTCGACCTGTCGCGCGAGCGCCTGCACGCGGTCGACGTGCTCGCCCGAGACGCGGAACTGCACGGGATAGCCGACCGGCGGCCCGTTCTCGAGGCGGGTGACGCGCAGCTGCAGGCCCGGGAAGCGCGGCGCCACGTCGCTGATCAGCCATTCGCGCACCGCCTCGCGCGATTCGATGTCGTCGGCGCGGACCACGAACTGCGAGAAGTTCGCCGCCGGCAACTGCTGGTCCAGCGGCAGGTAGAAACGCGGCGAACCGGTACCGACGTAAGCGGTGTAATTGTCGATGCCGGGATGGCCCTGCAGCATCTTCTCCAGGCGCCGTGCTTCGGCGGATGTCGCCCGCAGCGACGAACCTTCGGCCAACTCCATGTCCACCATGAGCTCGGGCCGGGTGGAATCGGGAAAGAACTGCTGCGGCACGAAGCGGAACATCAGCAGCGACAGCACGAATAGCGCCACCGTCGCGCCGATCACCAGCCAGCGCCGTTCGAGGCAGAAGTCAACGAGGCTCCGGAAACGGCGATAGAACGGACGCTGGTACGGATCATGCCGGGCGCCGGCATGGCCCGCGGCGGCGCCCACCGGCGCGTTTGCACCGGGCGAATGCGCTTTTGGCTCCGGCAGCATGCGGTCGCCCAGGTAGGGGATGAACAGCACCGCCGCGATCCACGACACCAGCAGCGCGATCGTCACCACCTGGAACAGCGAGCGCGTGTATTCGCCGGTGCTCGAGGCCGCGGTCGCGATCGGAAGGAACCCCGCGGCCGTCACCAGCGTGCCGGTCAGCATCGGGAACGCGGTCGATTCCCACGCGAAGCTCGCGGCCTTCAGCCTCGACAGGCCTTGCTCCATCTTGATCGCCATCATCTCGACCGCGATGATCGCGTCGTCCACCATCAGCCCCAGCGCGAGCACCAGCGCGCCGAGCGAGATCTTGTGCAGGCCGATGCCGAAGTAGTGCATCGCCGCGAACGTCATCGCCAGCACCAGCGGGATGCTCACCGCCACCACCAGGCCGGTGCGCAGGCCGAGCGAGAAGAAGCTCACCAGCAGCACGATCGCGACCGCTTCGGCGAGCACGCGCATGAACTCGCCCACTGATTCATGCACGGCCTCGGGCTGGTCGCTGACCTTGTCCAGGTGCATGCCGGCGGGCAGCGTGCGCTGCAGGCGCGCGAATTCACCGTCGAGCGTTTCGCCCAGCCGCAGGATGTCGCCGCCATCCTTCATCGCGACGGCAATGCCGATCGCGTCCTTGCCCATGAAGCGCATCTTCGGCGCCGCCGGGTCGCTGAAGCCGCGGCGCACCGTCGCGATGTCGCCCAGGCGGATCGTCCGGCCGCCGGCACGGATCGGGAAGTCGCGCAGCTGCTCCACCGACTTGAACGCACCGCTCACGCGCAGCTGCACGCGCGCGTCGCGCCCCTCGAAGAAGCCGGACGGCACCACCGCGTTCTGCTGGTCCAGCGCCTGTTGCACTGCCGCCAGCGGAATGCCGAGCGTGGCGAGCTTGGCGTTGTCGACTTCGATCCAGACCTTTTCGTCCTGCAGGCCGACCAGCTCGACCTTGCCGGCGTCGGGCACGCGCTGCAGCTCCAGCTCGATGCGCTCGGCATAGTCCTTGAGCACGGCGTACTCGAAGCCCTCGCCGGTGATCGCGTAGATGTTGCCGAAGGTGTCGCCGAACTCGTCGTTGAAGAACGGGCCGACCACGCCTTCGGGCAGCGTCGGCCGGATGTCGCCGATCTTCTTGCGCACCTGGTACCACAGCGCGGGCACGTCCTTCGACGGCATCGAATCGCGCGCCATGAAGATCACCTGCGACTCGCCCGCGCGCGAATACGATCGGATGAACTCGTATTCGCCGGTGGTCATCAGCTGCTTCTCGATGCGCTCGGTCACCTCGCTGGCGACTTCCTGCGCGCTCGCGCCGGGCCACGCCGTGCGCACCACCATCGCCTTGAAGGTGAATGGCGGGTCTTCCGACTGGCCGAGGTGGCGATACGACCACGCGCCGACCAGCGCGAGCACCAGCATCGCGTAGACGACGAGCGAGCGGTTGCGGAGCGCCCACTCCGAAAGGTTGAAGCGCATGGGCTAGTGCTTCGGCGCAGCGACGGCGGAAGCAGGCGCGACCTGCGCCACTGGCCGGTTGTCGCGATCCACCGGCGCGACGACCTCGCCCGCGCGCAGCAGGTGTCCGCCAGCGGCGACGATCCAGTCGCCGGCGGACACGCCGTCGAGCACCGGCACGCTGTCCTCGGCATAGGGGCCCAACCGCACCGGCTGCAGGCGCACGCGATGCGTCGCCGGATCGACGACCCACAGCGCCTTGCCGCCGTTCGCGCCCGGCTGCACCGCGGCCAGCGGCACGGAAAGCCGGGCGCCGCCTGGCGCCGCGGCGAAATACACGCGCGCGCTCTGGCCGAGCCCGTCGGCGGCGACCTGCGCGTCGTCGAGCGCAACGCGCGCGGCGTAGGTGCGCGTCTGCGCATCGGCCGCCGGCGAGATTTCGCGGATGTGTGCCGGCAGGCGCTTGCCCGGCGCGTTCCACAGTTCGACCTGCGCCGGTTGCCCGACGGCGAAGTCGCGCACGCGCGCTTCCGGCAGCGCGATCGCGATCTCGCGCGCGCCGTCGGCGGCGAGGCCGAAGACGACCTGGCCGGCGGCGACCACCTGCCCCGCTTCGGCCTGGCGCAGCGCGATGACGCCGTCGCGCGGCGCGAGCAGCCGGGCATAGCCGGCGGCGTTGCGCGCCGCGTCGTAGTTCGCGCGCGCCGCCCGGGCCTGGCCCGCGGCGGCCGCATGCGCGGCCTCCTGCGCGTCGAGCGCGGAGCGGCTCACCAGTTGCTGCCGCGCGAGCGTCGCGTAGCGCGCGCGGTCGGCGGTGGCGCGCGAGAGCTCGCCTTCGGCCGCCGCGAGTTGCGCCCGCGCGGCGGCGGCCTGCAACTGCAGGTCTTGCGGATCCAGCTCCGCGAGCACCTGGCCGGCGCGGACGCGATCGCCGACATCGACATCGCGGCGCACCAGCTTGCCGCCGACGCGGAAGGACAGCGCGCTTTCCTCGCGCGCCCGCACCTCGCCCGCGAACGCGAGGCCGCCCGGGTCGCCGGCGGCGCCCGGATGGACCACGAGCACCGCGC
Organism: uncultured Gammaproteobacteria bacterium; assembly: GCA_966212495.1. Classification (GTDB taxonomy): domain Bacteria; phylum Pseudomonadota; class Gammaproteobacteria; order Xanthomonadales; family Xanthomonadaceae; genus Cognatiluteimonas. The sequence goes on from CBIHRR010000054.1 coordinate 12,835, forward strand.
GCGGCGCGGGCGCGGGCGGGGCCTCGCCGCCGCACGCGGCCAGCGCGACCGCGAGTGCCGCCGCCCACGGCGCCAGCCAAGGCAACCGCCGCGAACGCGATTCCGGCCGTACCGGATCGGAGTCCATGCCGCTGCTCTCCCGCTTCGCCCCCATGGCCGCCTCCGATGCCCGCCGGCAGATTAATGAACCAGCCGGTATGCTATAAATAACAAACCCAATAGTCTAGTATTAATGGCATGCCGCGCCGTGCCTCTACTCCCGCCCCCAAGCCC
>CBIHRR010000055.1:0-13099 GCA_966212495.1 uncultured Gammaproteobacteria bacterium
GCGAAGCCCTCGTTGAGCCACAGGTCGTCCCACCACGCCATGGTCACGAGGTCGCCGAACCACTGGTGCGCGATCTCGTGCGCGGCGGTGGAGAAGATGCCTTCCTTGGTCGACTCGGTGGCGATGCGCGGATCGAGCAGCTGCGCGTACTCGAAGGTGTAGATGGCGCCCCAGTTCTCCATCGCGCTGAAGAACTGGCTGCTGCCGGGCGACGCGATGTTGTCGAGCTTCGGCAGCGGGTACGGCACGCCGAAGTAGTCGTTGTATTCCTTGATGACCGCGGCGGCCGACTCGAGCGAGAACTTCGCCTGGTCGGCCTTGCCCTTCTGCGTGACGACGCCGATCTCGACGCCGTCGGCCATGGTGGTCGCGCGGTCGAAGTCGCCCAGGCCGAAGAACAGCAGGTAGGTCGACATCTTCGGCGACTGCTGGAAGCGCACGCGCTTGGTGCCGTCCTTCAGGTCGGTCGTCTCGGCGGCCGGCATGTTGCTCACCGCCATCTGCGCCGAGGGCACGATCGCGGTCAGCGTGAACGTCGCCTTGTGGTTGGGCTCGTCCCAGGACGGGATGAAGCGGCGCGCGTCCGAGTTCTCGAACTGCGTGTACAGCGCGCGCTTCTTGCCCGAATCGGTGGCGTAGTCGATCGCGAACAGGCCGTTGGCCTGGGTGCCGATCTTGCCGGTGTAGTCCAGTGCGAGCGTGTAGTCGCCCTTGGCCAGCGGCTTGTCGAAGGTGAAGGTCGCGGTCTGCGCGTCGTTGTCGAGGGTGACCTTCGGCGCGGCCAGCGCCTTGCCGCCCCTGGGCGTCAGCACGGCCTTCGGGAAGGTCATGTCGATCTGGTTCAGCACGATGGTCGTGGTCGGCTCGGAAACCTGCAGGTCGATCGCGACCTTGCCGTCGAACGCGAGCTTGTCGGCGTGCGGGGTGACCTGGATCTCGTAGTGCTGCGGCTCGACGTTGCGCGGCAGCTGGGTGGTCGCGTCGGCGACGACGGGCGCGACGTGGGCGGGCATGGCGGCCGCCGGCGCGGCGGCCTGGGGCGCGGGCACGGCGTAGGCGGTGGCGGTGGCGCCCATGCCGGCGAGTGCCAGCGTGATGGCGGAAACGAGGTGGCGACGCATCGAGGAATCCCCGGGGGAGTGGAACCCCCGATGGTGGGGCGCGGGCGCCGCCGCCGACACCCCCGGAAGTCACGCCCGGGCCGCTGGCAGCGGTTCCAGCGTCAGTCGTATTCGGCCATCGGCGTCTCGGTCGGGCAGCGCCTGTCCGGGAACCCGTAGCTGCGGCGCAGCTTGCGCCCGCACTCGCCGACCGCGTCCACGTCGCCGTTGCCGGCCGCGCACTTCGCGTCGAACGCGCGCAGGAAGGCCTCGCGCCGATGCACGAAGGATTCGCCGCACTTGCGGGCCAGCCGGATCCGCTCGAGGTCCTCCTGCACCGGATTGCTGCCCGCCAAGCCGTACTGGCGCAGCTCGTCCGGCGTGAGCAGCCGCAACTGGCTGCTCGGCACGGTCATCATCATGTCCGCCACCGCCACGTCCACGCCGTTGCGCGCGAAATAGTCCTTGATCCGGTCGTGGACCGCGCGCAGCTCGGCCTCGAGTTCCGCACGCGTGGTTGCGTCCGAGTGCAGCCGGATGATGCGGTGGATGCCGACGTCGCCGGAGACGATGCGGTTGTCGCCCGCGGCGAGGATGAACACGCAGGCGCTGTGGCAGACCGAGCCGTCGCGCACCCAGATCGTCCAGTGCGCATCGCCGATCGCGTCGCCGGCGCGGATGCCGTCCTCGACCTGGCCGCCGGCCGAATCGATGTCGAGGATGCGCTTGCCGATCTCCATCCGGTCGGCCATCGCCGACACGCGCTCGACCAGGTCGGCGAAATCCGCGGAGATCTTCCCGCTGTAGCGCAGCCGCAGCACGCCGCCGTCGCGGCACGGCCGGATCGCGTCGGCGACGGCGAAGAAGCCGAGGTCCGCGAGCGGCTCGCCGTCGCCGGTGCCGGCGTAGTCGGTCTCGCAACCGACGCTGGCGGTCCCCGACGCCAGGGTCGCCGGCGGCCAGTCGCTGCCTTTCAGCACGTCCGTCGCGGCGGGCACCACCTTGGCCGCCGGCGCGCTGATCGCCCCGCCCTCCTCGGCCGCGCTCGCCGAAGTCTTCGCCGCCTCGGTGGCCGCGGCCGTGGTCGCGGGCGGCTCGGGGGCCCGGCACGCTGCCAGCGCCAGGCACGCGGCCGCGAGCAGCCGTCCTGCACGGCGCAGGCGCGCATCCGGCAGCGCTGCGTGCGGGGGACGCGATTTCGACGGGGGTTGGATCGGCATGCGCGGGGGCGGCAGGCGGGCGGTCCAGTTTATGGCGCGGCGTCGGCTGCCGGATCAATGGGCGATGAATGTTCCCTCGCGCGCAGCGCCGCGATGCCCGCGACCGTCGCCATCGCCGCACCCGCCCAGAACGCGGTCGCCGGCCCCCACGCTTCCCACAGCGCGCCGGCGGCGCCGCTGGCCACCAGCAGCGCGACGCCTGACACGAGGTTGAACATGCCGAACGCGGTCGCGCGGTACGCCGCCGGCACGCGGTCGACGACGAGGCTGGCGAGGATGCCCTGGGTCAGGCCCATGTGCAGGCCCCAGGCGGCGATGCCGGCGAACGCGAGCCCGACGCCGCCGTCCACCGCCAGCAGCGCGTCGCCGACCACCAGCGCGAGCATCCCCGCCGCGAGCAGGCGGCCGCGCGGCATGCGGTCGGACAGCCAGCCGGCGGGATACGCGCTGGCCGCGTACACCACGCTCATCACCACCAGCACCATCGGCACCCACGCCACCGGCAGGCCGCGATCGCTCGCCCGCAGCACCAGGAAGGCTTCGCTGAAGCGCGCCAGGGCGACGAGCCCGCCCAGCGCCGCCAGCCGCCAGAACGGCACGCCCAGGCGCGACAGGCCCTCGCGCGTGATCGGCAGCCGCGCCGTCCGGGCCGGGGTGTCGGGTGGCTCGCGCACCGCGGTGGCGAGCAGCAGCACCGCGATGAACCCGGGGACCACCGCGACCCACAGCACGCTGCGGATGTCGTCGGCGAACACCGTCATCAACACCACCGCGAGCAACGGACCGATCACCGCGCCGATCGTGTCCATCGACTGCCGCAGGCCGAACGCCGCGCCGCGCACGGCCGCCGGCGTGATATCGCCGATCAGCGCGTCGCGCGGCGCGCCGCGGATGCCCTTGCCGAAGCGGTCGAGCAGGCGCGCGGTCGCGACGGCGGCGACCGAGCCGGCGAGCGGGAACAGCGGCTTCACCACCGCCGCCAGGCCATAGCCGAGCAGCACCAGCGGCTTGCGGCGCCCGAGCGCGTCGCTGGCCCAGCCGGAGAACACCTTGGTGAACAGCACCGTCGCCTCGGCCGCGCCTTCGAGCAGGCCGATCGTGAGCATGCTCGCGCCGAGCGTCGTGGCCAGCAGCACCGGGAGCAGACTGTGCACGATCTCCGAGCCCATGTCGGTGAACAGGCTGACGAAGCCGAGTGTCCACACCGCGCGCGGGATGGCGGGTCGTTCGGTGGCGCGCATCCCTGTGCTCCCTGGCCTGGAAAGCGGCGAGCATAGCGCCCGCCATGCTAGGGTCGGCCTCACGCAAATCGGGGAGCCCGCCATGCCTGCCTCCATCGCCCGGCCGGTGCTGGTCGCGCTCGTCCTGCTCGCCGCGCCGGTGCTCGCCACGCCGCTGTACGGCGCGGCCGCGACGCCTTCCGCCGCGGACGCGGCGGCGGCATCGGCGGCGTCGGCAACGCCGGCCGAACAGGCCCGCTGGAGTAGGCACGCGGCGGCCACCACGATCGAGCGCGACGACTGGGGCATCGCCCACGTGCACGGCCGCAGCGACGCCGACGCGGTGTTCGGCATGGTCTACGCACAGGCCGAGGACGACTTCAACCGGGTCGAGACCAACTACATCAACGCGATGGGCCGCCTCGCCGAGGCCGAGGGCGAATCCGCGCTCTGGCAGGACCTGCGGATGAAGCTGTTCATCGATCCGATCGAGCTGCAACGCCTGTACGGGAAGAGTCCCGCATGGCTGCAGGCGCTCATGACGGCGTGGGCCGACGGCCTCAACTATTACCTCGCCACGCACCCGGACGTGCAACCGCGCGTGATCCGCCATTTCGAACCGTGGATGGCGCTGAGCTTCAGCGAGGGCAGCATCGGCGGCGACATCGAGCGCGTGTCGCTGAAGCAGCTCGCGGCGTTCTACGGCGGCAGCGGCAGCGGCACCGGCAGCAGCAGCGACCCGGCGCGCGACGTCGCGCTGGCCCGGGCCGACGATCCCGCGAGCTGGGCGGAACCGACCGGGTCGAACGGCATCGCGATCGCGCCGAAGCTCACCGCCGACGGCCATGCGCTGCTGCTGATCAACCCGCACACCTCGTTCTTCTTCCGCTCCGAACTGCAGATGACGAGCGACGAGGGCCTCGACGCGTACGGCGCATCCACCTGGGGCCAGTTCTTCGTCTACCAGGGCTTCAACCGGCACATCGGCTGGATGCATACGTCCACCGGCGCCGACGTGGTCGACGAGTTCGCCGAGACCATCGTCCGCGACGGCGGCAAGCTCGCGTACCGCTACGGCGACGCGCTGCGGCCGGTGGCGACGCGCCAAATCGTGGTGCCGTACCGCGCCGCCGACGGCTCGATGGCGCAGCGCGCGTTCACCGCGTACTTCACCCACCATGGCCCCATCGTGCGCGCCGAAGGCGGCAAGTGGATCGCGACGGCGCTGATGAACCGGCCGATGGAAGCGCTGGAGCAGAGCTGGCTGCGCACCAAGGCCACGGACCTGGCGAGCTACCTGGAAGTCGCCGAGCTCAAGGCCAATTCCTCCAACAACACGCTGTTCGCCAGCGACAAGGGCGAGATCGCGTACCTGCACCCGCAGTTCATCCCGCTGCGCGACGACCGCTTCGAGTACACGCAGCCGGTGGACGGCAGCGATCCGGCGACCGACTGGAAAGGCCTCACGCCGCTGGACCGGCAACCGCGCGTCATCGACCCCGCCTCGGGCTGGGCCTACAACACCAACAACTGGCCGTACTCCGCCGCTGCCGCGGACAGCCCGCGGCAGGGCGATTTCCCGCGCTACATGGACAGCGTCGGCGAGAATCCGCGCGGCGTGCACGCGATGCGCCTGCTCGGCAAGGCCGGCGACATGACGCTGCCCTCGCTCATCGCCATGGCCTTCGATCCGCAACTGCCCGAGTTCGAAGTGCTGGTGCCGCTGCTCGTGGCCGATTACGACGCCCTGCCCGCCGCCGACGCCCGCAAGGCCGCGCTGCGCGGCCCAGTCGGAATGCTGCGCCACTGGGACCATCGCTGGGGCAGCGCGTCGATGCCCACCACGCTCGCCGTCTTCTGGGGCGACACCCTGTGGGACGCGCTCTCCGCACGCTCGCGCGAAACGCGCACGCCGCTGTACGACCTCATCGCCGCGCCGGCCAGCCGCGAAGCCCGCCTGCAGGCGCTGTCCGATGCCGTCGCGCGGCTGCAGCAGGATTTCGGCAGCTGGGGCGTGGCCTGGGGCGACGTCAACCGCTTCCAGCGCAACGACGGCGCGATCGAGCAGGTGTTCGACGACGCGAAGCCGAGCACGCCGGTGCCGTTCGTGTCCTCGCGCTGGGGCTCGCTGGCCTCGTTCGGCGCGCATCGCTGGCCGGGCACGAAGCGCTACTACGGCACCAGCGGCAACAGCTTCGTCGCGGTCGTCGAATTCGGCGAGAAGGTGCGGGCGCGCGCGGTCACCGCCGGCGGCGAAAGCGGACATCCGGATTCGCCGCACTTCAAGGACGAAGTCGAGCGCTACGCCAGCGGCAACCTGCGCGAGGTGTACTACTGGCCGGAGCAGCGCAAGGGCCACGTCGAGCGGACGTATCACCCGGGCGACTGAGGGCCCGGCGGCTCAGGCGCGGCGCAGCGACCAGAACGGGATCGTGCGCCGCAGCCGGTAACCCAGGCGCTCGTACAGCGCCTTCGCGCGGACGTTGCGCTGGCTGACATGCAGGAACGGTCCCCGCCCCGCGGCCAGCGTGTCGTTGGTGAGTTGCGCCGTCAGCCGCCTGGCGTAGCCCTGGCCGTTGAAATCGGGATGCGTGCAGATCGCGCTCACCTCGCGATGCAGCGGCGTGCCGAGGCGCTCGCCCGCCATGGCAGCGAGCCGGCCATCCCTGCGGATGCCGATGTAGCGCCCGAGCGCCATCGTCCGCTCGCGGAAATAGTGCGGATAGACCAGCGCGGTGAGCGCTAGCACGTCGGCACGGTCGGCATCGCCGAGCGCCACGATCTCCGGGCCTTCCGCCACGGCGAGCGGTGCTTCGCACGCGAGTTGCGCCAGTTCCTCCAACGGATCGAGCTGCCAGCCCGGCGACAAGCGCGCCGGGGCGACGCCCAGCACCAGCACCGTTTCGCCGGCGCCCACCAGGGCATCGAGCCCTTCGGCCACGTCCGCCTCCGCATCGGCCACGCCGAGGAACGGCGCATGGTCGGAGGGATAGCGCGCGACATCGCCTTGGCGCAGCGCGATGTCGCGGTGGATCGTGTCCAGCGCCGACCAGAACGGATTGTCGCGGCCGTCGCCGGTCATGGCGCTTCCCGACGGTCGCCCACGATTACCAGATGTTGACGCGCTGGTCCGCCGGGCGCCACATCGGCTGCCCCGGCTTCACGCCGAAGGCCTCGTAGAACTCCGGGATGTTCGACATCGGCCCGAGCACGCGCCACTTCGCCGGCGCGTGCACGTCCGACAACAGGCGCGCGCGCAGCTTCTCGTCGCGCTGCTGGTACAGCCAGCCCAGCGCGTAGCCGAGGAAGTAGCGCTGCGTCGGCGTGAGCCCGCCGATCTTCTCGCCGCGCTTGTACTGGTCGGTCTTCTTGAACGCTTCCAGGCCGAGCAGCACGCCGCCGTAATCGGCGATGTTCTCGCCCAGGCTGGCCTTGCCGTTGATGTGCAGGCCCGGCAGCGGCTCGTAGGCGTCGAACTGCGCCACCATCTTCTGCGCGGCGGCGTTGAAGCGCGCCTCGTCCTGCTTCGTCCACCAGCCCGACAGGTTGCCCTTCGCGTCGTACTGGCGGCCCTGGTCGTCGAAGCCGTGGGTGATCTCGTGGCCGATCGTGCTGGCCGCGGCATACCCGTAGGCGACGGCGTCGTCCACCTGCGCGTCGGGCACGCCCGGCACGGTGAAGATCGCCGCCGGCAGCACGATCTCGTTGTTCGACGGGTTGTAGTAGGCGTTGTACGTCTGCGGCGTCATGTCCCACTCGGTGCGGTCGACCGGCTTGCCGAACTTCGCCAGGTTGTCCTGGAAGCGCCAGCGCGCCGCCGCCATCATGTTCGCCGCGTACGAATCGCGCCCGACCTGCAGCGCCGAATAATCCTTCCACTTGTCCGGATAGCCGACCTTCGGCGTGATCGCGGCGAGCTTGGCCAGCGCCTTGGCCTTGGTGTCGGCGCCCATCCAGTCGAGGCGCTCGATGCGGTCGTGCAGCGTGTCGCGGATGGCCTCGACCATCGTGGTGTAGCGCTGCTTCGCCGCCTCCGGGAAATATTCCTTGACGAAGATGCGGCCGAGCACCATGCCCATCGCATCGCCTTCCTCGTCGAGCGCGCGCTTCCAGCGCTCGCGCTGCTCCTTCTGCCCGGACATCGCCTGGCCGTGGAAGCGGAAGTGCTCCTGGTCGAACGCCGTCGACAGGTAGGGCGCGTAATCGTCCACCAGGTGGTAGCGCAGGTAATCCTGCAGCACCGGCACCGGCGTCGCCGCGACCAGTTTGTCCATCGCCGCCAGGAATTCGGGCTGGCCCACGATCACGTAATCGGGATGGATCCCCCAGGCGCCGAGGCGCGCGGTCCAGTCGATCGAGGGCGTGTAGTTCGCCGTCAGCTCGGCGGGCGACATCTTGTTGTAGTTCTTCTCCGGATCGCGCAGGTCGGCGAGCTTGCGCGACGCGGTTGCCAGCGCCGTCTCGAAGGCCATCACCTGCGCCGCGGCGGCCTTCGCGCCGGCCTCGTCGCGGCCGAGCAGCACGAGGCTGCGCGCGATGTGGTCGACGTACTCGGCGCGGATCTTCGCGACGCCCTGTTCCGGATTGAAATAGAAATCTCGCTCGGGCAGGCCGAGGCCGCCCTGGTGGATGTTGACCGCCATCGTGTCGCTGGCCTTGTCGTCCTGGCCGATGCCGATGCGGAACAGGCCGCCGACGCCGATCGGCTTGAACGCGAACACCGTGTCGATGGCATCGGCCGGCGAGGCGATCGCGTCGATGCGCGCCAGGCTGTCGCGCAACGGCGTGGCGCCGAGGCGCTCGGCCAGCGCGGTGTCCATCGCCGTCGCCCAGAAATCGCCGATCTTCTGCTGGTCGCTGCCCGGCGCCGACGGCGTCTTCGCCGCGCCTTCGTTGATCTCGCGCAGGCTGGCGTACAGCTGCTCGTCCACCGCATTGCCGATGCCCCAGGCCGACTCGGACGCCGGGATCGGGTTCGCCTTGAGCCAGGCGCCGTTGGCGTATTCGAAGAAATCGACGCCCGGATCCACCGAGGTGTCCAGGTGCGCGGCAAGGAAATCCGACTGCGCGGGCGCGGTGGCGGCGGGCGCCGTCGACTGCGCGACAACGCCGTTCGCAGCGAGCGCGGGCGTGCCGAGGCACGCGGTCAGGGCGGCGGCGAGCAGCGCCAGGCGGAAGGAGCGTCGGACTTGTCGCATGCGGATCCCCGGTGTCGCGCCGGCGTGGCGCGAGAGGCCGCCACGCTGCCTCCGGGGGGTGCCGCGCGTCAAGCGCTGGAAGTCACTGCCGGAGACAAATCCTCATCTCCCCTGCAGCTCAAGATAAACGGAGGTGATCCAGCAGACCCAGCTCCCCGCCATCAGGAACTTGCTCACCCATGGCAAGCGCCATCCCTTCCGTGCCATCGCATACACCTCGCGCAGCGGCGTGTTCATCGGCGGCGAAGGCGTGAAGGCGAAGTCCCACGCCACCATGAGCAATCCTGCCGCGAAGAACCTGGCCGACAGTGGCCCTTGCATCAGCTTGAAAATCGCGAATGCGGCCGAGATCGCCGCAAAGCTGCGCCGGCGCCATCCCGGCTTCACATCGAATCCGTCCATCTCTGCTCCGCCCCGCGAAAGCGGGTGCTGCGTCGCCGCAGCACCCGGATTTTCTACCAGCCGCAACTGCCGGTCGACTGGTAATAGAACACCATCGGCGTCGTGATGTCCCAGTCCCCCCAGGGATCGCTACTCCAGGTCACGGGGAAGCCAAACAGGTCGTCGAAGGCGGCCTCGTAGTGACCCTGCTGCAGGTCATCCGTCGCGCTCCAGAAATTGTCGAACATCGTGGCGATGGTGCCCCCGATCGCGTTGTCCAGCTCAGGTGCATAGGTCTGGATCAGCCAACTGATCGCGCCGCCGACCTCGGTTCCCGCCCACCCCGCAGCGGAAAGCCGCATGCCGGCGAACTGTGCGGCTTCCGCGAGTGCTCCGGCAGGGCTGAGGCTGCCGACCGGAGCGGTGCGGAATTCGAGGTAGATTTCCTCCAGCGTCATGTCGACCGTGGGTCGCGGCGGCGACGGCGACGGGTTGGTGCCGCCGCCACCGCCTCCCTCCGGCGGCGGCTCCAGGCCCGCGATCCCGATCGCGAAGGCCGAGCGCGTCGCCGGGTCGGCGTAGGCGCGGACCGCCGCTTCCATCGGCGCCCGGCCGAAGGCATGGGCCACGCGCACCAGCGAGGCGCCGTCCAGGCGGGTGGCGAACAGTTTCAGCAGCGCGGCGCGATCGAGCGGGGTTCCCTGCGCCGCGTGCCGCGCGATTGCGCCCAGTTCGCGGTCGCTGAGCCGGGCGACGCGGCTGGCCGTCCCGGCGTTGGCCAGGTTGCGGGTCACCACGCCGATGAAGTTGCGCTGGATCGCTTCCGGGGTGGTGCCGATGACGCGCGCGGCCGTCGCGGTCGAATCGGACCCGGGCGCGATCGCCCCGAAGGCCGCGTGTCCGCCCTTCCCGGCCGTGCCGCCCACGAGCGGCGTGCCGTTGAGGTACGGCCAATCCCAGTCCGCGAACGGATCGCAACGATATCCGCCGCCGTCTGGCGGGGCCTGGAGGCCCTGGCTGGCGCGGTGGTTGGCCGTCGGCGGCGCGTGCCGGGCGGCGGCGTGGAGCGCGGGCGACGTGGACATGGTCGCGAACGCGACGGTGACGGCCATCGCCATCTTGTGCTTGAAGTGCATGATGCATCCCTTCCTCTGTTTGCGTTCCCTCGCCTGGGCGACGCTAGGCCCGCGCCCGCAGTGCGGTCAAAGGCGACCCGGATTCGACTGCGCCGCCGCTGCCTTTCGTTAGCCGCGGCGGTCCCGGTTGGCGCGGAATGGCGGTGTCCTCACGCCTGCTCGCTTAAGATGCGCCCCCCGGTGGAGGTAGCGCATGCCTTACGATTTCGTCGTCGACGAGCAACGCAAGATGCTGTGGGTCCGCTATTCGGGCACCGTCCCCGTCGGCGAGCGCCGTGCCGCGGCCGAGCACATCCTGTCGCAACCCGGAAACCGCGAACTGCGCCGCGTGCTGCTCGACTATCGCCGCGCGACCTCGCTGAACATGGACGAAGCGGCCAGCACCGCCCTGGCCGACTACCTCGCCGGCCATTTCGGCGAGCGCGGCGCGCGCATCGCGTGGCTGGTCACTTACGGACACCAGCTCGACCCCCTCGTCGAAGCCAAGAGCAAGGAGCGCGGCATCGCGAGCGAACGCTTCCACGACTTCGACAAAGCGGTGGCCTGGCTACAGGCGGCGACCCCCGCGGAAGCCACAAGCGCGATCCAGGACGCGGCGCCGGACGCGGTGGCCTCGACGTTCTGCATGGACCTCGCGATCGGATCCGGGAATGCGTCCCGCGCCAAGGGCTCGTTCGAGGTCAAGATCACGCCCCAGGCCCCCGACAACGCACCCGCCCAGGCCGCCGCACTCGCGCGCCTGTCCCTCGACAAGCGTTATACGGGCCCGCTGGACGCCATCGGACAGGGCGAAATGCTCGCCGATGGCGGCGGCGGCCGGAAGGATGGCGCCTACGTCGCGATGGAGCGCGTCACCGGCAAGCTGCAGGGTCGCGCCGGGAGCTTCGCGCTTGTCCACCGCGCCTTGATGCGCAATGGCACGCCGCAGGAATGGACCGTGGCCGTGGTCCCCGGCTCCGGCACCGGGGAACTCGCCGGACTCGAGGGCTCGCTGCGCATCACCGTCGAGCACGGCACGCACTTCTACGACCTCGAGTACACCCTGCCGAAGTGACGGGCGCGCCCGCGCGACGCGTCAGCGCGGCGCCGCGGCACTGACCAGGTCGCCGCTGTCCACCGTCGAAGCCGATGGCGCGGACCAGCCGTCGCCGGTCGCGAACCGGACGCCTTCGAAGACCGCCGGCAGCCCTTCGCCGAACCCGCGATCGGACTGCAGCTGGTAGTGCAGGTGCACGAGGAAGGCATCGCCGGACATGCCCATCGCCCCGATCGGTTCGCCGCGCGCGACGCGCTGGCCGGGCTGCACCCGCACGCTGGCCTGGCGCAGGTGCGCGAACAGGCTGAATTCGCCGTCGCCGTGGTCGATGACGACGTAGTTGCCCAGGAACAGCTTGAGGTTGCGCATGATCGCGTCGCGATCGAACGGCGGCGGCGCGCCCTTGCGGTTGTCGGGCATGCCGTCGTGCGTTTCGGCGACCACGCCGTCGCCGGTCGCGAGCACCGGCGCGCCGTAGCCGAACCAGTCTTCCGGCCGCGCGCCGTCGCCGCGGTACAGCTTGCCGGCCGCATCGGTGATGACGAAATCGTGCGCGTAGCGCATGAAGTTGGCGCGGATGCCGAAGTGCGTGGTCATGCCACCGGTGATGTCGAGCCGGCGGTGGTGCGCGGTGAAATCGTGGCCGTCGTGCACGAACACCGGGCCGGCGATCGGCAGCGACAGCGCGGTGGCCGGCGTCCATGCGCGCGGCGCGACGCGCAGCGATGCGTGCCGCTCGGGCGCGCCCTCCGCTGCCGCGAACGTCGCTTCGTAGCGCACGTCGCCCAGCCACAGGCCGGCGGGGAAATGCTGGAACGGATTGAACAGCACCAGCCGCCCGTGCGCCGGCAGCGCGCGGTTGGAAACGGTGGCGATGCCCATCGTCGTGTCGTCGCCGTTGCGGTCCAGGCGCCGCTGCCCGAGGAAGCGGCCGGCGCGGTCGTACCAGGTCGCCTCCACGCCGACCAGTTGCAGGTCCGTGTCGCCCGGGTTGTCGAACAGCAGGTCGAAGTTGAGATCCTGGCCGTCGCGGCCCTGCACGAGCAGCGGCTGGGCCGGCAGCGCGGCGGCGACGGGCGCCGGCATCGGCTCGGGGTCGGCGGCGGCGGGGTTCGCGTCCGCGCTGGCGGGCGCTGCGGCAAGCGCGAGGCTGACCAGGAGGGCAGGCAAGCGGGGCATGGGGGCAGTCCTGATGGTTTCCTTCCGGGAGACGACGATGGCGCCGCCGGTTGCACCCGTGGCAGGCTGGCGTCCTCCATCTGAACGAGGAACAGCGCCATGCCCGGCATCGTCCGCCTCCACCGCGTCCTCTCCGCCCCGCCCGAGCGCGTCTACCGCGCCTTCCTCGACGCCGCCGCCGTCGCCAAGTGGCTGCCGCCCAACGGCTTCACCTGCACCGTGCACGAACTCGACGCGCGCGTCGGCGGTCGCTACCGGATGAGCTTCACCAACTTCTCCAGCGGCAACAGCCATGCCTTCGGCGGCGAGTACATCGAGCTCGTTCCCGGCCAGCGCATCCGCTACAACGACCGCTTCGAGAACCCCGGCCTGCCCGGCGAAATGGCCACGACCATCGAACTTGCAGCGGTGTCCGCCGGCACGGACCTGAAGATCGTGCAGGAAGGCATCCCCGACGCGATCCCGGTCGAGATGTGCTACCTGGGCTGGCAGGAATCGCTGGTGCTGCTGGCGAAGGTCGTCGAACCGACGATCCCCGACTAGGGCGCCACCGCCACCACCGGCAACGCGATGAAGCTCGCCTGCCCCGGCGCGTGGTACACGCGCTGGGTCGCCGCCACGTAGTCCGC
>CBIHRR010000056.1:0-13078 GCA_966212495.1 uncultured Gammaproteobacteria bacterium
AGGATCACCTTCGCGTCGCGCGCCCACGCCGACAGGCGCTCGTCGAACATCAGCTTGCTGCGCTCGTCCGGCCACACCAGGCGCAGCTCCTTCAGCTTCTGGATGAAGCCGCGGAACAGCGACTTGTCGAAGAATTCCGGCGCTGCCGGCGCATACAGCAGGCTCAGGCGCTGCGCGGCGAGGTGGCACATGCTCTCGAGTTCGCCGGCGCCGAGCGTGCCCGGGCCGTTCTTGGCCAGCACCGAGATCGCGATGTAGTAGCGCTCGAACGCCTGCTGCAGCGGGTGGCCGATCGCGCGCAGGCGGAACACCTCGTCGCTCTGGCCGGAATTGCGCGCCAGGATGCCGCCGTCGTCCTCGTTCACCTGCTCGAGCAGGCCCTCGCGCAGGAACACGTCGATCGTGCGCTCCAGCCGCGCGGCGAACTCCTCGTCCGTCCACGGCAGGAACAGCTCGGCCTTCAGGAACGGGTACATCGACTGGCCCAGCCGCAGCACCGACGCGCGCGGCATGCGCCGGTTGTGGTGGAAGCAGCACGCGATCCAGCCCGACGCGGTGAACAGGTGCAGCACGTTGTTGCGGAAATAGCTCAGCTGGACCGCGGTGTTCGCGTCCACGGAGATCACGTCGCCGAGCGGGTGCGCGACGCGCGAAAGCATGCCGATTTCCTCGCCGTGGGCGACGATCTGCTCCGGCGTGTGCGGCGTCACGGTCACCCGGTCGCCGTACGGCACTTCCACCAGCAGCGTCTTCGACAGGGCGATCTGCGCGAGCAGGTCGGCTTCGCCCATCGCGTGCTTCGGCGTGGACAGCAGCGCCAGCGCCAGCAGGTTGACCGGATTGACGTCCGCCGCGCGATTGACGTGTTCCTGGATGCGCAGCGCCGCCGCGTCCACGGTCGCCGACAGCCAGTCCGGGCGGTCGTTGTCGTCGAGCGGCTTGCCGTCCCAGCCCGGCGCATGCGTGGCGAGCAGGTCGTTGAGCAGGATCGGCTCGCCGAAGTTCACGACCACCTGGCCGTAGTTGCTGCGCAGCACCTTGGGGATGCCGAGCAGCAGGCCGAAGATGGATTCCTTCTCCTTCGGCTTTCCGGTCAGCTCGTCCTGGTAGCTGTCGCCTTCCATCAGCTTCTCGTAGCCGATGTAGACGGGCTGGAACATCACCGGCCGCACCGGTTGCCGCAGGTAGGCGCGCACGGTCATCGCCAGCGTGCCGCCCTTGGGCTGCAGCAGCCGGCCGGTGCGCGAGCGCCCGCCCTCGATGAAGTATTCGATCGAATAGCCGCCGGAGACCAGCTGCGCGACGTATTCGGAGAACACCGCCGAATACAGCGCGCTGCCGCGGATCGAGCGGCGGATGAAGAACGCGCCGCCCTTGCGCAGCAGGGTGCCGATCACCGGCAGGTTGAGGTTGATGCCGGCCACGATGTGCGGCGGCACGACGCCCCGCGTGTACAGCAGGTAGCTCAGCAGCAGGTAGTCCATGTGGCTGCGGTGGCTGGGCACGTACACAACCTCGCGGCCCGGCGCGTCCTGCTTGAGCAGGTCGAGGTGGTGGACCAGCACGCCGCGGTAGATCCGGTTCCACACCGCGGTCAGCAGGAACGAGGCCGAGCGCACCACCGGGTGCGAATAGTCGGCCGCGATCTCGTACGCGATCGCGTGCGCCTTCTTCCATGCCGCCTCGAGGCTGCTCTTGTCGCGGCGCGCCTGGTCGGCGATCGCCTCGCGCACGGCTTCGGCGCCCAGCACCTTGTCGACGAGCAGCCGGCGCGTCGACAGGTCGGGGCCGATGATCGCCTCGCGGATGCGGTGGAAGTGCGTGCGCAGCACGCGCGAGAGCTTGCGCACCGTGCGCTCGGGCTCCAGCCCTTCCTCGAGCAGCGCGCGCACCGACACCGGCGCGGCGAACTGCACCAGCGTGTCGCGGCCGTTGAGCAGGATCGCCAGCAGCCGGCGGAAGCGGCCGACCAGCGCCCAGTTCTCGGAGAACAGCACCTGGAACCAGCCGCTCTGCTTGTCCGGCGAGCGGCCGACGAAGATCGACACCGGCACCAGCTTCACGTCCAGCGACGGATCGGCACGGTGCGCCTCGATCAGCCGCGCGAGCGAGCCCGAATGGCTCTTCACCGGCTCCGGCGCCTTGTTGGTCGCGAGATCGGCGACCCGGTTCAGCGTGCTGCCCGCATTGCGGCGGGACAGCGCGACATAGGCGCGCTTGCGGCCGAGCGGGTCGCCCGCCAGCGGGCGCAGCGGCGAGGGCAGGCCGGCGTCGCGGCAGGCGCGCTCCAGGATCAGCGCGTTCGACAGGCCGTAATCCTCGAGCACGTAGCAGACCGGGCCTTCGAACTGCAGGCTCTCGGCGGCGGGTTCCACCCGCAGGCCGATCCACGGCTCCAGCAGCTTGCCCAGCAGCTTCACCCACAGCGGGCGGCGGGCCGGGCGCGCGGACGCGCGGGCGGACGGGCCGGGCGGGGGTGGCGGCGCGGGCGGCTGCGGAGCGGACGGCTCCGGCTCCCCGAAGGGCAGGTTCGACTGGGTCGGCATCGCCGGCATTATCGCCGAGTGGGGGTCGCGGGCGCGGCGGGTAGCGGCGCGGCGACCGCGGCCTCGGCGTGGCGCAGGTAATCGGAGAGGTACCAGCGGCCGTGGATCCGCTGCAGGGAGACCGTGGTGTCGATGTCCTGGCCGGCGAAGCGGTAGCGCATCCGCACGGTGGCGCGGTCGCCGGTCTGCTGCTGCAGGCTGGCGTCCAGGGCGTCGAGGCCGCCGTCGATGTCCAGGCCGTAGCGGAGCAGCACGAGTTTCGCCGCGGCGGCGAAGGGGCCCATCCGGCGCAGGCTGGCGTCCATGCCGGCGGCGCGGAAGTCCGCGTCGGAGGCGAGCCGGACCCGCCGCGCGGCGCCCGCGAGCTGGACGATCGAGGCGCGTGCCCGCTCGCGGTCGGCCAGCGGCGCCTTCGCGGCCCACAGGCTCGCGGCGGCGATCAGCTGCGCGTAGTGCTGGCGCTCGTCCGCGCTGTAGGGCGCGGCCTTGCTCTCGATGTACTGGGTGCCGAACTGGCCCAGCGCCATCGCCGCCGAACGCAGGTCGCCGCTCGCCCCCGCGAATTGCCGGTCGAACGTGGCCTGCAGCTTCGCTTCGGAGCCGGGTTCGGCCAGCGCGTGCAGCATCGACGGCAGCCGCCGCCCGAACGGCAGCTCGTCCAGCGGCCAGCGCGTGCGGCCTTCCTTCCATGCGGCCTGCAGCCGCGCGTGCAGCGCCGGCGGCACCGCTTCGATGGCGAAGGCCTCGAGTTCGTTCCGGCGCAGGTGCGCCGTGAGCTGGCGCACGGCCTGCGCGGGCCGGGTGGCCGCGGCCGTGGCCGGCGGCGCCGCGGGCGGCTCGTCGGGGGCGCCGCCGTGGCCGCACGCCGCCAACGCCAGCAGGAACGCGCAGCAGAACAGGGCAGCGGAACAGGTCGTCGGTCGCATGCAGGCGTCCCTCCCGGACGTCCGGCATCTTGCCCCGGGCGAGGGCCGCGCACCAAACTGGCGCGGGCCGGGCGCCGGCGTCGGCAGCCCGCGTTCAAACCCCAGGGGCTTTCCGCACATCGATGCGATGCCCCCCGAACCCGATGATTCCCGCATGCCGCTCGCCGCTCCGCTGTCCTCGCTTCCCCCTGTCCACGCCCTGCGTGCATGGCTCGCCGTCCCCTTGCTGGCCTGCTTCGTGGGGCTGGCGGCCTTCGCGCCGCGCGCCCACGCCGACGGGGAGCTGCTCACGGTCGACCAGATGCAGGCCGACGCCGAACTCGTCCACCGCGTGTTGCTCGAATCGCACCCGGACCCGTACCGGGCAGCGAAACCCGCGGACACGGAGGCGGCCTGGACGCGCCTTCGGACCGGCATCGAGCGACCGCTGACACGGCGGGAATTCCGCAACCTGCTCGATCCGGTGATCGCCGGATACGCGGATGGGCACACCTACCTGGACATCGACTTCGAGGCGCCGGACTACAAGGCCTATGGCGCCGCGGGCGGTCGGTTCTTCCCGTTCGACGTCGCCACGATCGGCGACGGCCTGTACGTCGGCGCGAGCCACGGGGACGCGGCGCTGCCGCCGGGCACGCGGATCCTCGCGATCGATGGCCGCCCTGCCGATGCCGTGTTCGCGGACCTGGTCGCCGCATCCAGCGGCGACAGCGCCGCCAACCGGCGCGCGACCGCGGCGCGCCTGTTCCCGCTGCTGCTGTGGCAGCGGCATCCGGGCGGCGACGGCTTCGCGCTGCGCGTCCAGCGGCCGGGCGAGGAACCGGAATCGCTACAGGTGCCGGGCATCGCGCAGTCCGCCATGGAAGAGGCCCTGTTCGGCGAGAAGTCGATCGATGCCTACGAACTGACGCCACGGGTCTTCGTGCTCGAGCTCAACCGGATGCAGGCGAACGACAGGATGCGCCGGGCGGTGGACGAGGCGATGGCGACGCTGCGCGACAAGCACTATCCGGTCTTCGTGCTCGACATGCGCCGCAACGGCGGCGGCGCTTCCGTGGTCGGCTCCTGGATCCTGCGGCACGTCGCCCGGCAGCCGTTCCGCTATGCGGACCGC
Source organism: uncultured Gammaproteobacteria bacterium (assembly GCA_966212495.1). Classification (GTDB taxonomy): domain Bacteria; phylum Pseudomonadota; class Gammaproteobacteria; order Xanthomonadales; family Xanthomonadaceae; genus Cognatiluteimonas. The sequence goes on from CBIHRR010000056.1 coordinate 4,587, forward strand.
AAGGACGTGCGGCTGTCGCCCTGGCTGGCGGCCAACAACGCGCACTACCGCGAATGGGTGGACGGCCTGAAGGCCAGGCATCCGGTCGAAGGCGACCGGATCGTGGGGCGGGCCGGCCCGGAGGCGAACGAGCAGCCCGCGGATGACTGGACGTACGACGGCGAGGTGTACCTGCTGACGTCCCCGCGCACCTATTCCTCCGGCTTCATGCTGGCGCAGGCGTTCCAGTGCTTCGACATGGGCACCGTCGTCGGTGAAGCGCCGGGCTCGCACGCCCGGCTGACCGGTGAACCGATGCAGGTGCGGCTGCCGAACTCGGGGATCGACGCCTACGTGGCCACGGCGCAGTACGCACCCCCGTGCGAAGGGGGCGACTTCATGGCACCCGACGTCGAGCGGGTGCCGACGGTGGCGGACCTGGTCGACGGGCGCGATGCGGCGCTGGACTACGTGCGCGCCATGGCAGGGCGCGGCGCCTGAAAAAGAAAAAGAGGCGATCTATTTGCTGCGCATGTCGTCGAGCGCGGCTTCCTTGGCGGCGCGCCGCTCATTGGCCGGCAGCGACCACGCATTGTTGAACAGCGCCGGTTCCCAGGAGCCGTAGGTCGGGTTCGGCAGGGCCCACCAGCGCTGGCCGATCCAGTCCATGTAGGGCGCGATGGCGGCACGTCGCCCTTCCGGCGTGTTGGCGGCGATACGGACGAAGTCGCCGACCTGGTCGCCCACCTGCATCAGCACGCGGTAGCTGCGGCCGACCAGCTGCCGGCGGCAGGACTTGTCCGAGCCTTCCGGCTTGCAGCCGTCGACCACCATGCCCAGGCCGAGGAACTGCTCGTCGCGGGTGATCGGGAACCCGGCCTTGCGCAGGTTGTCGACGGTCGCGTCGTTCAGCGCGGCGGGGCGGTTGCTGATGTAGAAGACGGTCACGCCCTTCGCCGCGGCCGCCTGCAGGAACGCGACCGCGCCCGGCAGCGGCTTGGCCGCGCGCTCCTCGATCCATTTGGCCCAATCGGGCTCGTTGTATTCCTTGCCGTCGCGGATCAGCCGGACCTGGTCGGGCGAGTTGTCGAGCACGGTCTCGTCGACGTCCACGATGATCGCCGGCGGCAGCGTGCCCGGGTCGTTGTTGCGGTCTTCCTTCGGCAGCGCGTCCCAGTGCCTGTCGGCGAGCGCGGCGGCCAGGTGCTCGCGCGCGCCCCGATAGGTTTGCAGGTACACCAGGTCCCGCTCGACCGAGGTCTGGTACCAGGCGGTCGCGTTGAGGCCGTCGTTCGGCGGCGGCGCGTCGATCCGGTAAACGCCGGTGGCCGACGCGGACGCGCCTGCGCTGGCGGCGGTCGCCGGGGCGTCGCCGCCGGCGGCGACGGTCGCGCAACCGGCGAGCAGCACGGTGGCGAGCAGGGTGAGGGCAGGCAGGGCGCGCATCGCGGAGCTCCGGTCGGACGATCCGCCGAGTTTACCGGCAGCGCGCGACGCCGCTATGAACCGAGCAGCTCGCGGATCGCGGCGAAGCCGGCGCTGGCGCGCTCGGCCTTGCGCTGGGCGTCGGCCACCGGATCGGCACCGTCGCGCTGCAGCTCGGCGGCGGGCAGCTCGTCGATGAATCGGCTCGGCGCGAGCCGCTGCCGTTCGCCCCAGCGCTGCGCCTCGCGCGAATGCGACAGCCACAGCGCCTCCTTGGCGCGGGTGATGCCGACGTAGAGCAGGCGGCGTTCCTCGTCGAGGCGGCCTTCCTCGATGCTCGCGTCGTGCGGCAGGTTGCCGTCCTCGACGCCGATGATGAACACGTAGCGGAATTCCAGGCCCTTCGCCGCGTGCAGCGACATCAGCCGCACCTGGTTGCCGGCATCGCCCTTGTCGGCGTGCGAGAGCAGTGCGAGCGCGGCGGCGAGCTCGCCCGGGCCGGCGTTGCGCCCGCCCGGCCCGCCGTCGAACCAGTCGGCGAGTTCGTCGAGGTTGCGCCGCCGCGCCTGGAACTGCCCCTCGTCCTTGCACTGCGCGCGCAGCGCCCCCAGCAGGCCGCTGCGATCGTTGAGCTTGCGCACGAGTTCGGCGGGCGCGAGCCTGCCCGCGTCGTCGCGCAGGCCACGCACGATGTCGGCGAATTCCTGCAGCGCGTTTCCGGAGCGCGCCGGCAGCTGCTTCAGCAGCCCGATCGACTCGGCCGCGCGCGACAACGGCAAGTGCGCGTGCTGCGCGAGCTCGGCGAGCTTCGCCAGCGTGGTGCCGCCGACGCCGCGCGACGGCGAGGACACCGCGCGCAGGAAGGCCGCGTCGTCGTCGGGATTGGCGACCAGGCGCAGCCACGACAGCGCGTCCTTGACCTCGCCGCGGTCCAGGAACGCGGTGCCGCCGGTGAGGTGGTAGGGCACGCGCAGCAGCTGCAGCGCTTTTTCCAGCGGCCGCGACTGGTGGTTGCCGCGGAACAGGATGCAGAAATCGCTCCAGGCCGCGCCGCCGCCGGTGCTCGCATGCTTCTGCGCCAGGAACTGGATCTCGGCGGCGACCTTCTCCGCCTCGTGCGCGCCGTCCTTGCATTCCCACACGCGGATCCGGTCGCCGTCGGGATTGCCGCTCCACAGCGTCTTCGGGTGCTCGTGCGGGTTGTTGGCGATCAGCGCATTGGCGGCGCGGAGCACGCGGTTGCTGCAGCGGTAGTTCTGCTCGAGCTTCACGATGCGCAGGTCCGGGTAGTCGGCGCCGAGCTGCAGCAGGTTGTCCGGGTTCGCGCCGCGCCAGGCGTAGATCGACTGGTCGTCGTCGCCCACGCAGGTGAACAGGCCGCGCGGGCCCGCGATCGCCTTCAGCAGGCGGTACTGCGCGTCGTTCGTGTCCTGGCACTCGTCGACCAGCAGGTAGCCGATGCGCTCGCGCCAGCCGGCGACGGCCTCGGCATCGCTTTCGAGCAGCTGCACCGGCAGCCGGATCAGGTCGTCGAAATCCACCGCGTTGAACGCCGCCAGCCGCTGCTGGTAGCGCTTGTAGAGCAACGCGGCCTCGCGCTCGCGCGTGCCGCCCGCGGCGGCCGTCGCCGCCCCGGGATCGAGGCAGGCATTCTTCGCGCGCGACACGAGCTGGCGCATCGCGTCGATCGCGTCCGGCTTGGTGCCGGGCGGCATCAGGTCCTTGAACTGGCCGGCGGTGTCCTCCGAATCGAAGATCGAGAAGCCGCGCCGCAGCCCCAGCTTCGCGTGCTCGACCTGCAGGATGCGCAGGCCCAGCGCGTGGAAGGTGCAGACGGTGAGCCCCTCGGCCGCCTCGCCCTTGATCCTGCGCGCGACGCGCTCCTTCATCTCCCGCGCGGACTTGTTGGTGAACGTGATCGCCGCGATGCGCCTGGCAGGCATCCGCCCGCTCGCGACCAGGTGCGCGATCTTCTCCACGATCACCCGCGTCTTGCCGCTGCCGGCGCCGGCAAGCACGAGCATCGGCCCGTCGACGTGGAGCACGGCCTGGCGCTGCGGGGGGTTGAGGCTCATGGGGGCGGGAACCGGGAACGGGGAACGGGGAACTGCAGTGCCAGGCGCCTTGGAGCCCGCCGGCAATTGTAAGATCACAGGCAACGACCGCGCGTCACCGGTTCGCAGCGTGGTCCAGTTCCCCGTTCCCGGTTCCCCGTTCCCGCCCTCGTCCCCATGGCCAAACTCTACTTCTACTACTCCGCGATGAACGCGGGCAAGACCACGACGCTGCTGCAATCGGCGCACAACTACCGTGAGCGCGGGATGCGCGTGGCGATCCTGACGCCGCGGCTCGACCATCGCGACGGCAGCGGCACGGTGGCGTCGCGGATCGGCCTGCGCGCCGACGGCACGCCGTTCGGGCGCGACGACGACCTCGAGCGCATGGTGCGCAACAGCGTGGAGCACCACGGGGCGCTGCACTGCGTGCTGATCGACGAGGCGCAGTTCCTGACCAAGCCGCAGGTCTGGCAACTCACCGAGATCGTCGATTCGATGAAGATCCCGGTGCTTTGCTACGGCCTGCGCACCGATTTCCGCGGCGAGCTGTTCGAGGGCAGCCAGTACCTGCTGGCCTGGGCCGACGAGCTGCAGGAGATCAAGACGATCTGCCACACCGGCAGCAAGGCGACGATGACGGTGCGCGTGGATGCGAAGGGGCGCGCGATGCAGGACGGCCCGCAGGTGGAGATCGGCGGCAACGAGCGCTACGTGTCGGTGTCGCGCGCGGAGTTCAAGCGGATCATGCGCGGCGAGGCGGGGATCGAACCGCTGCAGGCGCCGCTGCTCTAGGCACGCGGCCTAGCGGCAGCCTGCCGCGAGGGAAGCCACTTCGCGCGCGACGGCGCTGCCCTGGGGCAGGGCGTTGCGGATTTCCGCCGAGACCACCCGGAACGTCGCCTGCGCGCGCGCCACGCCGGGGCCGCGGCAGCGGTCCGCGGCCGCGCTGGCCGCCGCGAGCCACGTGACCTTGCGCACGCCGATCTCGCGCGGCGCGCGCATCGCCGCCAGCGCATCCAGCGTCGCGAGCGCTTCCTGGTCGCCCCGCGCGGCCTGGAAGCGGGCCAGCGCGAGCTGCGCGCGCAGCGCCGCCGGATGCGACGGCCCCAGCGTCGCGCGCGCGACGCGGTCCCCGGCGCGCAGTTCCGCCAGCGCGCGCTCGCCGGCGCCGAGCGCCGCATCGGCCTGGCCCAGCTGGGTGTCGATCTCGCCGACCCGCGGGTGCGTGTCGCCATGCAGCGCCACGCGGATCCGGCGCGCCGTCTCGAGCATCGGCCGCGCTTCGGCGTCGCGCCCCAGTTCGTGCAGCACGATGGCCTTGTGCGACAGCAGTTCGGCGACCGCGGTCGCGTCGCCGCGCCCATGCAGGCGCGCCACGGCCGCGTCGAGGTGCGCGAGCCCATCGTCGGGGCGGCCGCGCGCCCCGGCGATTCGGGCGAGGCCGTCCTCGTCGTCGGCGACGTCCGGATGGCCCGGGCCGGCATGGGCCGCGGTCCAGGCGCGCGTCGCGGCGAGGGCCTGCGCGGCTTCGGCGTAATGCCCGATCTCGATCTGCATGCTCGCCAGCACCCGGCGCGCGGCGACGGTCGCCGGATGGTCCTCGCCGTGCAGTTCGCGCGAGAGCGACAGCGCGTTGTTGCAGTCGCGCTCCGCGCCGACGGTATCGCCGAGGCTGCGCTGGACCACGCACAGGCTCTGCAGCAGGCCGACTGCGAGCGGGTGGCGCGCGCCGACGTTGGCGCGCAGCTGGCGCAACGCGGCGCGATAGTCGTCCCGGGCCTGCGCGTATTGCCCCGCGTCGGCGCGCAGCCCGGCCAGGTCGGCCAGGCTCTGCACGGTGCCGGCGGCATCGCCGATGGTGTCGCGGCGCAGCGCGAGCGCGCGCTGGAACAGCGGCCGCGCCTTCTCGCCCTGGCCGGCGGCGCGCCGGCACGCGCCCAGCTGCGACCAGTAGTCGGCGACCTGCACCGGCAATTGCCGCTGCTCGCGCTGCGCGAGCAGCCCGACGGGCGCGAGTTCCACGATGCAGGCGGCGTCGTCGCCGAGCGCCAGCCGGGCGCGGCCGCGCTCGGTGGCCGATTCCAGGCGCAGGCTCGGCGGCGCGTCGCTTCCGAGCTTCGCGACCAGCGCCGCCTGCTGCTGCAGCAGCGCCAGCGCCGGGCGGTAGTCGCCCATGCCAAGGCGCAGCCGCGCGACCACGCCGGTGAGTTCGGCGCGCGCCACCGGCTGGTGCGCGAGTTCGCGCTCGCCGCGGCGCAGGCCTCCGTCGAGCAGTGCGCGCACGTCCAGCGGCGCGCCGGCGCCGCCGCCGCCGGAACGCTCGAACAGGCCGATCACGAAATCCTGCAGGGCCTGCGCGCGGCTCGCCTCGCGTACCGCCTGCCGCGCCTGCCACGCCACCAGCACGAACGACGTCGACATCACCGCCGCGACCAGCAACGTCGCCGTCAGCGCCCAGCGGTGTCGCCAGGCGTATTTGCGCATGCGGTACCCGACGTTCTGCGGCCGCGCGAATACGGGCTTGCCGGCGCGATAGCGCCCGATGTCGAGCGCCAGCGCCTCGACGGATGGATAGCGTTGCTCGGGGCGCTTGGCCAGCGCCTTCAGCACGATGTTGTCGAGGTCGCCGGCCAGCGTGCGGCCCAGCCGCCGGCGCAGCGCGCGCTCGCGCACCGATTCGTCGACGTGGCCGCCGGCGCGCAGCAGCGCGTGCGAGGGCCGGGTCGGCTCGCCCGCGACGATCTCTTCCTCGAACGCGGCGTCGGTGCCGCGCTTGGGCGCGTAGGGCCGGCTGCCGGTCAGCAGTTCGTGCAGCACCACGCCGAGCGCGTACACGTCGGTCATGGTGGTGACGGGCTCGCCGCGCACCTGCTCGGGCGCGGCGTAGTGCAGGGTGAACGCGCGCAGGCCGGTGCCGGTGCCGGTGTGGTCCGGCGCGAGGTCCGCGGTGTCGAGCAGCTTGGCGATGCCGAAGTCGAGCAGCCGCACTTCCTCGTGCGGCGTCACCATGATGTTCGACGGCTTCAGGTCGCGGTGCACGATCAGGTTGGCGTGCGCGTGGCTGACCGCGTCGCAGGTCTGCAGGAACAGGCGCAGGCGCGCGTCGAGCGACAGGTTGCGGACGCGGCACCAGTCGGTGATCGGGTCGCCCTCGACGTATTCCAGCGCGAGGTAGGGCTGGCCGTCGCCGCTGATGCCGGCATCGAGCAGGCGCGCGATGTGCGGGTGCGCGAGCCGCGCGAGGATCTGGCGTTCGCGCACGAAGCGCAATTGCAGGTTCGGATCGGCCAGCCCCGGACGCAGCAGCTTCAGCGCGACGCGCCGCTGGTACAGGCCGTCGGCGCGGCCGGCGAGCCAGACCTGGCCCATGCCGCCTTCGCCGATCAGCCGTTCCAGCCGGTACGGGCCGACCAGCGTGCCCGGTCGGGGCCCGGGCGGCGGCGCGACCAGCGGCTCGGCGAGGAAGTCGGCGTTCGCGTCTTCCAGCGCGAGCAGCGCGGCGAGTTCGCGGCCGAGCACCGGATCGTCCTGGCGCATCATCGCCAGGCTGCGTTCGCGCGTGGCGGGGTCCAGTTCGAGCAGCGCGTCGAGCAGCGGCGACAGGGTGCGCCAGCGTTCGGCGTCCATGCGCGCGGCGCCGGTCAGGGTTCCTGCAGCGAGGCGAGCAGGAACATGCGCGCCTTCTGCCAGTCGCGACGGATGCTGCGCTCGGAACGCTTGAGCAGCGCGGCGATCTCCAGTTCGGACAGTCCGGTGAAGTAACGCAGCTCCACGACCTGCGCCAGGCGCGGATCGACGGCGGCGAGGCGGGTCAGCGCGGCGTCCAGGCCGAGCGTGTCCTCGTCCAGGCGCAGGCCGCCCTCGAGGTCCTCGGGCAGTTCCGCGACGCGGTGCAGGTCGCCGCCGCGCTTCTGCGCGAGGCGCTGGCGCGCGTAATCCACGACCACGCTGCGCATCGCCGAGGCGGCGTAGGCGAAGAAGTGGGCGCGGTCGTCGAACCGGGCGGCGTTGCGGCCGACCAGCTTCAGGTAGGCCTCGTGGACCAGCGCCGTCGCGTCCAGCGTGTGCCCGAGCTGGCCGGCGAGCTGGCGCCGGGCCATCGCGTGCAGCTCCTGGTACAGCGTGGCGAGGACGCGGTCGAGCGCGCCCCGGTCGCCCTCGCGTGCGGCGTCCAGCCACAAGGTGATGTCGGCGGTCTCTGCCAAGGTCTTGTTCCCCGAAACGCGGCCAATATAGCCCTTCGGGATGACCGGTTGGCGGCTGGTTCCGCGTTCCTGGCCGGCGCTCAGCGCTGGCAGTGGCCGCACCAGGCCGTCGCGCGCTGGCCGATGGCCGCCGATTTCAGCGCCCGCCCGCAGCGCGGGCAGGGCTCGCCGCCGCGGCCGTAGGCGGCCAGTTCCTGCTCGAAGTAGCCCGGGGCGCCGTCGGGGCTGATGAAGTCGCGCAGCGTCGTGCCCCCGCGCGCGATCGCCGCCGCGAGGATCGCCTTCACCGCGGCGGCGAGGGCGCGGTACCGCGCCAGCGAGACCTGCCCGGCCGGGCGCAGGGGCGAGATGCCGGCGGCGAACAGCGCCTCGGCGGCGTAGATGTTGCCGACGCCGACCACGATCTTCTGGTCCATGAGGAAGACCTTGACCGGCGCCTTGCGGCCGCGGCTGCGGGCGTACAGGTCATCCCCGTCGAAGGCCTCCGACAGGGGCTCGGGGCCCAGGTCCCGGAGCAGCGCGTGCGTGGTGCCCGGCGGCTGCCACAGCAGGCTGCCGAAGCGGCGCGGGTCGTTGAAGCGCAGCACCCGCGCGCCGCCGCTGCCGCGCACGGGTTCCAGCGCGAAATCGACGTGGTCGTGCGCCGTCACCGGCGTGCGCGCCGGCAGCACCCGCAGGCTGCCGGACATGCCCAGGTGGAGCAGGGCGCTGCCGGCCTCGGTGTCGAGCAGCAGGTATTTCGCGCGCCGGCGCACCGCTTCGATGCGCTGGCCCGGCAGCAGGCGCGCGACCTGCGGCGGGATCGGCCAGCGCAGGTCCGGGCGGC